>NZ_JBHINS010000071.1:0-1056 GCF_042195095.1 Bartonella sp. CL435QHHD
ACCAGATTTTACAACACAAGCATTATCATAAACCCAGCAATTGCCATCATGAGAAAGGTTATCTTCCTTTTCAATAAAGCCCCCTAAAGTACCTGCTTTAACATCAGCAAAGTCTTTTAATGCTTTAATGCGATAAAGGGTATGATTATTAATTACACGCGTTTCATTTGTGAGTGCAAACTTCTTTTGCATGAGCACAATTCCTTTATAGAGATTTAAATTTTTAAATGAAATGTTTAAAGGGGGGCGCCCCCGCCGCGCCCGCGCGTGTCATTTACGCAGCATCACTTTCATATTCGCTGTCATTATCATCGTCATAATACCCTTCAAAATCAGCATAATACTCATGACGATAATAATCATCTTCGCTCCCAAACTCAGGATATGCATCATCACAGATATCTTCATTAGCTGTTAAAGAGGCATTGCTATGAATATATGAAGAACCAGAGATAAGAGCATCACAAATAACGGCATCATCAAAAACACGTGATTCATCACAAATGTAAGCAGAGCCACTTATTTTTGCATTGCCTCCGACATGGGCATCATCACAAATGACAGCATTATCGGAAATATGAGCATGATCAGTGACACGGGCGTTATCATAAATTTGTGCATTGCCTTCAATTACAACGGCGTTGCTAGCATGCGCATTACCAGACAGTTTTGCATTGTCCTTTAATGTCATACCTTCAAAAATAGCATTCCCATAAATTTGCGCATTACCATAGACATCAACAAAAAAGCTTTTTACTTTAGCATTTCCAAAGACGCGTGCATTTTGAAAGACCCGTGCTTTATTATACACCCAGCAATTGCCCTCATGAGATAAGTTGCTTTCATTTTCAATATACCCCCCTAAATCGCCTTTTTTGACATCATCAAAATCTCTTAAGGCTCTAATTCGAGTTAAGAAATGACCATCGATATATTCACAATCATCAATAAATTCGTATTTTTTTGCAGGCTCTTGTTGATTAACAGACGCGGTTTCATTTGCAATATTAGAGATAACGGGGGTGGTTTTTGAGATATTTGTCATAATTAAAACCT
>NZ_JBHINS010000041.1:0-1085 GCF_042195095.1 Bartonella sp. CL435QHHD
TCATATGAGATATAATACTAAAAAATACAATAAAGTCAATAGGTTGAGTGTAATTATCTTATATGAATCCACTCAAGAATCCACACTTTTATACGTGATTCATTTGACCATTTTTTATAAACAATTGCCATGTATGAATAGACCATAAAAAGCTAATCATAAAGAAGTTTAAGAAGAAAAAACAACTTCAAAATGTCCTTCAAGCGTTTTAACTTCTTTCGGATTAACAATAATCTTTATATCGTTTCCCAATTTTGCCAAACACTCAAGCATTTTCATTTCACTAATTCCTCGAAATTCTCCACTTAAGAGTTTAGACAGTTTTGGTTGAGTCATTTTCAAAAGTTGACTAGCCTGTTTTTGTGTTAAGTTCTTTTCTTTCAGAATTTGACTAATCTTATGAGCAAGTTGCGCTTTGATAAGCATCTCTCTGGAATCTGAAAAGCCAAGATCCGCATAAACATTGGAACTACCGTGAAAAACATTGATCATTTTAATTCCCTTCTAATTGTTCTGCTAACTTGAGACGTTCTTTAATCAGATTAATGTCTGGTTTTGGTGTTGCAATGCCACGGGTCGATTTTTTCTGAAAACAATGCAACACATAAAGAGATTTTTTATATTGTATCGTATAAACAGCGCGATAAGTTCCTTGAATATCGCGTTCAATAATTTCTAGAACATTGGCAGATCCAAACCCCTTGAGAACCTTAACATTTTCTCCTCTATCTCCTATCTGAGCAAGATAAAGAGCATAACCAATCCTTTGTTGAATAAGATCAGGAAGACTTTTTATATCTTTGAGTGAAGAACCAAGCCATATGATACGTTTTATTTTACTCATGATTATTAATATACCCATATGGGTATATTTTCAAGTGGTTATTCTAATTTTGTGATTTTTTAATAACTATTATTAATAAAATTGACTTGATAAAAATGGTAACAAAAAACCATAATTGTTTATTTATCTTATGAAAAGCTGCTTTGTAAAAACCAACGCTTCCAAATGTAAAAAGAACGTTTTTTGCAGATATTTATTGAATATGCATTTGCTTTTGATTGGATTGTTAAAGCTACCGAGC
>NZ_JBHINS010000051.1:0-1106 GCF_042195095.1 Bartonella sp. CL435QHHD
AACATCTTTAAAACTCTTTAAAAAAAATAAATTGGTACAAAACCTAGTGTCAAAATATACAAAACCCGCTGGCAAGCTACAACCGCTGGCAAGCTACAACCATAAAAGTGCTGTGGCGGAGGGGGTGGGATTCGAACCCACGGTACAGTCTCCTGCACGCCGGTTTTCAAGACCGGTGCCTTAAACCGCTCGGCCACCCCTCCAAACTAGATATGCTTTTTGACAAATTTCTTGTAAAAGGTCAATCATTTTAATACGCATTTTAAAGCGTTCTTTGTAAAACTATTTAAGTTTCAATTAAAATAATTTTTCATAAGTTAATTCTTTGAGTGTGTTATCTAAGAGTTTCATTTCTAAACATGGTAGTTTTTTCTGAAAAAATGAAAGGTAATTATGATATTTATCATTTTTTTCCTGTTTAAAAGTTTTTTATAAAGCAATATTTTTTTAAAGTTCTAACAATCGTTTTCGTAATAATAAGAAATGTTTAGTTGAAAATGTTTGATAAATTATATTAAATTCCGGTCGTGTATTTTTGAATTATTTTACCTTTCCAGATATTTATTTTATTTAGATCGTTCATATTGGCGAAAAGAAAATGTTATTACTCTAACAGTTTATGAGAGATAAATTTGTAAGAATGACATATATATTCAAGGAAAGTTTTTATTGAGTTTAAATTAAGTATAATTCAATAAGAAAGCTCTTTAAAAGATTTTAATTTTTTAAATAAAAATATTCAGATATTTAGTGCGTCTAAAGAGTACCTTGGAGGGAATGGCTGATTTGCACTATTTGAATAAAATTTTATGTAAGATTTGCATCGATAGTTTAAAATTTCTTCTAGATATGACTGGAAATTAGGTATATTTATAATGCTTTTTCTGTGGGATAAGCAAAAAGTTAATTTGAATGGAAGAAAAAATTATTGAGCAATACACTTAGATCAATAGATAATTTGTTAAGGTATTACATAGTTTTTCAAGAATAGAACTTAAAAATGCTAAATTATGCAGAAGCAGAAAGCATAAACTTTAACAGACAAGGTTTTAAAAGCCGATTCATTTACAAACATGTGTAAAATAAAAAATGGTGCCCCCAGAGAG
>NZ_JBHINS010000016.1:0-1122 GCF_042195095.1 Bartonella sp. CL435QHHD
ATCTTGACTTTGATAAAAGCTTTCTGCCTCTCTGAATTGTTCAGATAGTACTGAACCTTCTACAGTGGATTTTGTTTTCATGAAAAAAAGCAAATGTTGTAAAGAGCTTTATTGGTTAGATCTTATTTTAGGCATATCGTTGTGGTTAGAGGCTATAATTTTTCCATACAATTTACGTTTTTGTATTTCGATAAGAGCCTCTTCGTTATCGCTTAAATTTCTGACCATTTGTAGTTTTGTATATTCATTTTGGAGCATGGCTGACATGGTCTTGATGCGTGTTTGCAGCTCGAAAACTCCTTTTAAATCTTTTGTTTTATCTATATTATTTAAGAAATCGACAATTTGTGTAAAGCGGTTCTCTGCGTCTTGAAAAGTTTGCAAACTTACAGCTTTATCGACAATTCCACTATAGTTAAGACGGGTATTAATTATTGTGCGCATATCATGATACGGCAATGACCAGAAGATAACTCTTTTCTCTTCGTCAAGAACAGAATATAAAAGGTCTCGAAATTGTCCAACATCTACGCCACTGTAGTTGGGATGCGTTTTTGGATAGATAGAAGGCGAATCTTGTATGAAAAAGCTCTTGTTCTCTCCTATTGTTGGTTTTTGGATTCTATTTCCTGTTATAGACTGATAGATTTTTTTCGCGTTTTCGATCTGGTTTTCGTTTGTTCTGATTTGTTGGTTTAACAACTCAATAATTTTTAGATATTCTGCTTTTGAAACAGGGAAAGGACTTTGAACAGTTGAACCTTGAATCCCAGAACCCCAACTAAAGTTAGACGTTAGAGTTAAATTTATCGTTCCTAAAAGGGTAATCATTCCTATTGTAATAAATCGCTTTTTCATCTGTCTCTCGCTTGATTTCGGCAGGGATTGTTTTATTAATAGGCACACGGTTCCTATCATTGGGCTGTTTTAGCTTTGGTGCTAATGCACAAGCTGATAAAAGGTTTACAATCAAAATTATAAGGGTGATCGACTTCATTTTAACTATTTTTGATAATTAAACAAAGTCTAATATTTATTTTCATTATTATAATTTTGAACATAAAGTAAAGTGTATAGTTTACGATAATTTATCTTTTCTTAATTTCATTTTTTAATTTATGA
>NZ_JBHINS010000034.1:0-1158 GCF_042195095.1 Bartonella sp. CL435QHHD
ATCAGGATTTGCTGAAAAAACAGGCGTAACATTCGATAAGAATGTAGCCGCTATAGCCAACGAAAGAACTTTAACAAAAGAAAAACGAGAACGTTTTAATTCACTCGCAGCTTGTGGGGCATATAATTTTTTCATAACAAACTCTCCAATGAAAAAACTTAAAAACACCTCCAAAACATAAAAAAGACACATTTTAGCATTATTGATTTCTTTGGAATTCAGAGTAGACGATCATTGCTTAGAGTGTGAACATTTTGAGTCTTTAGTCTTGTTTTGTTTGTGCTCTCTGTATTGAGACCTAAATGTTTGTCTTTTTGATTATGTTTTGTGGACATAAAGATGACACATTTAGAGTCTAAGTTTTTTAGTGTGCTGTTTTTTCTAACTAAAAAGGGGTCTTTATATTTAATATTACATTTTACTTGGTAGTGGTTACTATAAAATCCTTTGTACTAGGTTTTAATATGTATTTTCCTAATTATAGACTTTATTTTTATTAGAAAGCATGGTTTTGTTAATAATAAGTAAAGTAAAAAGAAATTGTAATATGTCTGGAATATAGTTTTCCTTGGATAACTGGCTTTTTAGTTGGATTTTTTCTTTTTAATATATCATATAATGATATATGCGCGGTCTCGTGATGTACCTTTTATCTTTACGCACTACTTTTCCCCCTTTGAAAGTTATTTCATCAAAATGAGTCTTACTAATATACACTCCCATATTGCTATAGGCTGTTCATGAAAATAGCAACATAAAAATATAACTTTTTAGCAATATGGATTCTACTATGATCTTTTTTCAACAAAATATAGAAAATCTTCTATAAAACCTCACAGTCTATAGCCTCATCAAATATTATGCTTATCTCTAGATAAATACTGTGCGTCTGTAAAAAAAATATCCACCCTTATTTCAATAAATAAGGGTGGATGTTTTGTTTTCGTTGTTCGTATTATTTTATTTTCAGAGTAATTGCACCACCTATGCCCCAATGACCACCAGCACTCGTGGCAGAGAGATTAGAGCGGATTTTTCCGTTTTCAGATGTATAACCAGCACCAAGGGCAAATGCGGATTGTCCACGCCATGTGCCGCTACCAAATGAGACACTCAAAGATCCTGGCTCGTCGAAGTAACGTAGGTTGGATACTGCTA
>NZ_JBHINS010000014.1:0-1181 GCF_042195095.1 Bartonella sp. CL435QHHD
ACAAAAACTGTTTCTGTTTCACAACACAGAAAAAGAGCAACAGAATACAAATCTCTAATGATGTAATAAGCATTTGCCATAGCCCTATTCCACATCCACAAAGAATGAAGCTCTGCGGCTTTACGGTAAGATATAAGTTGCTGTTAGCAAATCTTCTTTTCCCTTTGAAAGAAGTAAAGAGCTAAAGATGCAAAAAGTAAGCAATTACCTCTTACAAAGACAAAAGATACCTTGCCTTAACTCTGAAAAGCGTGGGATTTTGTCTTTCGTAACAAATTTTTTTAAATAAAGATGATTTCATCTCTTTTTTTTTAGCTAAAAAATCTTTCCTGCAAACATTGTTTAGCCAGAATTGAAGAAAATAATATCATCTACCAATTATCAATATGGAGGCTAATAGTATGAAGCCACAAGATTCTTCCCTCCCTCATTCCTCACAAACACCAGAAGGAGCAAGTGCACCTGAAGGGGCACATGCAAATGTATCATTAGACAATATTACTGCACATTTAGAACAACCCAGTAGCGAAAAAGGAAGAAATATCCCATTCAATCGTGCGGAATTAAAAGATATTGTTGCCCGTTTAGAAGATGACATCTTAATGGGTCGTTGGTTTACAGCTGATTATGCAAGTACAGATCTTAAACTGATGCCAGCCTTGGTAGAACAAGCAAATCTTAAATATCCTGAAATGCGTCTTCAATTGGTAGCATCATCTCACGACTTTGCCCTTGCACTAAAAGAAACACTCGAAAAAGGCATAAAATCTTCTAGATTTATCATTCACACAAAAGATAGAGGAATTCATTTTTCAGTAATTGATCATCAAACTATCGATGACAAAACGTCCGTGATATTTTTTGAACCTACAACATTTAAAAACATGCAATCAGCAGTGCTAGCATTAAGGGCACAATTGGCCATTAAAGCGCATGAATTGTCTAACTGTTCTTTTGCCATGGCAGAAATGGATATTCAACGCAGTTCCTCTGAATGTGGAATGTTCAGCTTAAGCCTTGCTAAAAAGCTTTATCTCGAAGCTCAAAAATTAGAAAGACTACACAAAGATAATATTAAGGGTGTGTTATGTGAACCAGATACGCCTTTACCTGCTGAAAAATTAGATCCATATCTTCCAGCTCGTTTATACAAACACGTGCAAGGCAGAAGACGTCTTAGG
>NZ_JBHINS010000066.1:0-1265 GCF_042195095.1 Bartonella sp. CL435QHHD
GATTGTTTATCAGCATCTTCAGTTTAATCAGGCGCGTGATATTGATAATCTTGATGTTGATTTAGGAAAATTTCATCAATGATTTAGAATACTCACTCATCATTCTACATATTGAATAAAAAACTGAATATTATAAATTTCTTTCATTCAAACCTGTTTATATTTAATCAATTAACCCCTTGTTCATCACAAACGAAGCTGGCATGTAAAGAAGGACTTTTGAAAAAAGGTGTATTGCTTCTTATGAACATTCTCGAGTGCTAAAATCTGCGCAAATATTGAATGCTGAAAAAAGAATGATGATATCCGCGCATAACCGCAATAAAAATAATATCCTGTATCCAATCAAAATTTCTCTGCCACCTATCATTTACAAAACAACAACCGTAACAATACGATAAAGCATACTTTACTTTTATTATAATTTGACCTCAAACTCCCTCTGTTTGTTCTAAAAACAAGTATTTCTCCAAAATTCTTAAGTAAACATCCTAAAAAAGGAAACAAATAATATGCGTATGAAATGATATAAACGTAAATAAAGTTCTAAAACAAAATTCAAAAAAATGCATAAATCTCGTAAAGACTAAACTTATGATCTATAAAATTTAATAAAGAAATGGACAAAAACAACCATCAATATCGTCTCTTTTAAAAGATTATACCACAAGAATTTAGCATTCAAGCTTCTCACATTCACAATGAAATCTGCCCCCATATCTTAATATCAAAATTTTAGGAAAATTCCTCATCGCATAGAAGAAAGCATCTATTGTAATCTTTTATATCAAAAAAATAACCATATTGATGAGGAAAAATAAATTTCAATACATTAAAAGGCAGAAAAATCTTCTGCCTTTCATATAAAAATGCACATTATATCTCTTCAAAAAAGATGGCGCAATCCAGCAGAGAAACTGGCTCCAGAAAAACCAGCTTTCTTAAATTTATGCTGATAAGTTACATCTCCATGAAGAAAAAGTTTTGAAGAAAGACGAGCATTAAACCCAAGACCTGCTTCCAAAAAAGAACCAAAAAAACCTAATTGGAAATCGTTTTTAAAAGAAACAAATTGCTTATCTTCAAAACTATGCAAATAAGAAAGCTTACTATAAAAAGAAACGACACGTCCCTCTTCAGAAACATTAAGTGTCTTGCTTAAACGCCCACCAACACGCCCCACCCATTGATGAAATTTTCCTAAATCAACATCAAGATTATCAATATCACGCGCCTGATTAAACTGAAGATGCTGATAAACAATC
>NZ_JBHINS010000067.1:0-1324 GCF_042195095.1 Bartonella sp. CL435QHHD
TACGCACGTGATCATGGGATAGATTTGCGTCCAGAAGATTTTTTTTATCCCGAGCGCTTGCAGAGATTAATGCAAGAGCAACACCCCCCATTGTCGAAAATTAGCAAGAGCTGCGGTGTTGATCACACCGGAGAAACTTTACAGCATTAAGGAGATAAAGATGGCTGTAGAAAAGAAATATGAATTCACGGATGAGACACGTGTTTTTGGTAATCACACACTTCATCGTATTAAAGCCTTAAGAGATTTTGGAGATGTGAAGGCTGGAGAGATTGGGGGGTATATCGAAAAAGAGAGCAACTTAAGTCATCATGGTGAATGTTGGGTTGCTCAGAAGGCTTGTGTTTTTGATAATGCCAAGGTTTATGAAAATGCATGGGTTTTTAATGGAGCCAATGTTTATGAAAACGCCCGTGTTTATGGCAATGCCCGTGTTGGTATAGATGCTTTTATTTATGGAGATAGTTATGTTTATGGCAATGCCCATATTTATGGCAGAGCTAGAGTTTATGAAAATGCTCGTGTTAGTGGGCATGCGCATGTTAGTGACCATGCCCGTGTTTATGGCAATGCCAAGGTTTGTGGCTATGTCTGTGTTAGTAATGATGCTTCGGTTTATGGCAATGCGCATGTGTATGGGAATGCTAAGGTTTGTGAAAATGCTCGTGTTTACGGAAATGCCAAGGTTTGTGGATATACCAAGGTTTGTGGCTATGGAGAGGTTAGCGATAACGACGAAGTTTACATGCGTAAACACGTTTCATATAGCACAAACGAAGCGCATAAGAATGATGATGGTAAGCCTCGTATAGAGCTTATACCGCCGTTGGCACTGATTGAAATCGGCAAAGTTTTAGAGTTTGGGGCAAAGAAGTACGGAGCAAACAATTGGCGTAATGGCATGCACTGGAGCAGGTTTCACGGTGCTGCTTTACGTCATTTATTAGCATGGTTTGGTGGAGAGCATAAGGATGCTGAGAGTGATTTATCACACTTGGCACATGCGGCTTGTTGCATTCTTTTTTTAATGGAATGCGAAGCACAACAGATTGGTCATGATGACCGCCCTCATAAAAATTAAAGGAGATAAAGATGAGTTCGAATGAAATTTTATGGATAGCAGTGGTTTCAGTTTTGCTCTTAAGCGGAGTGATGTTTCGTATTGCATTGCATTATCGCAACCAAGTTAAAGCACTTAAAGAGCAGGTTCAAGATATTAAGAAAGAAATGAGAGAGAATGAGTTTAGGTATTTAAAGGAAAGCAAGCAGACAATTGATCAATGTGATGCGGATCTTGAACAATGCGACAAGCTAATTGAAGAAC
>NZ_JBHINS010000043.1:0-1354 GCF_042195095.1 Bartonella sp. CL435QHHD
AACTTACACTGAATAGCCACATAGCCTTCTTGATGACGAAGCTTAGCAACCAGATCAATGCCGATATCATTTTTATTCCAATCTTCACGTTCTTTTGCCCATTCATAATAGCTCTCAACTTTTTCATATCGCCCATAGTGGAGAGGGTCATACATAAGATATTTTGTCACAAAATCTTCAAACACTTTCCCCCGTAGAGCATTTGATGTTGCCTGTTCACGATAGGATTGTAAAAGGGAGCGTAAAGTGAATTGTTCATTATCAGACTTAATAGATTGCAGCATATTGTAATAAAAATCCCTTGCCTTATGAGATAATTAATATTCATCAAAAGAATCAAAACGAATTCAATTGAATGCATTTAAGGCAAATAACGATAAAAAAGGGAAAAAAACTGCTAAAAAAAGCCGATATTTTTTCAAAAGGGGTCTTTAAGGCTGCTTATCCACAGCCCATGACATGGAATAAGATCAGCAACGTAGTGAAATTTGCTGTTCGTTTCACGTATTCATCAAGATAAATGTACTACGTGCTTTAAAATATCAGAATGAGTATTTTGATAGGTTTTGTAGGTTCTTAAAACCCCCAAAACCCCTACAAAACCCCTTTAAATATATATTATAGATTGTATTTACGGATTGCATTTAATATAGGTTGTTTCTTTAAAACATTAACATATTGAAATATAATGATTTTTATTTTAGATTAAAAAAATAAAATAATACGTACAAAAAGCCCCCCCAAAACTCATAATGGGGAGTGCTTTGAAGAGTTCTCTGTTATATTGTTAATGTTCTATAAGATTTCCAAATTGCCTCAGTGTGATGTTTTATGGCTTGTCACTAAGGGATTCCATTCATAGCGTATGGTAGGGCGACCGCCTTGTGAGCTCTTGTCTCCAGAGATTTCACGTATATAGTTACAACGGCATAAAAGCTCTAAAGCTTGCTTAACGGCTTCATTATCTTTGAAACATTTCCAATCACGTTTATAAATGTCCCTTGTTGTAAAAACATCGGGTAAACAATCACAACGCTCGACAATTAATTTTGCCCCCTCTGTTGCTAAGCTATTCGCCGCCGCATAAAGCCTTTTGACATGACTTAACAAATATTTTTCCCATCGCAAGGCTATTTCAAGGGCATCTCTATTGATTTCCAAACGCCCACCATCAGCCAGTTCAAAAATCAACGCAAGGGTTGGTATGGTTTGATTCATTTTCAAAAGATGTGCTTTTAAACTTGCAGAGAAATGACCATTCTTTATTCTTTTCTGAAAATTTTCCCACCATACACGAAACATTTCTTGAGCTTCAGCAGAAAAGCGTATGGTAATAGGGTGTTTTGGTGATCCT
>NZ_JBHINS010000025.1:0-1600 GCF_042195095.1 Bartonella sp. CL435QHHD
CCTTGTACCGTGCCAAGGACACCGATATCAACGGAAGTTGTCACACCAGCAAAAGACTTTTCATGCTTTTCTTTTGCGTTAGAGGTATCATAGCTTTCTGATAGGGTGATATTATTGCCGGCATCAATGTTGACATCACGATCCGCCGAAACAATGGCTGCTTGCATATTTACATCATTGTCAGCAGTAATCTGCACATCTTGGCGTGCCGTGATGTGTGATTGTGTGGAAGTGGTTTCCCATTGATCGCCCGTATCTTTGGCGCTTGCAATTCCAACACCTACAGAAGCACCGCTGTTGCTCTTTTCAAACTGAATGCCAAAACCTGTACGTTCTTCCTTTGAGCTTGAGGAATGGCTATTATGACCAACAAGCACATTCACATCATGCGCTGCGGTAAGATTAACATTTTCCCCTGCAAGGTCAGAGCCAACAATTTTCACATCTTTTTTCTTGGCAGTGATGTTGATATTGCCATCCGCATTGAGAGAAGAACCTTGATGCTCAAAACTCTCTTCATTTTCTGTCTTTCCCTCACTCCCGTATATCGACACAAAGCCCTTGCCTGATCCCACACCAAAACCTGTTTCATGCTCCTCTGAATGGCTCTTATGATGATCTGTCATGCCATCAATCGTCACACTTTCTCCGCTCACATTGATATCTTGACCGGAAAGCAGATGAGAAGCAGAAATCTTGGCTTCTCCTTGTGCGTCTAACACGATGTTGCCCGTTGCCCCAAGGATAGAGGAGACCGTTGTGGTATGCGATTGAGATGTATCGGACGATTTCTCATGCAAAAAGCCACTTGATGACGATTGTGCTTGCTGATCCAAGTGTTCTTGGGCGCCTTTGATAGTAATCTTTCCCCCAGAGTGAATGGTAATATCCGCTTGTTTCTGTTCTCCTGGTGCTTTCTCTCCTGACGTTTCCTCTGCCTTACCGGCTACGAGCATCGAGGCTACAACTTCCGTGTTGTTTCCGGAATCAATGGCAATGCCTTCACCCCCTGTTATGCTTGACCCCACAACTTGGCTCACATCCATCTTGTTATGCTCAGATTTGCTGCTACTAAACACCCCACCGTCTTTGTGATACGACATCTCATAATGTAAGCTATCCTCTGCATTATTGATCAGGACATCGTTGCTGGCTTTCAGCCCTACCTTGCCATCAGCCGCAATGGAACTACCTGTAATGCTAAGATCATGCGGTTTGCCATCCTGCCCTGTAATGACCGTGGTATCACCTCCAGATTTTATCGAAGATCCAACCGCATGAGAAGCTTGCATGTCCACTTTCGTGTTTTTGGTGCGAAGATGATACTCCATCTCATCGTTTCTCACCCCTATTGTTATCTCCCCTTGGGCACCAAGACCAACATTGCCCTTGGCATCTATATCGGAAGCAGCAATATGGATATCTTTTCCAGAGAGAACAGTGGTCTCTTTTCCAGAACTTAAATGAGAGCCATTGTGCACGGCGACATGAAAGGTTTGATCCCCGCGATGGCTATTGGCACTGTTGCGTGTGGCATCAATCGAAACATTGCTCTCAGCTTGCAAGAGAAGTTTATCCGTTGCTTGAACATCAGAGCCTA
>NZ_JBHINS010000008.1:0-1610 GCF_042195095.1 Bartonella sp. CL435QHHD
ACAATGCTGAGAACATTCTTTGAAGAGCCAAGCTCATGCAAAGCGCCGGCAATGTTGCCGCGATTATTGACAAGAGCCACAGCGCTTTTATTAATCAGCGCTTGGACACCTGCCTGTATCGCCGCATTCATGGCGGTGCTCGAGCCAAGCCCCAAAGCACCAGTAATGGCACTGGCAGCGCCCGAGGCTGCTCCGCCCGTAACCGCCGTGACAGCCAAGGCCACGATAGCCGCACCGGCTTCTGTCAGCCCTTGGGCTTTATAATCCCAGTCTTTAAATTCAGCCTTAACTGCTTGCCAATCCACTTGCTTGGATAATTCTGGATCATCACGCAGTTGCTTGATCCATGCCATGCCTGGAGAGCGAGACAATTGCTCAAGAGATTTGTCTAAATCACCAGTTGCCTCATACTCAACAACAAAGCCATCACCCGCATCAAGCTTTATGCCACCCTTAGCATCTATGGTGACATGTTCGATGGTCTCCTTAAGGTAACCTTTATCGCTCTCACTCCACCACACAAGGTTTTCATTACGCTGATAAACATCCTTAAAATCTTGATCCTTGTTGGTCAGAAACTTGATTTTTCCCTTATCTGATGCCAAATGCGTCTGACCACCACTTGATAGCCCTGCCGCACCAAGTGTGAGATCCCCATTTTGCGCATGCATGGAGAGGTTGCCCTCTGTTTCTATCGTGGTTTTGTTTGTAGTAACTTCTGTTGATTGTTGACGAAACTTATTCTTTTGCTTCGATTTGTCGCCTTCTTTGCCCCTCAGATCCAAATCAAAACTGTTAAAATCTTGCTCTGAAATCGCGTTGAGAGCGCCACCACTGGTGAAATCCCCATTGCCCTTGGCTTTAAACTTTCCCTCAAGGTTCAGTTCACCACCTGTGACAATGGTCAAATCTCCATCACTGTTGACTTCTGTCAAACGGTGCTCACTGCTTTGGGCGTTATAATGCCCTTTTTCCAATGTCTCCTTATGGTCACTCTCTAGCACTAATGAACCAAACGTAGCAGAACCACCGACAATCACCGTCATCGGACCGCCGCTGGTGAATTCCCCCCCCTCTGAGCCAAGATCACCAAGGGATTGAATGTTTAATTCATGATCAGAGAGAATTTGTCCCTTCTGCCCAGCTCGATCAACAAAACCATATTCATTCGTGTCACGGATTTTAGCGGTACTATTGACAATCGTACCACCCGTCATGGTAACCGTATCACCATGAATAACACCGGAAGAATTGGCTAAAAGACCGTTACTGGTGAGTTCTACAGCACCTCTGGCATCTAAAAAACCACCATCATTAAACAATGTTTGCGTGGTCGAAACATGCAATGCATCATCACTTACCACAGCACCACTATTGGTAAGACGGTCCGCATTCAAGGTGACCCCATTCCCTTTCAAACGTGCACTGGCAAGGTTTCCTTGCAATCCTTGTGCGTTTTTTATCCCTTGTTCTGAAGAGGAGGTTGGCGCCAAATAAACGTGGGGCACTAAGACCTCTTGTCCGTCGACAAGGTGAGTTTCAAGCCAGATCATATCCTTTTTGATCTCAGCAATCTGCTGAGGCGTTAAGGGCTTGCCTAGCACTAACCC
>NZ_JBHINS010000049.1:0-1772 GCF_042195095.1 Bartonella sp. CL435QHHD
CTGATAAGGACCAACACAAGCAGCATGACTCTTCAAATACTGATTTCCCAAATCACCATCTTTTTCGTGTTTCATAATCGTGTTACGATCAAGCAAAGCTGTTGCAGGACTTGCAACAATATTATTAAGAATAAGTTCTGCTGGATAAGGTTTATCAAATTTCATCACAACTGTTTTCTTATCAGGAGCTTGCAAAGCATCATCAACATTTTGTTCTACAATTCCATATTCATTAAAAATTGCCGCATTACCCATCTTCAATTTGACAACCCGCTTCATACCCCAAACAAGATCATTGGCATTGGCTGATCTGCCATTATTAAACTTCAAACCATCACGCAAATGAAAAGTAATCATCGTACTGTGATCATCACCTGAAACATCCCAATGCGTTGCTAAAGCAGGAACCATTTTAGCAGGATCATCTGTCGCAGTACTCACCAAGTTATCACAAACATTGCGAACAATTTCACTTCCATAAACATCATTGAGCTGCGCAGGATCAAACGTACTGATTGCATCAAGATTCCAAGCCATCACAAGGGTATCAGCCGGTGTTTTTGCTGAAACCTGTTGTCCAACTACCCCCAGTGCAATAAAAGCAGAAACAAGAAAGCTGCTCCCTTTCAATATTTTTTTCTTCAAGTTCATAACTTTTCCTTTTAAATAAAGTTTATTATATAAATTTCCCACGCAACAAGAACATGCTTAATCATAAGGTTAGACGATCCATAGGCCCCTAAAACAAAGTATTAAAACTTTCAAACAGCACCACTTTCCAACCTTTTCTCCTGTCCATACTTAACAAGCCCCCAATATGCACCGAAAAGCAATTTAATATATGATGAATGACATAACCCATCACAAATCTATTGATAATATTACAACGTCTACCATTGAACGCGATAAGACAAAGACTTCTTCTCTATTATCAGGCAAGCTTGTCACTTCTTTCTTCTAGCGTTTTTATGCCATCAAAGGGCTCTCCCCTGTTAACTCAAGCGCCTTAATAACGAAGAACCCTAATAATAATTTGATATTTTAACAAAACAGAAAAATTCACCCATCGGCTAACATGAAACACCTCTACCCCTTCTGCAAGAGGAATTTTGAATTTTTCCATAATTCCCCACTAAATAACGGCTTCTAATTATATCTTATTTCCAAATAAAAGGAGCACGGGCACCACAAACCTCTTACATTCCCTCACGCGGATATACATAACAAAACTTTTTTCAATATCGTATTTTTAATATCTTTGCTCCTTTAACAACACTCAATTCATTGCTTATCATTGCTTACATTTTTTCAGAAAAAAAGATCTTTTCAATGCACCAAGGTTGAAATATCTAAATATAATACTTATATAAGCACACCCTTATTAGAATAGATAGTCTTTTTTTAAGTAAACTGTCTTGAAATATTATTTCTATACACGACAATAATAAGTTCGTTACAAAATCTTCAATATACTAGAACTCTCACTCTGATGTGAAATATCGAAACGTTATAAAATTTCTCTACAAATTCTCAGAAACGAAAGAATATCCCTTTATTTAATAAAAAATGGCCATGAAAATATCGCAAAAAATGCAATAAAACATGTGTATATTTCAAAAACCAGCACCGTTAACCAGACTAAGGTGATAAACTCAAAAAGTAAGAAAAAATAAAAAAATGTTTTTCCTTTATGATAATAACATCGCTGTACCATGATAATACAATAAAAAACACGATCTTTGAAAGTATATTAAAATGAAGCGAAAAAAAAA
>NZ_JBHINS010000022.1:0-2081 GCF_042195095.1 Bartonella sp. CL435QHHD
TAAATATAAAAGAAGAAATTAATAAGCATAAGATATTATCAATACACAACGTATTTAAAAAATAAGAAAAAATATCAAAAAGATAGAAATATTATTTGACAATAAACACGTATTTTGTTATATAAATATTCAAGTGCTGAAAACACTTAACGATTAGCGGATAGGTTACGAAACAATCTTTCCAAAGTCTTTAAAATACTGACTGTTTTTTATACGTATTAAAGCGTATAATGATTTTGTCGGGTGTGTCACACCATGCAATACCCTTATGGGAAAAGTGTGACGACGGACTAATCGCCGTGTTTTCAACGCCCGGCGCCTTTATAGCGCGTCAATTGAAAACTTCATTACGATTAGAAAGAATTTAAAATGAAAAATTCTATAATAAAAACTTCCCAAAATACAATTTCCTCTAACATTGCAAACGAAATCACATCTGTTAATCAACAAGAGTCTGCAAAAAAATACGAATTTACCAATGAAAAATTCACTTTTGATGGTCTTACTTTACACCGTATACGTGCTCTAAGAGATTTTGATGATGTTAAAGCGGGAGACCTCGGCGGTTTTATTGAAAATGAAAGTAACTTATCCCATGATGGCAATTGCTGGGTCTATGATAATGCCGCGGTTCTTTTCAATGCAACTGTTTATGAAAATGCTAAAATTTATAATGATGCGAAAATCTTTAGAGGTGCCAAGGTGTATGGCAATGCTATCGTTAATGGCAAGGCATTGGTTTTTGATACAACCGCTCATATTTATGATAATGCAAAAATTCATGATAACGCTAAGGTCTGTGGGCATGTTTATGGTAATGCCGTAATTAGTGATAATGCTACTATTTCTAATGGTGCCAAGGTTTATGACAATGCCCGTGTCTATGAAAGTGCCTATGTTTGTGGCTATATTTTTGGCAATGCTCGTGTGTATGGCAAGTCACGCATTTATGTCTGGGCGCGCGTTTATGATAATGCCCATGTTTTTTGTAATGCTTGGATTAAGGATTATTCAAGTATCTATGGTCATGCCAAGGTTTCTGGCTCGGCTCGTGTTGGTTGCTTTGTAAGGATTTATGATCATGCCAAGGTCTATGGCAAATCAAATATTGATCATCATGTGCAAATTTATGGCAATGCTGTTGTGAATAGCCGTGCAAAAATTCGTAATGATATCTGTGATGATAATCAGTCACTAAAAGACGCTGCTTAAATAACGCGTGGGCGCAGCGGGGGCGCCCTCCTTTAAACATCTCATTTAAAAATTAAATCTCTTTATAAAGGAATTGTGCTCATGCAAAAGAAGTTTGCACTCACAAATGAAACGCGTGTATTTGGTAATCATACCCTTTATCGCATTAAAGCATTAAAAGACTTTTCTGATGTTAGAGCTGGTGCCTTGGGTGGCTTTATTGAAAAGGAAGATAACCTCTCTCATGATGGCAATTGCTGGGTGTATGATGAGGCTCTTGTGTTTAAAAATGGTCACGTTTATGAAAATGCAAGAGTTTTTGGCAATGCTGTCACTTGTGGTCATATCTATGGTCATGCGCGGGTTTATGACAATGCTATCATTGCTGGCTATGTTTATGATAATGCCCATGTTTATGGCAATGCCGTTATTTCTGATAATTCCCATGTCTATGGTAATGCTCATGTGTATGGCAAGGCTATTATTTATGATAATGCCTATGTTTATGACAATGCTAGGGTTTATGAAAACGCTCGTATAGCAAATAACATGCATGTTTATGAAAATGCCAATATTCATGGAATTGCTGTTATTCGTGAAAATGTCGGCGGGTCTACTAAAATAAAAAACTATACTGAACGTCTCTCTCCTTATGGTGAATTAGAGATTGTCTGGGTCTAATCAATAAAGCAGTGTAAATGAAAGCACGGGCGCGGCGGGGGCGCCCCTCTTTCAAATTTTCCCATTTCAAATTTTAGAAAACGTTTATCACATTAAATTGTGAGGGTATCTCTATGTGCAAAAAATATGAATTAACCAGTGAAATCAAAAAAATCAAACATGCTCTTACTCGAAATATTATAAGCCTTTATCGCATTAAAGCTTTAAAA
>NZ_JBHINS010000079.1:0-2218 GCF_042195095.1 Bartonella sp. CL435QHHD
CCATATCTTAGAAAATAACTTTTGCCAATAGGCAGTATGGAGGCATTTGTGAATAAACCAGTGTTTATAAATTCTGATGAAATTCTCTTAGTGATGTGCGAAAATGAAGAGCAAAATCTCGCTAAATCTGGTCCTTTCTTAGAAGAAAGTGACATGATCAAATTTATCGACCAAGCCGATAATGCTGTCCAAATTTTGCGTATTGAACCAACGACTAATCGTTGCGAAGATATCTCTGAAGATATTGCCGAATTCTATCTTAAAGAATGTGAAGAGCAGTGTTTCAACGGAAACATTCCTCACGATTTTATTCTACACAGCACAGCATACGGTTTTTTTTTAGATGATATAAAACAGCGCGAATATGATGATGCAATGTATGGTTCTTACGAAAAACAACACCGTTTGCGTCCTTGTGATGTGCTTTAAAAGCTAAAGGCGTTTTTAAAAGACGCCACCTTTTCAAAAAATTCACCACACAATGCAATGCCGTTCTTTTGCAAGAACGACAAAGGCAGAATCTAACTTAAAGGAGTAAAACCATGGAAAAAAAATACGAACTTACTGATGAAACAATTGAGTTTGATAGAAAAACTCTCCACCGCATTCGTGCTTTAAGGGATTTTGATGATGTTAAAGCAGACGACCTAGGCGGCTATATCGAGAAAGAAGACAATCTAAGTCATGATGGTAATTGCTGGGTAGGTGATGATGCAAAAGTCTATGGTTATGCCAAGGTTTTTGGTGATGCACATGTTTATGGAAACGCTCGTGTAGATGGTCATGCAAGAGTTTATGACAAAGCCAAGGTTTATGGTGATGCTTATATTTATAACATTGCTGATATTTACGAAAATGCATGTGTTTTTGGTAGTGCATCTGTTACCGGAGAAACTAATATTTTTGGTAATGCGCAGATTTTTGAACATGCTCGTGTTTTTGCCAGTGCACAAATCTACGAAAATGCACAAGTTTCCGGTGGTGCATTTATTAGTGGAAAAGCTGAAATTTATGGAAATGCTAAAATCTATGGCAGTCCATTGATTTCCATCAGAGCAAAAGTTGGGGGAAATGCCAAAATCTGTGGTGATGCATTTATTCATGGAAACGCAGAGATCATCAATGATGAAATCATCACAACGGGCATGAGGCAATAAACCATGGAAAAGAAATACGAACTTACTGATGAAACAATCGAAGTTGGGGGCAAAACTCTCCACCGCATTCGCGCATTACGAGACTTTGGAAACGTCGAGAAAGGTGATTTAGGTGGCTATATACAAAAAGAAGACAACCTATCGCATCATGGTAATTGCTGGATTGGGGATTATGCAAAAGTCTATGGTTATGCCAAGGTTTTTGGTGATGCTAAGGTTTACGAAAATGCACAAGTTTACGGTTATGCACATGTTTACAACAATTCTCGTATTTATGGCAAAGCAGAAGTTTGCGATGAACCATGCATTTACGGTGATGCAGAAGTTTACGGTGATGCATATATTTGCGGTGAACCGCACGTTTTTGATAATGCAGAAGTTTATGGCAATGCACAAGTTTACGAAAAGGCATACATTTATGATAGGGCGCGTGTTTACGGCAATGCAGAAGTTTCCGGTGATGCGCATGTTTACGGTCATGCAAAAATTTACGGTGAAGCATGTGTATGTTGGGACGACTGGATTGATGGCGATAAAAGAATCTCAACTAGGTAACAAACCAGATGAAAAAATACGAATTTACTGATGAAAAAATTGTGTTTGATGGAAGAACTCTTCACCGAATTAGAGCATTAAGAGACTTTGGATATGTCAAAAAAGGTGACCTAGGCGGTTTTATAGAAAAAGAGAGCAACTTAAGCCATAAGAGAGACTGTTGGATTTTTGGCAATGCACAAGTTTACGGTGATGCCAAAGTTTATGATGATGCGCGGGTTTATGGGAATGCACAAGTTTATGGCAATGCACAAGTTTATGATTATGCCGAAGTTGGTGGTGCTTCTGTTGGAGATAATGCCAAGGTTTTTGACTATGCGCGGATTTATGGGAATTCTGCTATAGGGGAAAGTGTACACGTTTACGGAAATGCTAAAATTTACAATCAAGCATATATTTGCTGTCGTGTAAACATTGCTGGAAATTGTAAAATTAGTGGCTCCACCGTAATCGTAGAACGTGAGAAATAGTAATCATGGAAAAGAAATATGAACTTACTGATGAAA
>NZ_JBHINS010000023.1:0-2221 GCF_042195095.1 Bartonella sp. CL435QHHD
ATGGCTTTCATCATAAAACTTGCCATTAGAGCATTTTGTACGCCGTTTGCACCCCCAAGGATAAAAAATGACAGCATCATCAACCATACAATATGTGTTAAGGAAAAGCAGAAAATTGCAAAGCCAATTATTGCAGCGGCAAGTGATGCTCCAGCGGCATTGCCAAAGCGATGAAAAAGGCTGGAGAAACAGAGTGGACCAACCACGAGGCCAAGACTTAACATGCTTGTGATTACCCCATAGGTTTCTGCACTGAAGTACAGCTCCGTGCGGATGCGGACAATCGATAAGACGTTGAGAGCAGAGGTGAGGATGATGGTAATGATGAGGGGAGAAAGAGCATAGACAACATTTTTTTTACGCAAGAGACCCGTTAAATCTAGCCCTTTTTTGGCTTGCTGTGTTGTGTTTGTTGTTTGCGTATGTATTTTTAAACTTTTAAAACAGAAGAGAGTGATAAAGGTAGCACAAAGAACCATGATGGATAGTGCAAAGAGCCCTTTTTGCCCATTTGATATTCCATACAATACACCCCCTAGCAGTGGTCCGGCAATGTAGCCAAGATTACGAACTGTTTGGATAACGCGGTTTAGTCGATCTAGTTGCTGATCATTGGTTGCAAATTCTGGGACGGAAACGAGGATAGCAGACCAAAAGAGTGAACCAGCACAACCTAGTGCGAAAGAAAGTGCAATGTAAACCCAAAATTGGTTGGCGATTGCGGCAACGGCTATGAAGAGTGCTTCAAACAATAAAACAATGGGTACTGTTCGCGCTGGTTGGAAGCGATGCAAGAGGCGTGGTGCAATGGGGCCTGCACAAATTGCCCCGACAAGCCCTGCAAACAGCAGCATTGAAATAGATGCTGTGCTTTCTGCTAAGTGGAGAGCAAATGTAACTTGTGCTGTTTCATCGGCAAAGCTGCTAAAGCCCAAAACAAGGAAAAGTCCCATTTGGGTAAAAATCATGGATTTTTTCTTTGTCACAATGCTCCTCCCCAAGAGGTTATAAGGTACAATTTTCTTCTACGTGTTTATGGGATATCCCATGCTTTGTATAGTTTTTCTTGATGATCAGTTGAGAAAGGAAGTTTTCAGAGCTCTTTTCTAAAACAAGCACAATGCCTATTGGCAGCAATGACCAGCTCCTTATGTTTTTTAAAGGGGAGTATTAAGGATGATGGGCTGGTGAAGTTGTCTGATATGAGAGAGACAATAATACAAAAAGACAATCAGAAAATTTTGCAAAAAAGCTGCACTATAGTGCAGCTTTTTATGTATTTGCTTTAAAGGTAGACGTTTTAAAGCATGAAAGTGTCCTTACGGCTTCTATAACCATAATAGCCAAAAACACTGGAAATAATGGCGCCTACCAGACTGCCTAAAAAGCCCCACCACCCCATATTGGAGGCTGTTTTTGTGGCTTTAGTCGCAGTGTTTTTGGCGCCCTTGATCGTATCCTCAAGATTGTCTGAGAGTGTTTCTGCCCGTTCTTCAAGGACTTTGATGGCTTTTTCGGTCTTTTCCTCTGCTCTTTGATAGAGTTGGACGGCACGGTTTACTGCTGTTTGTGCATCCGCACGGGACATGCCATCGGTCACAAGGGCCTTGATGATATCACTTCGATCAAATTTTGTCGTGAGATCTTCTACACGATCAGACAGACGCTCACCAAGATTTTTTAAAGTGGTGCGATAGTAAGAAGGATCATTTTTGAAAGCTGTTATCGCAGAACCAATATCATTGAGTGCAGCTTGATAGGTTTGTTTCAAGCGATCAGGGTTGAGAGCAGGAATGTCGCTTTTATTGAGAAGGGTGCGCAATTCACTCGAAAGTTGGTCAAAATTGATGCCATTGTCACTATTTTTTGCAAAAAACTTTTCAAGACTTTCGCTGTTTAAGTTTGCAAGTATGGGGGAAATATTGTTTTTGAGGCTGTCCACGGTTTGTTGGACCATGGAGCTGTTTTCTAGAGCCGTTTTAGCTCCTATCTTTGCTGTACTAGAAACCACGTGGATGGCTTGGAGGGTCATCAGCAATGTTATGAGAGCCCAAGTGAGAAAGCCATGAAGAGTCCCTGAGGTTTCAGCAAAACGTCCAGCTACAAAGCCTCCCAAGGCTAGGCTAATCAGTGTAACGATAACAGAGCCCACGCCAAAGGAGAGGAAAGAGCCTTCAAATGGGGTTGAAGAAGTGAAATCCATTTGGCTTAAGCCTAAAGC
>NZ_JBHINS010000004.1:0-3125 GCF_042195095.1 Bartonella sp. CL435QHHD
ATAGTCCTTTTCAGCTCCATTACCATTTTTATCAAAGACCTTAACTGTAAAAGTAGGAGCACTCCAGTTTCCATCTTTATAACCAGCACCACCGCCAAAATAGCCTGCAACTACATTGCTCATGGAATAAAGTTGAGAACCATTTATCGCATCAGTAGACACTGCTGTAATCGAACCAGCCTTAACACCTGTAAGAGTCCGAACTGCATTATCAACGTTTGCAATGCTTACCTTAGTTCCACTTACTTTTCCACCAATGCTAATAAGTCCTGTATCATCTTGCTTAACAAGACTATTACTTGCCACCTTAATATTTTCAATCTTTGCATCAAGATTCGTGAAAGAACTACTTACGCCAGTAAAGGCATCCGCAACACTCGTATAGTCCTTTTCAGCTCCATCACCATTTTTATCAAAGACCTTAACTGTAAAAGTAGGAGCTATCCAGTTTCCTTTTCTATCGTATCCAGCACCACCGCCAAAAGAGATCGCAGTACTGATGCCTTGGGAAAAAAGCTGAGAACCATTGACTGCATCATACGAGACTGGCGAAACCCAACCATCAGCAACACCAGTAAGAGTCCTCAATCCATGAGAGCTATTTGCGATAGTTATTCTATTACCACCTACGTCCGCACCAATTGTAATAAGTCCTGATGCATCTTGCTTAACAAACTTATCATACGTGGATTCAGCGACATAATTCTGCAAACCATACAACGCAGAAGCAACATCTCTATATATTTTACCTCTAATTATATAGGTTGGCGCAATACTTTTACGTATATTTGTACCTCCGCCAAAATACTGTTCTACATTACCCCAAAGATCACAAGCAAAAACAGGAGAAGCATTTGATAAAAAAGCAGCTACTGACACTAATGAAAGCGTTTTTATAAAAGGTAATCGATAAGACGAGCAAGAATTTTTTAAATTACTCACTGCTAGTGTGTGTGGTGTGGTATATAATATTTTTTTCATAATAAATCCTCTAAGTAAAAAAAACATATTAAAAACATTAAAAAGACATATTCCGGTGCTACTAAGCTCTAGAGGTAGTTTTTTCTTGTTTTATAAAAGATTAGGGTTGTCATAATGCGGAAGAGGACTATCTAAGATATCAATGAGGTTGTAGTCCACCTTGATTGATAGTCCGATTAATAAGGTTTATTTTCCCCTTTTAGGGGGGATTTTCTTTCTGTAGCAGAGCCTTTAAATTTAAAGGCGAAGAAAGGTGAAAGAAGTGTAGAAAAAACATGTTTGCGCGCTATTATTAAGTGTTGTGTGTTTAAGAGGCAATAAAGGATGTTTATTGCGCAAGGGAGTTAAGTTGTTTGTTGAGTAATTTAGAGCGTTTTTTGTAGGGTTATTGTGCTTTTGTCGTGAAAATAAGCGAGATACCCATGAGTTTTATATTTGTATCTCTTAAAGCTTTTTGAGATCAGACGATTGTGATTTTGTAATTTTTCCATAACTTACCGCACCCCGCTTTGCGAGAAGATTTCTAGTTTATTTTAATTAATTTTTCGCACTCTATACAGATTATTAAAAAATAGCAAGGAAAAAATAATTTAATTATTTTTTTATATTTTTATATAATGCGTCTTTCTGATTCTTGAAATAATTCTAGAATTCATAGCCTCATTGTTTACACTTTAGGCTTTTATAAAAGTGCTGGTGCATCGTTATGCTTTAAATATCCCTGTTGTGATCAAAGTGAGTCTTACTTAATCATTCCCGCTGCTACATACAAAGAAAATAATAAAAATGGAAAAAATGAGATTTTTTATTTCTTTAAGCATACCCCCTAGTGGATATTCCTATTAATAAAATTATAAACTGTACAGTTTTAAAATATTGTGCGATTACGCGTGCTCTATTAATTTATATAAAAACATCACTCTGCATTTGTAATTTTTTTTGTTAAAATGCTTCACTGTAACTAAAATTAGTCCCACTAAGATTATTATTACAAAATACATTGTTATAAAACTTTACAAGTATACTACTCTATGAGTTTCTGTGTAAAATATCACTTCTTTATAAAATTTTTACCCTTGTCTGATGAAACAAGGGCGAATGCGTTTTTTATTATTAATGCAGTGTTAAGTTTACTCCTGCACTTAACCCCCTGTAACCTCTTGCACTCGTGACAGATATATTAGAGCGAATCTTTCCATCTTCTGACATATAAACGGTTCCAATAGCTCAAGCCAATCGACTACGCCATAAACCACTACCAAAACAAAGACTTAAAGACCAAAGGATATTAAAATAACTTAAATTCGATACTTCTAAACCAACAGAGGATGCCTGTCTTGCTTCTTTCTGAGCTGTCTTAATATCACATCTTAATGCTTCAAATTTTGTATCCGTGTAAGATTTTGCATCATTAACAACATTACTCATTGCATTATACTATGGATTCAGAAAAACATTTATCTATATATTTTTTCGCATCATTAAAAACTGTCTTAATCTGCTGCTCACTGTCATGTAATTGATCACCTTTTATGGCATTATACAATCCAATAATAATCTTATCAGCAGTAGAATTATGCAAAATAAAATACCCCCTATCTTGTCATAAAAAACAATGCTGCATTCATTAATAATATTATTACAATATATTAAAAATAAATATCGATTACTCAAATAATTCCTTTTGGAGATGATAAATGATTTTTTCATATAAAATTTCATAATAAAAAATATATTTTTACTCGAAATACGCCCTTATCTTCTATTGCTATTCATTTATGATGAAAATAACTTTCCTTCTCTTTAAATGGCACATGTAACGCATTTGATAAGAGAAGGAAAATTTATTTCGAATTTTCTATTGTTAATTCAGTGTTACCCTAAATCCAGCACCTACCCCCCAATGTCCCCCAGAACTCGTTGCAGATACGTTAGAGCGAAATCTTCCATTTTCAGACATATAACCAGCACCAAGAGCAAGTGCAGATTGACTGCGCCATACACCCGTACCAAATGAAAAACTTAATTTTCCCGGTGTATCGTCATAGCTTAAATTAGATACTGCTAGACCAATAGCAGCAGCTTGTCTTGCTTCTTTCCGAACATCCTGAATAGCATAATTCAACGTCTCAAACTTTATATCC
>NZ_JBHINS010000030.1:0-3537 GCF_042195095.1 Bartonella sp. CL435QHHD
ACCTTATTGATTATCCATGGGACATGGCAAATTTTCCGTGGTGTTCGGTCAAAAAACATGAACGCGATATACTCATGGCAGAGTGGTTTAGCAACCGCACGCTTTATCTCGTGTTAAGAGACAGCCAAAATAGCGTGATTGGGTATCGCAGATGCTATGCTGTAGCGCCTGTCGAACAAGCTTTGGATGGTGTGTATAGCCATTGTGGTAACAGATTCCAGCCCTCCTCAATGGGCACGGCGCTTTTTCTGGCAGCCCGCACAGACTTTCACGATGTTGATGGGAAACAAGCAGCATTTGTTTCTATTCTCGTTCACGGCATTCCCAAACAAGATGTCCCCCTTGGAAAGCTTTGGTGTGACGTCAATGAACTGAATGGTGGTGTAGAGATACTCAAAACACCCATCAATATTCCTTTGCGTGCCGATGTTCGCGAACAATTCAAGATTTTATTGAGGTTTTAATATGAAGCATGAAAGTGGTTTACCCTTTGCAATTGACAGATCTCGCGGCAAAGAGGAACAACAAAGCGTTGTCTTTTATGGCACGCGTCCCTTTATTCAAAGTGGTGAATTGAATGAGGTTCAAACCATCATCAGGGGGCGGCATGACCGCTTGGGGCGCCTTGTTGCAAAAGAAGGAGACCGCGTTGAACGGGCTGATGCTTTTGTCAACAAAGAGACAAGGACCGTCACTTTAACGGATGGCAAAATTTATATCGCAGGCGATATTTTCCCCGTTGCACCCGCTGTACTCAACAATGTTGCCATGATTGGGCGCTTGGAAATTGGTGTGAAGCTGCAAAAAAAATGGATAACCCATGAGGATGATCCAGAGTTGTTGGGGCAAGTCCCTGGCACATTGGCAGAAGGAGAGCCTGGTGCCGCACGCGAAACAGCACAGCTTGTTTGGGCACTAAAAGAGGATGAGCAGAATGGCACTTTCTTTCCCGTTTATATCTTGCAAGATGGTGTTCTGATTGATCAAAAATCACCCTCACTCCTTGAACCCGCCATGCAAGCTATTGCGACGTACGACCGCGCCCATGGGCATTATATCGTGAGTGGCTGCCGTGTAAGCGCATTGGGAGCCAATAACGGTTGCCAAGTGTTTAGTATTCAAGAAGGAGAGGCCAATATCAATGGCTTTAAACGTAAACGCCTTGCCGCCTTGCGCCATGAAGAGATGCAAGATTTTTCGACAAGCGTTGTTCCAAGCGAAACGCATATTTTTGCGCCTTCAAAAGGGAAAACAAGTTTTACCTTTAAACCCTATTATTTTCCTATTTCCGATATTCAGTCTCTTTTGTTGACAAAAGAAAAAACCGTTAACGTCACCCGTGGTGCCGTTGCCGCTGGGCGTGATGGTGTTCCTGATAAAAGCATCACCGCGTTTATAAAAATCGTTCAAGGAAGCAAGGAATTTAAAGAAGGCACAGATTTTAAAAAAACCGGAGACACCATTGATTGGGCACCCGTGGGAGACGAACCTTTAGCGGGGAGCAGCTATAAGGTGACTTACCGTTACCGCGCAAAAATCACCGCTGATAAAGTAACAGCGCAGGAAATCACAGTCTCAGGGGGTGCGGAGGGTGGTGATATTATCGTCAGTTACACTTACAAACTCCCCCGCATTGACCGCATAGGACTGAACACGGGGGGCAATGTCGTATATATCAAAGGAGTTTCATCAGATCACCCCATGGCACCCAGTGTCCCTGATGATGTGTTGTCCCTTGCAACCATTACCAACAATTGGCTTGAAACGCCGGTTGTGGTCAATGATGGCACACGGGTTGCCCCCTATGATGAGATGTGGCGCTATTTTCAACGAGTGCTTTCGCTTGATCGATTGATGCAATTAGAGCGTATTAAAAGCAATGTTGACTCTAAAGAACCTGTTGCCAAAAAGGGCATGTTTGCAGACCCTTTTCTTGATGATAGTTACAGAGATGAAGGCTTTCAACAAACGGGGGCTGTAGGCAATGGCATTTTACAGCTCGCCATTGATCCAACCTTTTACACCGCTCATCTGAACGCGCCTGTTACGCTTGACTGGACAAATGAAGTGATCATTGCGCAAGAGTTGACAACTGCTTGCGAAAAAATCAATCCTTATCAAAATTTTGCGACCTTGCCTGGTACAGTAACCCTTGAACCCGCGACAGACTTCTGGCATGAACAGCGTACCGATTGGCTCTCAAGCGTGACCAATCAACTGAACATGGGATGGAACCGTGGGAGAAGCGTTCGTAAAACAGAAATCAGTGATGATTTGGTGAGTGCAACCCAAGAGAAAATCGATTTTTTGAGACAAATTACCCTTTCTTTCAAAATTGAAGGTTTTGGCAGTAGCGAAATCTTGGAACGTCTTACCTTTGATGGTGTGAATATTTTACCAAAAACAAAGCTTGTTGCTAACACCAAAGGCACCCTTGAAGGCACTTTCACGATTCCACAAAATATTACCGCTGGTACAAAAAATGTTGTGGCACGGGGAAAAGGTGGAACAATTGCAACAGGGCTTTTTACAGGTCAAGGTGTGATTGATGTGAAAGTGATGCGGCGCACCACCACGGTGAAAATATGGACGCAAGTGGACCCACAAGCGCAAGTTTTTACCCCCGATGAAACACGGCAAATCACCGGTATTGACTTTCATCTTTGCAAAATCGGTAATGAGAACCATGATTTGGTGATTGATTTGGTCACTACAGAAAACGGTTATCCGACCGCCGATATTCAAGCACAAAGCTTTTATTCTATGAAGGGCGCAAAGCTAGGTTGGGCAGAGGCACGCTATGATGTACCACTCCTTGTCCCCGATGACCGCTTAACGGCTTTCGTTATTAAGACAGATGATAGTAATCATTCTGTCTCACTGGCAAAGCTTGGGGATTTTGATGCAGAACACCAGAGATACGTCTCGAGCCACCCTTACGTGACCGGTCCACGCTTTTCTTCTGTCAATGCTAGGAGCTGGACCGCCCATCAAGATGAGGCTTTAGCTTTTAGGGTGCTGGCGGCACGCTACACACAAACAGAAAAAACCATTGATCTTGGCACTTTTGACCTTGTTGACTGCTCTGATTTGCAAATACGCGCAGCCATTGAATTGCCTTCAAGCGATTGTTCTGTCATCTTTGAAATTGAAAGAAACAATGGCACAATTTATCAACTTCTTCCCTTTCAATTGCTAAGCCTTACTGAATATATCAGTGAAAAGATAAAGCTTCGCGCTATTCTCAAAGGCACCGAAAAGCTCTCACCCGTCTTGTTTGCGCCTGTTCAATTGATTGCGGGAAAGATCCATAAGGAAGCTACCTATGTCACGCGTGCTTTTGCCTTTGGTGAAAAAGCAAGATTGACCAGCTATATCAAAACATTTTTACCAGGCGGTGCAACCTTCACTTGTGAGATGCAGTTGGATGATGGTGCTTTTGTTCCTCTCACATTAGAGGAAACAGAGCAGTTATCCGAGCCCCTTTGGACAGAGCGCAAATTTATCAGTGGTGATAAAGGCGCCAAACAAGCGCGC
>NZ_JBHINS010000035.1:0-3742 GCF_042195095.1 Bartonella sp. CL435QHHD
TTTTTTATTGCCCCACCTCTTTGCACCAAAACACGCCCCCCTTCTTTTTCCTTAGCAATACTGATTAGATGACCAATTTTTCCTCACACCCTAAAGGCACCAACAACTTTCACGCAACAAAGCACTATCGACCTTCCTGTAACAAGGCAATTTATAATTATCCATGGTAACAAAACCACTGGGGATAAGTCTTATATATGTATTAAAACTTCCATCGTTGATTGAACTTAATCTGCGTCTTTGCGAATGACGACAATAACCAAGCCATTAATCCAGCTCTTGAATCCATTGATATAGGATAATCCCGCGCGCCTTCCTTTAGCTCCCACACAAAAAAACGCTCTGAGCGTCCTCTTCTCAAGAGGAAGCCCCCTTTATTCTTCTTCATCACTTTTCTGTGGAGGAGGCGGTAAAATATAAGAGCCTGAAAGCCAACGATTAAGATCAATGGCTCGGCACCGTGTGGAACAAAAAGGATATGAAGATTTTTGTGACATTTGACCACAAATAGGACAAGGATGCGGAGGACGGGTCTCTTTTTGCAAATTTAGCTCTTTTTGTTCTTGGCGCACCTTTGTCTTCTGCTCGTTCATTAACTTTTCTTCTGTTCCTTTTTTTTCATTTTTTTTCTCTTTTTGTTGCTTTTCACCTTGCATTGAACTTGCCTTACAGTTTTTCTAATGCGTTTCTTCAGCCCAGTGAGTGAAAAGTGGATAGTGATAAGCGATCAAGAGATCGGCTGTTTCAGCCAAAGGCAATCCCACAACATTAGAATAAGATCCCCTGATATAGACAACAAAAGCACCGGCTTTTCCTTGGATAGCGTAGCCACCCGCTTTCCCTTGCCATTCTCCTGAAGCAAGGTAAGCCTTCATCATGGCAGAGGTTAAGCGTCTAAAACGGACACGACTTTCAACCAATTTTACGGTTATTTTTCCATGTTCATTGAGCGCACAAATGGCGCCATAGACCTTATGCGAACGCCCAGAAAGGTATCGTAAACATTCATAAGCCTCATCCTCGCTTTCTGGTTTGGGGAGAATGGTCCGCCCCACAGCCACCACCGTATCAGCCGCTAAGATAATCATTTTCTGTCCAGGTAATTTTTCTTGACCATTCTGCAACTCGTCTTGACCATTCTGACTGTACCAGCGCAAAATCTCTTGGGCTTTCAGCGCTTTTTCTTTTGCCAAACGTTTGGCAAGCTTTGCAGGATGTTCTTTTAATTTTGGTGTTTCATCAATATCACTTGCATAAACCTGCTGCGGATCAATCCCTATTTGTGCCAAGAGCGCTAAACGCCTTGGCGAAGCGGAGGCAAGCACCAAATGAATTTCTTCTGTAAGAGTATCTGCCAAACGTTTTTCCCCCCACTCTCTTATATTTCTCATTTCCACCCCTTCACAATTGACTTCCCTCTCACCCCCCTTTTACGCACCCCCTTTTACGCGGCCCCTTTTTAAGCACCCCCTTTTAAGCACCATTAATCTCCTTATCCTTTTTTTGCATTGATTTTACAGTTTTTCAAGGACCTTCAAATACTTCCCTTTTTTCACTCATGAAAAGCAAACTAAAAAACTGTTAAAAAATAATAGAAATAATATGATAGCTTTTAGAAAAAAGCACAAGCCACCCACGAGGCTACTTATAGCGATATGTAATACGCCCTTTTGTCAAATCATAAGGTGTCATTTCCACCATGATTTTATCACCGGCCAACACCCGTATACGATTTTTCCGCATTCTACCAGCGGTATGGGCAATAATTTCATGATCATTTTCCAGTTTCACACGAAACATCGCGTTAGGTAAGAGTTCAGTAACGATACCAGAAAATTCTAAAACTTCTTCTTTTGACATAAACAAACATTTCCTTTACAGTGCACATATTTTGTTAAGCTGCGCGTTATTTCCAGCGTTCATACCCTATTTTCTTAAGTTTGTGAATAAAAATTCCACAAAAAGGGAAAGGTTTTTCAAGTTTACTCTCTCATGTTCTCAAAAAACATCACCTCACACCTTAAGAATTAAAACTTTCTCTCCACCAATTTTACCCGCTAATTTCCTTCAATTTTTATGATGATTTTGGTTTCAGTATGACAAGAAATTACGCTAATTTTTCCCCTAAAGCATTTTCCCAATACCTCTGACTAATCCCTCCACAACTTACAAACAATCCTCCTCCCTCCAACTTTTCCTCACCTTCCGCCTTCCACACCTTAAACATGCGCCCTTCAGATAAACACCACTCCCCACACCAAAAGCCCCCTCCTTTTTTCAAAACCTTCTCCATTCTTCACACACCATTCACAACATGATTCACCGCCCCCCTCCACACTCTATGTATTCCCGTACACCCTTGCCCCATTTTCCCTCTCTCCACACATTTCCTCTAAGCCACTCCTTTCATTTATGTTGCTCTCCCTACCTTCGAAAACACGATCCCCATACATTGCGTATCATTAACCACAACGCCCCTAACAACATAAAGCCTTTCCTTTTTCACGAATATACGTTTTCACGCTTTTACAGATTCACAGAATAAAGCCAAATGAAACTTCCACCCCACGCCACTCTATAAACAATAGTATTAACCCAGCTTCTTGCCTAGCCAATCTCCCCCAAGCACTTCAGATCACCCACCCTCAAACGAGCTTATTTCATCAAACGCGACAAAAAAATCCAGCCTAAAATATTCATCACACTCTAAAAAAACACGTTGATAAATTGATATGCCGGATATCACCACCCCTATAAGCTCCCCTTCTAATCATGATTTCGGAGCCGCGTGAGAGGGACAAAACAAGCCGTTAAGTTCTTGGGTCAAGGACGCCGTTAGGCGCCATGTAATGGTCTCCTTGACCTTAAGAACCTAGGATTGTTAGTCCCCTCATTAAACGCGGGTCTGATCTCATGATTTTGGTGAGCGTTCCGGAGAGTTTGAGAGGCGGAAAGCCTCTCATTAAAAAATAAAGTTTATAAATAAAAACTATTTTTATTTGCCAATCTTCTGAAATTACTTTATCACTTAAAGTGTAAGTTTGGTCGTATACGCAACGACCAATAGGGAGCTAAAAGCCCGAAAGCTTAATACATAAATTTATCCCGCATTGCGAGTATCCCGGAATTCCGGGAGATTTTGCTATGTCCAGGTGCGTTTCCGCACTAAAAGCAAAAAGCTGATTTAGGTTCAGTATTTTTGACTCCCGGAATACCAATGCGAGGGCGCTCGCAACCGGAGGGGGGCTTGAAGTGCAAACTAAAAATCCAAATTTTATCGATATTTTGATAGCAAAAAAACGCGATTTATAATCCATATTTCGCACTTTTTTAAAAAGTACCCAATCTTATAGTCTTTGAGATTATTTTGATTTTTCTTGCCAATCTCCTGAAATTACTTTATTGATAAGCACGTGTTTTTGATCGTCCACGCAACGATCAAATAGGGAGCTAAAAGCCCGAAAGCTTAATACATAAATTTATCCCGCATTGCGGGTATCCCGGAATTCCGGGAGATTTTGCTATGTCCAGGTGCGTTTCCGCACTAAAAGCAAAAAGCTGATTAAGCTCAGTACTTTTAGACTCCCGGAATACCAATGCGAGGGCGCTCGCAACCGGAGGGGGGCTTGAAGTGCAAACCAAAAATCCAAGTTTTATCGACATTTTGATAGGCAAAAGAATTCGTCAAAGAAGAATTGCCATGAGGCTTTCTCAAAAAGCATTAGGAAACTATTTAGGCGTC
>NZ_JBHINS010000009.1:0-4481 GCF_042195095.1 Bartonella sp. CL435QHHD
TGAGAGAGAATGGGCGGCATTAAAAGTTAAACGCGCATGGCGAGGCTTGAGATTGATTAGTTCAAAATCCTTTTTTGAGCGAATTATAAAAAAATGCTTTGGCTGTGTTGCACATGAATATCAATAGAATATTATTCGTGCAGAATGTAGCTACCTTACGCTTGTCTGCCCCCATAATACTTTATGCTATGAGGCAATTGGCAACGGAGCCTTACAGAGCAATCTTTAAAGACCGTTTCGAGCTTCTTTGCCGCAGATTGTATTACAAACCCATAATTGAGTGATTTATGGCGAATTATTTTGAGTGCTCTTGTTGTGCTACGGGTTTTCAAAAATGATATGTGACATGGAAGCTGCTTATTTTTTCGTTTGCATGAGGCAAAGGCAAGAAGCAAAGGCGGAGGCACCAACAATCATGCAAAAGGTGAAAGCGATATGATTGTTGAAATGGCTGATGATCCATCCACTTGTCCATGAGCCGGCAGCTTGGCCAATATTTGAAATAACAAGAATATAACTAAAAAGAACACTGGCAGAGAGGGGTGAGGTTGTTTTCCCTGCTTGATAGTATATCTCTGGAATCATGACAGATTCATAGACACTGTAGGCAATTAACGCAGTCACAGCGGTAAAGACCCCACCTATGAGGAAAAATGAGGAGAAACTTCCCATAAAGCAGAGCAGATAAAAAGTTGCTTTATCGGAAAGGGTGAGATGTTTATTGATTATTCCTTGCCAGATACAAATACTGATGCCAACAATTGAAAAGAAAATTCCACTATAAGGGGCGAGATTTCTGTCAAATTTACTGAGAAGTGTTGTGGTGGTGATGAAAATTCCCATGAGGAATGTACAAAGCAAAGCCGTGACCAGCAAATAAGCAATAGAACGATTATGTATTATTGTTTTTAAAGAAGAAAGAAGAGCTTTTTTTGTTTTTTTATTCTTTTCAAGAGATAATGTTTTATGTGGGTAATGATAAACAATTTGAATGGATAGAACACAAAGATACAAACCAATGAGTGCAAAAAAAGCCATTAAGAAGGTTGATGCGTTGTATTTTATGGCACTCGTTGCAACAAGAGGGGCGATAACGACAGCAGCATTTTGAAAAAAAGAATAGAGAGTTAATGCGCGTTTAAGAGCATTTTCATTGAGATGTTCTGATAAAATTTCTCTCAAAAATGGCTTTGAAACTGCTTTCGAAAAAGCCATTAAGGTAAAAAAGATCAACCATGCAGAAGGTGTGAGCGATAGGATAATGCACACAAAAGCGCTACTCCTTAAAATAAAGGCGCTAGCCATTAAGAGTTTACGCGAAAATCTTTCTAATAAACCCGTTGTGGTTACCATGAGAATGCTTTCAAGGATTACTGATCCAGCGAGATAAAAAGCGACATTGGCAGCAGTTATGAGAGAAGAGTTTCCAAGCAAAGGGAGTACAAAGAAAAAGGAAAATTCAGAAAGAAAAACTGTGCTATAGATGAAAAAAGTTATTTTATTTTTGCCCATGGAATTTCCATAGAAGTGTCGTTAAATGATCAAATACATTTTGTTGTATCTCTTGAGGAAGTTTTGTCAGCCCTGTTTCTGCTGTGCACATTTCGTTGAAATAGGATCCTTCTTGATTCACCAGCCAGTCCAATGCAAGAATATTGTTTTTTCTACGATGTTTTTAGAAATATCGAGCATGATTTGGATTGAGCAACAATACTGTGCCCTGATGTTCGCGCAACAACCGTAAGATCATTGAGACCTTGATCCTATATCTTCTCCTGATGATTTTGACTATTCCCAATTCTTTTTGATAACCACCCAATCCTTTTTGATAACCACCCAATCCTTTTTGATAACCAATTGGCACCCCGCATTCTTGCTTTTCCATTTTATCCTTTATGAAGAGGATGTACTATCCCCCCATAGATTGTCAACATATGAATGGGATGAATGATTTTGTAACCTTTTAATGAAATTATATTTTTTTAGTGGAAGGTTATTCATTCTCTTGAAATAGAGAAGAAAAACGATAGAGTTCGCTAATCATTTTTCAAATCTCTTTTAGCGCATGCGTTGATATTTGCCTCCATGGCGTTGTAAAAAACCTCTCTCAACAAGAGTGCGTCGTAATCGGGCAAAGTCTATCGTAAAGAGGTTGCATATCTTGGAAACTTCCGTTTCGCTATAGATTTTTTCCTTTTGAAAGGCTTCACCAATTTTTGATAGCATCTCTTCTGTTTCTAAATGGCGGTCGCTTAAATTTTCCCTATTTCGCTCATGTTTATTTTCTAGCATTTTCCACACTGTCTCTTCGGCTTGAAATCCTGCTGTTGTGTTGTGAATAAGTCCAAGATTCAAAAGGCGACTGATGGATTTGTGAATGTTTTTGGCATCTGAATCGACATGTTTGAGGATATCAGTAAGATTTTTTGCACCAAGGATAATGGCGGCATAAACAGCGCGCAGTGTTGGTGAGGTCATGGCAGAGATCAGTGAATTGCGGGTATTGCGTTTGTGAAGGGTTTCTTTCCCCATGGGCAAAATATCATTGCGAATGGGAATTTCATTGATTTCTATGAGTTCTGCTTGGAGCGATTGTGCGCGTACAATTTGTTCGGCTGGGGTGCGTTTGCGAATAATCCCCAGACCACCCTGGCGATATTTGTGGTTTTCGGGGAGTGTTAAAGCTTCATAGGAGCCGTCAAGCCGGTAGAGAATTTCTTCCCAGATGGGAGTTCTGACGCGTCGAACCCGTTGTTCGCCATTGAGAGCAATTGTTGTTGTCATTGTTGGTTCATGCAGACATAGATAACCACCAGCGGTGATGTGTTCCCAAAGGGTTATAACAAATCGCACATCATCTGCGGGAGTTCCTGCATCAATCCAAGCAAAATCTATTGGCGCCCAAGATTTGAGGGTGCTTTCATCAAGAGAGAAAAAATTCTCATGGATAAATGTTACCATGTTTTTTTCAATACCGTCTTGAAGCAGTTTTTGCCATGCTTCTTCTGCTGATTGACCTTCAACTGTAAAATCATCAATGGTGATAAGCCGAGGTTCGTAATTCTCAAGGATTCCTGAAGGGTCAAGCAAAGCTGTGCGCTCTTCCCAGGTGGAAGATTCTAAAAGTTTTTTATCTTGTTGCCATGCTTGTTTTGCTTTTTGCAGTGCTTTAGCAATCAAGCGCGTACTATCACCAGCACCGATTTCAATGACTGTGCGCGGTCTTGCCATTTGAATGAGCGTGTAAATAAGTTCAGCACTATTTTCTGTTCCCATGCCAGGTCTTATCAGCTGCATCTTTTTATCCTTATAATTTTATCAATCGTAGCATTCCTGCTTTTACAAGAAACTTTATTGAATCCTCTAGCGGGTGTTGAATGTGCATTGGTGTGGTGGCTTGCTTCAAGAGATGTTTTGTTTTTTCATGAAGCCGGATTGTACGCCCATTGAGTTGATTAATGGCAAGACTGCCAAGAGAAGAATCTATGATAATACATGTTGGCTCTCGTAAAAGAGCGGTTGCATCATTTTCTGAAAATGCTTTTTGATCTGTTTTGATGAGACCGTGTTGTAAAAGTGATATCAAAAGACTCCCAGAGGCAAGAAGAGTACTATAGAATTGTATTTCTCTCAGTGATTGGACAAGGCAGCCTTCACGAAGTGCTTCAAATGTGGGAAAGTCGAATCCGCCAAATGCCGCTCCTTTTGTAGAAACAATGGTGATGGGTTGTATTTGCCGTTTGCCAATGAGTGCTGGTTTGTTTTTTATTATTTGTACATCTTTTGCCCATTGAATGTGTGATAAAGGATTGAGTTCACGTGGGTAGACAGCGAAAGAATTGATGGCTATAGGTGGTGTTGGTTTTTGCAATTCAAGTGTGTGGGAGCTCTCATGACAATCATGTCGCATATAGTCTGCAAGTTGCCATACATAACCGCCTGTTCCATTGTAAAAGTTTAAGCCTATAGGATCTTGTTGCATGATGTTAAACCGGTTTCTTCTGCTTTGAAATATCAAGTTTTGGCAATGGTTGTTTGCTAGGGTTGTTAGCTCTTCCACACTCAAGAGTGGTTCATCAAAGTCTTATTGGTTGGTATGGGGTTATAGGGGAGATACAATAATTTGATCAGGTGATGATTTTTATGCCATTTTTGGGTTTGGTTTGCCTGAGAGCAAAGATAGTAAAGTTCGTTAACCATTATCATATTCCTTTTTTTGTACGGCACTGTTCAAGATAAAACCTAATATGCCTGCGATCATTGTGGCGATGCCAATGATAAATAGTGTGCTTTGGGTGTGATGCACTTTTACAAAACCGGCTCCTAGAAAGCCAATGCACACCGCTGTTTGTATGATGAAAATATAGGCGGGCATTTGGTTGTTTCGGTGTTCTTTCTGGATGGCTTTCATCATAAAACTTGCCATTAGAGCATTTTGTACGCCGTTTGCACCCCCAAGGATAAAAAATGACAGCATCATC
>NZ_JBHINS010000006.1:0-4488 GCF_042195095.1 Bartonella sp. CL435QHHD
TTCACAAAGGATTTCTTCTGCTTGCTCTTGGCTAATACACATGCCTTTTTTGACAAGGGGGTTCCCCGCATTGCTGGTGTGGCCATAACCAATCGTCCAGACACATGCCGTATCTCGATATGCCTCTAAACGCAAACCTTCCCATTGTTTGATAAGCTCTAATCCTTCTTTCGATATCTTTCTCATCTGACGCTCCATAAAAAAAGCCCCACAAAAGTGAGGCGGCATAAAAATGTTTTCTTATGATCTCTATTGGCTATGTTCTTTGATCAGCTGCTCGACTTCTTCAACACGAAAGCCAAGTTGAAAGAGCGGCGCATATTCGCTTTCCTGTAATTCATACTGACAACGCTTTTCTACAAAATCACCATTTGAATCAAACGGTATGGTTGTTGTTAGACAAACCTTATGCGTGTCATCTTCAATCCCCTCTTCTCCTTCACTTAACTCCTTGACTAAAACCCAATAAAAACGCGTCTCTAAAAGAACCTCTAACCTCCTTACGGTTTCAGCCTTATCAAAGGAAAGCATATTCATATAATCTTCTTTGCTATTTAAATGCTCTGGATAATCTATCATCTACCCCTCCTAAATAAAATGCCGTGGATAACTACAGCCACGGGCGCCAGCCGATTCATAAATGGCATTCCGTATAATGATTGCACGCAGATGTGGATTGATATTCGTAGTATCTGACCAGTCTCCACCAGCCAACAATGCATACATATCTTTTTTAAACTGTACATTTGGTGAGGTTCCAGTTACCGTTTGCATGAAACAAACATCTTTCACAAATTGCCAAACATAACCGCAACCATCTTCACAACCGATATGCGAAACCATCCGTATATTTGCCGTATTCTTATAACCTCCAGAATGTTTTGGTGAAGGTGCTTTTTTGCCTTGAATCCCACCACCTTCATTGCTTCCATACATCGCGGAGGCAAATTCTGTATTATTGAGCAAAGCCTTCCTAACACGCAGCATATCGGATATGTGATCTGTTTGTAGACGGTTCGTCGTAATAGGAACATTATACGCCGAGCGGGTATTGTGACCCGTCCCTGACTGAAGATAAATATCAACCCAAAGATCTGTAGAGGGGTCATAAACCATTCCTTCTGGTGAACTATGCGGGCGGTGATTGAGACACCAAACTGAATTGGGTAAAATATCCCCTGCTCTATAACCAGACAATGGGTGACCGGAAATCGTACCAACATCCGCACAGAGCGTATGAAACCCTCCTATCTTTCGTGAATTACTCACTGTGTAATCCCTTGGATACGTAGAGTTTTCTGATAAAACAAGTTTATGAGACTGTCCTCCATCAGAAACCAAATAAACATAATAATCTTTGCCCACCGAAAGAGGAGGAACGCTTATTCTTGTATCTGCCGTATAACTTGCAACTAAAATATCATTGCCTAATGCCAAGGTTATGCGTGTTCCTTTTTTCAAGGTTAATTCCGCTTTGCCTTTCGCAACAAGAAACGGTGTGGAAATTGAAAGAACCGTTAAATTGGACTGTTTCAGTAAATTGTTTACCTCTTCCGCTAGCACTTTTGTCTGTGAAGCTACTGTATGGGCTGTTGTTGCCGTTGCTAGGGAACTCTTGATACCTCCAAGCTCTTGTTTCGTCGTATCGGCTGTTGTTTTAGCTTCTTCTGCTGTCCTTTTCGCTCTATCAGCTACTTCCTTGGCTTTTTCGGCTTCGCTCTTGGCTTGATAGGCTTGTGAATCTGCCGACTCGGCTTTTTTCTTGGCTTCATCTGAGTACATCCGTGCTAAACTTGCTATAGTCTTAGCATTATCTGCTGTTTCATTCGCGTCGTAAGCTTTACTCCACGCTTCATTTGCTGTTTTTTCTGCCTTTTCTGCCTGACTACGCGCTTGCTCCGCGTCATGTCTTGCATAACCAGCAGACTCCTTGGCTTCCTTGGCTATTTTTTGTGCCTCTTCCGCTTCTTCCTCTAAAGACGCGGCTTTCTTACCCGCTGTTTCGGCTGCCCTCTGCGCCTCTCCTGCTATATATTTTGCATTACTAGCTATTTCCTTGGCTTTTTCTACTTCATTCTTGGCTTCATACGCTCGGTCATCGGCTTTCTCCGCTATTTTCTTGGCTTCTTCGCCTGCCATTTCTGCTAATCTTGCTATAGTCTTAGCGTTATTGGCTGCTTCATTCGCGTCGTAAGCTTTACTCCACGCTTCATTCGCTGTGCTTTTTACCTTTTCCACCTCACTACGCGCTTGCTCCGCATCATGCTTGGCATAACCAGCTGTCTGTTTAGCTTCTTTAGCTATTTTTTCGGCTTCTTCTGCGGCTGCTTCTAAAGACGCGGCTTTTTTACCCGCTGTTTCAGCTGCCTTTTGCGCCTCTCCTGCTGCATATTTTGCACTATTGGCTATTTCCTTGGCTTTTTCGGCTTCATCTTTTGCTTCATACGCGTAGTTATTGGCTTTCTCCGCTATTTTCTTGGCTTCTTCGCCTGCCGTTTCTGCTAAACTTGCTGTAAGCTTAGCACTATCTGCTGTTTCATTCGCTTTGTGGGCTTTATTCCACGCTGCATTCGCTGTGCTTTTTGCATTTTCCACCTCACTACGCGCTTGCTCCGCATCATGCTTGGCATAACCTGCTGTCTGTTTGGCTTCTTGTGCTATTTTCTCGGCTTCTTCCGCTTTACGCTTCGCCTCTTGTGCTATGCCCTTCAACGCTTCTGCATCAACCTGCCCTGCCGTCTCTCCTGAACGCGCCGCAGACTCTGCTACCGCTTTCGCTTCCAAAGCTACTTTTGTAGCCTCCTCTGCACTCTGTTGGGCTTGATGAGCCGTTGCTGTTGCTGTATCCGCTGCACTCTTGGCTTCTTCTGCTGTGGTCCTCGCTGTATTCGCCACTGTAACAGCGCTTTCTGATGCTACTTTAGCTTCCTTAGCTACGCTTTCTGCTGTTGCTGTCGCTGTCGCTACCGATTGTTTTACTTCCTCCACTAAACCTTTTGCCTCAACAGCTGTCGTTTTACTTTCATTGGCTAACGTTGCTGCCTGATCTGCTACTTTCTTCGCTTCAGCGGCTTGAGACAGTGCTTCTGAAGCATCTTGTTGCGCTGTTGATGTCTCTAACGCCTGTTTTGCTTCTTGCACCATAGTCTTGGCTTCAGAAGCTGTAACTGTCGCATCATCTGCCTTCTTTTCGGCTCTTGCGGCTTTCTCTTCTGCCGTCTCTGCTGTGCTCTTAGCTTCTTGCGATAGGACATGAGCATCCTCTGCTTTATTCTTCGCTTCCACCGCTGTGTCTTTTGCACTATCCGCTAACTGCTTTGCATTATTCGCTAACGTTTCTGCTAAATGCGCTGTCGTCTTAACTTCTTCAACCAATTGTTTGGCTTCACCAGCTTTAGTCTTGGCTTGTGTAGCAACGTCTTCTATTGTTAAAGCCCTCTGCTCTACTCCTTCTGCTGTCCTTTTGGCTCCCTCAGCTGTATTCTTGACATGATCAACCGATTGCTTAAGACCATGAGCTACCGACAGGGCTTTAGACGCCGTTTCTTTTGCATCACCGGCTACCGAAGAGGCTCTATCAGCTGTCATCTTGGCTTCAGAAGCTGTCGTGAGAGCTTGCCCACTGTTCGTTGCTGCTGTTTCTGCAACATTCTTCACCTCGCCCATCACCTGCTTGGCATCATCAAAAGCGCTCTTGGTTTGTTCGGAAAGTGTTTTTGCATCTCCTGCCGTTGCCTTGGCTTCTCTTGCCTCTGTCAAAGCTGTCTCTACTGTGCTTTGAACTTGTGTCACTCTTTGAGAGCTTTCCGTGACCGTTGTCGCCACTCTATCGGCTGCACCTTTAGTATCATCCGCAATACGCTTGGCTTCTTGCGCTAACCTCTCAGCCGCTTCTGACTTCATCTTGGCATCTTCTGAAGAGGTTTTCGATACCTCTGCTGTTGCCTTGGCGGCATTGGATACTGTTAATGCCGTATTTGCCTGCTCTAAAGCTGTCTCTGCTGTCGTCTTGGCTTCAGAAGCTACAGTAACTGAACTCGCTGCTGTGTCTGCTATAGTTTTCGCTTGATCTGCTGTTTGTTGCGCCCCATTCGCACGCGCCATGGCTTTTTCTGCTTCTTGCCTTGCATTAACAACCTGCTCTAACGGCGCAAAGGTTTCATACGAATACAAAGATGCCGTCCCTAAAAGCTTCGGAACAACAACGCTGTCTTGAGAAGTTCCTGCTATCATTTCTTCTCTCGTCGCGACAGGTATCAAATATTCATGTTCATGATCGGGTATCTTCATCTGCTTTATTCCTTCATTCAGAGGGCTTCATCCAATGAACACTCTTTCAAATCTTCAAACTCTTCTCTTAAGATCTCTAAGCGCTTCTCTAAATCTTTCAGTGAACCATCAAGCTCCGTTTTCAAAGCTGCTTTCAGTAAATCAAAAACGCCATTAAGCGGCGCATGTACAAATACTTCCCCCGAATACAAAACGACC
>NZ_JBHINS010000046.1:0-6519 GCF_042195095.1 Bartonella sp. CL435QHHD
TGAGAGAGAATGGGCGGCATTAAAAGTTAAACGCGCATGGCGAGGCTTGAGATTGATTAGTTCAAAATCCTTTTTTGAGCGGCCGTGCGCTGCACCTTTCTTGTTTCTTAACTTTATAGTACCGCGCACAATTTGATACAGACCGGATGCGATCATTTTTAAGTCATTTTCATCTAGATCTTGATTTTTTAAGTTTTCTTGCTTCATATCTTCGGGATGGATCTTAGCTTTCTTAACGACTTCTTCCCATAAAGCGGGCAGATTATTACGGGCGTTTTCTGCATATGGGATAGAATGGTGGTCGAGATAAGCTTTGCAAGAGGCTTCCAACAGATTTGCTGCAAATAGAACTGCCTCCCTTGGATCTTTTTCTATATTTTCTAATGCTCTATTTATTTCGATTTCTACTGCTGAAAGTTCTTTCTCTGCAATAAGTTTTTTTAGCTCTTCCATCGAGAGGAGACCAGCTTTTTGCAATTCTTGTGTGAAGGTCACCTCATTCTTGATAATATATCCTCCACGCTGATATTCCAAGTCATATTCCTTTAACTTTTCTAAAACTGTACGTTTATCTTTTTGTAACTGTAAAATTTTTTCATATAATGATGGATTTAATCTGCTTGGGTCTGGGTCATAATATTCTTTTTCTAAAAAATCCCCAAGCAAGTTACCAAGGACTTCAAGCGGTTCATTGCATTTTACATTGATTGCACGTAGCCACGCTTTAACTTTTTGGATTTTTGTACCTTCTGGAATTTCAGGAGGAGCAAATGATGCAATAAACAAGTCATCTAACTCGTTATGCGTATAATGGTGCGCAAACATTGGAGGGAGTAGTCCAATGATTGCAGAAGGGATTTTGTTTTTCTGAGATATTGTTTGCGGAGACGATAATTGCATTTTATGGCTTTATAATATCAAAAAGTAGTATGTTGAGTGGTTTTTAGAGTATGATTTTATTGCCTGACCTTGCTTAGAAAGTCGCGCAACAATTTTGTGGCTTATATAAGATTTGTGAAAGAGAAATGCCATATTGTGTTTTAATTTTTTTCTCCTTTCATTGTTATAACAGTGAAGCAGTGAAGGGGGTGAATAATGCGTGATAATTGGAAAAATATAGAATGAGAACAGAAGTATAATTTTGTATTATCGTAACTGCAATAGCATTCTTTATTGGCAGATTGTTTATTAGAGAGAAGGAAGCAGGCAATGCGCATAATCCCTGAACGGAAGGTCTTGTGACAAGAATTTCAATAATGGCATGTTACTAAATGTTGTGTGTGTTCTTTGCTTGTCAGAAAAAGTAGATGGGGCTCTTTATTTGCATAACCGGTATAGAGTAATGAGTAATGCGGGAGGCTAGTTTAAAATCTCGTTTATTCCGTTAAAGCTTACGGTTTTCTATAAAAAGACTGTTTTCATTATATCCGCTGTGAAGCTCGCATACTTGGTAGATGGAAATATACGCGTTTATCGTGTCTGTAAGGGAGCTTGAAGCAATGAAGTTATGTGTAAAAGAGTTCTGAAAAGCTTCTTTTGTCCGTAAATTTTATAAGGAAAATCTTAAGGCAGGAAAATGTTAGAGAAATCTAAGAGTACGCTGTGAAAATCAAGAAACAGTCTTTTTAGAGATGGTTTGCTGTCTGTCATCATGCATCATGATTTTCAATGTTTTTAAAATTTCCCTCTCAATGAGAGAGGGCTTTTTTATTAAAGTGGGGGAGATTTCTTATAACAGTTAACAATGAAATGGAGAGAAGATGCTGCTTTACCAGCTGTTTTTGTCTCTTCAGTTTCATTTGGACCTATTGCTGTTATGAAAGCATAGTGATTCAATGACTTTGAAAAGGGGCGAATAACATTATCAAGTTTGTAATACAGTGCGATTTTTCACATCGCGGTGCGTTATAGAAGATGATTAGCATTTATAGGGGCGTGCGCGGGGGCGGGTTCTATATTCTATGCTGGTTCGGTAGGGCGTCTGTTAGCGCATTTATGAGACTATTCCGCATTGAAATGCGTGCTTAATTTCGTGGATCTTTGCAAAGGTCTGATCAGAAAATCCCATATTTCAAGAGGTTTTTAGAGGGATTTAAAAGCACAGAGGTATCATAAAATTACAAACACCGTACGTTACTGGAGGTGATCAATTTTAGAGCTTAAGGAGCTTATCGGTTTAGTGTCTTTCATAAAAATGATGAAGGCTGTGGTCAAGGTATCAGTGTGTTGGTTTCTCGAAAAGTGGTGAATGCTGTATGATTTTATAAGCTATTGCCAATGTTATGGATAGGGAGTTCAAATAAAGCATATCATAAATCAAAATTCTTCTCTTTACGCGATAAGAAGAGGGCTAGGCAAAACAGTAAAAATGTAGCGATAGAGAATATGAAGAATACGATATATGTTTGGTTTAAGGACAAGTATTCTTCTGTCAGCGAATGGATCAAAAAACCAGCGAATATACCCCCTAAGGCACCACCTATTTGCTGTAATATGCGTGTGATAACGGCTGTATCTTTGACGTATAAACTGTTGACATATTGGATGGGGGCGGAAAGGCAGACAATGGTGGCGATGCCAAGTCCTATGCCTCTTAGCAAGAATCCAAGTCCATCCATGCTTATATTATAGCCGAAGCATAATAACCCAAAGCTTGATATCACTAAACCAATTCCTATCATGAAAAAGGGAGATTTTTCTTTCCATTTTTGGTAAATAAATTTCCTTCCGATCCATGCTCCTACCCCTTGCAGAGCAAGGAGGGCACCGATGATGAGAAGGCTATTTTCATGGGCTTGTTCCATGGCAATGGCTAGTGGGAAATAAACGAGGAAGCTATAAAAAAGAAATGAAGCAACAAGCCCCATGATCATGAGTAATGTATAGCGCGCATTTTGAAATCCGCTAAAGACGATTAATTTGTTTTTTGCTTTCTGATTAGAAACAATGAATAATATGAGAGATATCACCGCTATAAGTGCTAGGATATATAAGTGGTTTTTGTTATTGATGTTTCTGGCTTCTGTGAGGTAAAAAAACGAAAGAAGCGATATGGAAAACGCTAAAAATGCAAATAAGTTAAATTTTGTTTTTGTTGTTTCGTTGTTCTTTAAATGTTTTGCTCCAAGGGTGAGTGCCAATAAAATAAGCGGAATATTAATAAAAAATAACAAACGCCAAGAGACATACTGAGCAAGTGAGGCGCCCACCAGCGGACCAAAGGCAGGGGCGAAAACTGTTGGTACGGCTATGGTGCCCATGGCTTGGCGCACTCGTGTCTGTCCAAATTGTAAGGCAATGATGGTTTGGCTAAGGGGTAGCAAAAGACCGGTCCCAAAACCTTGAACGATACGGGCAGATATAATGGTTGGAAAATCATAGCTTATTCCTACCCCCAGTGATCCAAGCATAAAAATGAAGCTTGCAAGAAACCAAGTGCTTTTGATACCTATTCTTCCTTGCACAAAAGCGGCCATTAGCAGCCCTGGAACGGTGGCGAGAAAATAGGATGTTACAACCCATTGTATATTATTTTCTCCGACTGAAAAATAATGCGCAAGGTTAGGAAGGATGACATTGACAATGCTCCCGTCCAGCAGAGGAAGTATGCTGGAAATAATGACGGTATATATGACATACCTTTCTGTTTTTGTATAGGAATCTCTCTTTTGCATTATTATGCCCCCTGTTGATATTCTTTAAAATATTGTCCCCGCCCCATTCACAGACTTTTAAAAATTAACATGTGTTTGTGATGGCTGTGGTTTTGATATTGGGATAAATGTGATTGGGAGCGCTGATGGTCCCCTTGTGTACAACCCTTCTTCCTCCAAAATGAAGCCATCAGTTAAGCTGATGTCAATGAGTTTATCGAGGAGTCTATTTGCCGTCAACTCAATCTGCATGAGAGCAAAAGCAGAACCTACACAAACGTGCACGCCTGCTCCAAAGGCTAAATGGTTTGCGGTCCTTATGAGACCCGCCCCAGTTTTACTGCCCCGTTTACGTTCTGGTATAAAATGATTGGGGTTCACAAAAATATCAGGATCACGGTTAGCTGCTCCAATCATACAAAAAACAAGAGAGTCGGCTGGTAATGTGACTCCTGCGAACTCTATCGCTTGATTGGTCTGGCGTGGTATAAGCTGAACGGGAGAAGTCAAGCGCAGTGTTTCTGTAATTGCATCGCCAAGAAGTCTCCTGTCATTTTGGATTTTTTCTAATTCATTTGGGTGTGTGAGTAAATGATAAAAAAGATAAGCTAATGTTTTATCAGCAGGTTCTATGGCGGCCAATAACATGTTAAGGACGAGAGCAACTATTTCAGAAGTTGTCATGCTATTAGCATCATTTGTTTTCTGGCATAAAACAGAGATTAAATCTTCTGATGCGTTTTTGTCCCATTCTTCTATAAGTGGTGTTAAATAAGAGATGATATCTTTGCTGCACGATAAGCTGAATTCTTTTTCCTCATCTGATTGGTTTAGGCTGGTGACAAAAGATGCAACTCCCTTATGCCACATGGATATATCCTTGTAGCGATCTATTGGTAGGCCTAAGACCATTAATGTAACAAGCACACTATAGTCTTTACCGAATTCATTTATAATATCTATTTTCCCTTTTGCAAGATGCGGCATGAGAAGCTGGTCTATTATTTCTTCAATAATTTTAGTATAGTGCGTGCGGAACATTTTTCCAGTAAGTTTTGAAAGTATGGCGTGCCGCTTGCTATGGTGCTCATGCCCTTCCATTTGTGCCAATACGCGATCGCCCATTACCGGCTCTGCTCGAACGGCTAAGGGCGCTGTTGTAAAGCGGGTATCCTTCAAAATTGCGCTGACATCTTCATAGTGGCCAAAAAAATAAGCTTTAAGATTTTCATCCCAAAGAACAGAGTTAGAAGAATGTACAGTTTGGTATATATTGTATGGATTTTTTTGGAAATTTTTGTCCATAACGTTGAATTTAATAACGTTGCGCATCATTCATTTTCCCCTGAATCTTCAATCATAAACTGGTTCTTCTCATAAGTTTGCGTACATATCGAAACAATTCCGTGACCTTGTTGTTTATCAACACAGAGAGGTTGTTCACCATTGAGCAACAATTCTCCAACCGGCCATTCACGATGGTAGGCTAAAACTGAGTTTTCTCTATTAAGTAAAGATGGGCTATTTACGTAGAAAGGGATTTCATCAAAAATATATTCAAGAGAAATATTTGTTGTTTCTAAATTCTTTGTTTCTTCAATTGATAATCCCACGCTTTTTGCACGACGTTCAACTGCTTGGATTGACATTTTCGTGCATAATTCACGAAATTTTGAATTTTTTTTTGCACAAATCTATAGCCTTTAATTTCAATTTTTTATAATTTTCATTTTGCTTGTATTGAGAGAAGTCAAGAATGCGAAATGATTTTTCTAAATTATAAGAATCATGAATATTATATAATACGCGTCTTATGCGATTGAGCTCTTTTTTTGTTTTCCTCTCTGCTTTAGCCTTAGGCGCTCCAGAAGCTAATATAAGAAGCATGGCTGATTCTATATCTGGGAGCAATACGTCAATATCTTTGAATTTCTTTGCAGCCCAACATATGAGCTCAGTGATATATTTTTCTGAAAACCTTGTGTTGAACGGACTTATACCGATCATAAGATGTTGCTTCATCGCAATCAAACGAGAGCAGTTTTCCGATTGTCCCCTTATAGAAAACGAAAGACGGTTCTTGATATCTATTTCTTTTTGTAAACTCACACTCAATCCTCCCCCCGCATTCTATTATGGTGATTGTGGGAATATAATTTATTTAAAGAACTGATAACCAATTATCGAATAGTGTCCCATTATGTAACAAATAAAAAGTGTCTTGTAAAGGCAATTACGGATAATTAATCTGTTAAGTTAACGTAAGATACACACGGGTATTTGTACCACTTTAGTCATGAACATGGGAGAGATTCCAAATCCCGATGTATAGGGTTTGACGTTTACCCAGTGCTGGAATGTTAAGAGGAGATGTGCAAGCATTGAATTGAAACCCCAGTAAACGGCGGCTGTAACTATAACGGTTTTAAGGAAGCAAGACTACTTGTCGGGAAAATTCCGATCTGTACGAATGGTGTAACGAGCTTCTCCGTTGTCTCCAACGTAGACTCAGTGAAATTGAACGCACTGTGAAGATGGAAGGTTTTGGCCGGTTAGATAGAAAGATGACATAGTCCGCTAACTATCATTAAGTCCCTTTTTTTGTATGGCACTGTTCAAGATAAAACCTAATATGCCTGCGATCATTGTGGCGATGCCAATGATAAACAGTGTGCTTTGGGTGTGATGCACTTTTACAAAACCGGCTCCTAGAAAGCCAAGGCACACCGCTGTTTGTATGATAAAGATATAGGCGGGCATTTGGTTGTTTCGGTGTTCTTTTTTAATGGCTTTCATCATAAAACTTGCCATTAGAGCATTTTGTACGCCGTTTGCACCCCCAAGGATAAAAAATGACAGCATCATC
>NZ_JBHINS010000033.1:2500-8126 GCF_042195095.1 Bartonella sp. CL435QHHD
GCCGGGGAAGGTTTTCCGGTTTATCCCGGAGGGCTTGTAGCTCAGTTGGTTAGAGCGCGCGCTTGATAAGCGTGAGGTCGGAGGTTCAAGTCCTCCCAGGCCCACCAATTTATGCTCGTTTTTTGCTTATCCAAGAGTATGAAGCTTTAGTGTATTAAAGACTTTTCGATCTTTGTTTATTTTTAAGGATTTTATTTTATCATCCAAAGATTATTTGTTAAATTTATCCTATTAAGCTTTCAAAGAGGCTTTTAAAATCCCTTAGTGGTACAGGTAAATTTAAATGATACAAATCAAAATAGTACAGGTAATTCAAGTTGATAAATCTGGTTAAGGTTGATTTGAAAGAGCATTATTTAGGGGCCGTAGCTCAGCTGGGAGAGCACCTGCTTTGCAAGCAGGGGGTCGTCGGTTCGATCCCGTCCGGCTCCACCATTAGGTCATCATCATGTTGTAAGAACAGTCTTTGTAAAAGGTCCAGTGATCTTTTGCTTGTTCTATTGAAATTGTGAAGAGAAGATATATTCAGACATGTTCCTTTTTTAAGGTTCCTTCTGAGGCACAAGTTTTTAGCTTAAGAAAAATACTTTCTTGGGAAAATGCTTGTTGTCAAAAAAAGGTTTTTGAAAACAGATCTTTAAAAAAGATCCTGAAAGAAAAGCCTTTCTTCCGAAGAGGAAATCTTAATTTAAAAAGAGATACATTGTGTCGCAAGGGAATGCTCAAAGCCCTTGCTTATGATTGGAAGCTTAACCGCGCCATTGAATATATCTCGAGAAGCTGGTCTTTTCTGCTGATATTTGGTTTGTTTTGCGCTTTATTTTGCACAAGATAAAGAGAAGCAGACAAACCGTGAATGAATATTGGCAATGAGAACGATCAAGTGTCTTAAGGGCATTTGGTGGATGCCTTGGCATGCACAGGCGATGAAGGACGTGATACGCTGCGATAAGCTACGGGGAGGTGCGAATACCCTTTGATCCGTAGATTTCCGAATGGGGCAACCCACCTTTGGTGGCTAGAAAAATTAAGCTGTTTTTGCAAAAAGACAGTTTAGTTTTCTAGTCATCTAATAAAGGTATCTACACCTGAATAAAATAGGGTGTAAGAAGCAAACGCAGGGAACTGAAACATCTAAGTACCTGTAGGAAAGGACATCAAACGAGACTCCGTTAGTAGTGGCGAGCGAACGCGGACCAGGCCAGTGGCTTGAATTAAGAAAAGTAGAAACGACTGGAAAGTCGTACCAAAGTGGGTGATAGTCCCGTATACGTAAATCTGATTTAAGTCCTAGAGTAGGGCGGGACACGTGAAATCCTGTCTGAACATGGGTCGACCACGATCCAAGCCTAAGTACTCGTGCATGACCGATAGCGCACCAGTACCGTGAGGGAAAGGTGAAAAGTACCCCGACAAGGGGAGTGAAATAGTACCTGAAACCGAATGCCTACAAACAGTCGGAGCCCAAGATTCGTTCTGGGTGACGGCGTACCTTTTGTATAATGGGTCAGCGACTTAGTCTAACGAGCAAGCTTAAGCCGGTAGGTGTAGGCGTAGCGAAAGCGAGTCTGAATAGGGCGTTCAGTTCGTTGGATTAGACCCGAAACCGAGTGATCTAGCCATGAGCAGGCTGAAGGTAAGGTAACACTTACTGAAGGGCCGAACCCGTATCTGTTGCAATAGATTGGGATGACTTGTGGCTAGGGGTGAAAGGCCAATCAAACTCGGAAATAGCTGGTTCTCCGCGAAATCTATTTAGGTAGAGCGTTAGTCGAATTCTCCAGGGGGTAGAGCACTGGATGGGCTAGGGGTCCTCACCGGATTACCAAACCTAACCAAACTCCGAATACCTGGAAGAACTAACTAGCAGACACACGGCGGGTGCTAACGTCCGTCGTGGAGAGGGAAACAACCCTGACCACCATCTAAGGTCCCCAAGTTATGGCTAAGTGGGAAAGGATGTGAGGATCCCAAAACAACCAGGATGTTGGCTTAGAAGCAGCCACCATTTAAAGAAAGCGTAACAGCTCACTGGTCTAAATAAGGGTCCCTGCGCCGAAAATGTAACGGGGCTAAAGCCATACACCGAAGATGTGGATTTACTCCTTATGGAGTAAGTGGTAGCGGAGCGTTCCGTAAGCCTGTGAAGGGAGACTCGTGAGAGCTCCTGGAGGTATCGGAAGTGAGAATGCTGACATGAGTAACGATAAAGGGAGTGAGAGACTCCCTCGCCGAAAGTCCAAGGGTTCCTGCTTAAAGTTAATCTGAGCAGGGTGAGTCGGCCCCTAAGGCGAGGCCGAAAGGCGTAGTCGATGGGAACCACGTTAATATTCGTGGACCTGTGGGTAGTGACGGATTGCGTATATTGTAAGATCTTATTGGATTGATCTTGCAGTGAAGCAGTTCCAGGAAATAGCTCCCACATATAGACCGTACCCCAAACCGACACAGGTGGACTGGTAGAGAATACTAAGGCGCTTGAGAGAACTACGTTGAAGGAACTCGGCAAATTGCACGCGTAACTTCGGAAGAAGCGTGACCCTTTAGCGGGCAACCGTTAGAGGGTGGCACAGACCAGGGGGTAGCGACTGTTTACCAAAAACACAGGGCTCTGCGAAGTCGCAAGACGACGTATAGGGTCTGACGCCTGCCCGGTGCTGGAAGGTTAAGAGGAGATGTGCAAGCATTGAATTGAAGCCCCAGTAAACGGCGGCCGTAACTATAACGGTCCTAAGGTAGCGAAATTCCTTGTCGGGTAAGTTCCGACCTGCACGAATGGCGTAACGACTTCCCCGCTGTCTCCAACGTAGACTCAGTGAAATTGAATTCCCCGTGAAGATGCGGGGTTCCTGCGGTTAGACGGAAAGACCCCGTGCACCTTTACTATAGCTTTACACTGGCATTTGTGTCTGTATGTGTAGGATAGGTGGTAGACTTTGAAGCAGGGGCGCTAGCCTTTGTGGAGTCATCCTTGAAATACCACCCTTACCGATATGGATGTCTAACCGCAGTTCGTTATCCGGATTCGGGACCGTGTATGGTGGGTAGTTTGACTGGGGCGGTCGCCTCCTAAAGAGTAACGGAGGCGCGCGATGGTAGGCTCAGAACGGTCGGAAATCGTTTGTTGAGTGCAATGGCATAAGCCTGCCTGACTGTGAGACTGACAAGTCGAGCAGAGTCGAAAGACGGTCATAGTGATCCGGTGGTCCCGTGTGGAAGGGCCATCGCTCAACGGATAAAAGGTACGCCGGGGATAACAGGCTGATGACCCCCAAGAGTCCATATCGACGGGGTTGTTTGGCACCTCGATGTCGACTCATCGCATCCTGGGGCTGGAGCAGGTCCCAAGGGTATGGCTGTTCGCCATTTAAAGCGGTACGTGAGTTGGGTTCAGAACGTCGTGAGACAGTTCGGTCCCTATCTGCCGTGGGTGTAGGAATATTGACAGGATCTGTCCCTAGTACGAGAGGACCGGGATGGACGTATCTCTGGTGGACCTGTTGTGGCGCCAGCCGCATAGCAGGGTAGCTATATACGGAAGGGATAACCGCTGAAGGCATCTAAGCGGGAAACCCACCTGAAAACGAGTATTCCCTGAGAACCGTGGTAGACCACCACGTTGATAGGTCAGGTGTGGAAGTGTGGTAACACATGAAGCTTACTGATACTAATCGTTCGATCGACTTGATCGTTCTCATTTCCCATATTCATTCAAAAATATAAAATTCCAGCTTCTCATCATTCATGCTTTTTGCTGACTTGGTGGTTATGGCGGAGTGAACGCACCCGATCCCATCCCGAACTCGGCCGTGAAACGCTCCAGCGCTGATGGTACTTTGTCTTAAGGCACGGGAGAGTAAGTCGCCGCCAGGTCTGCTAAAGGCATGATAGATAACAATTCAAAAATAAAAATATAACGATAAATATCAATGCTCAATACTCAGAGTAGACAATAAAAAAATCTTGTCTTAAAATATATGACGCGGGGTGGAGCAGCCCGGTAGCTCGTCAGGCTCATAACCTGAAGGCCGCAGGTTCAAATCCTGCCCCCGCAACCAATGTTCCAAAACTAATATTCCATAAAAATCAAATGACCTCTAAACATGACAATACGCACATAATATCGCGTGAAAATATAATAATGCACGTAATGCAAAATGTTATAGAATAAGTCTTTATTCAAACTTTCCCCTCTACTAGGAAAAGTCAGTAATTTACCTACATAAGTTCCCCTTCCTGCTACACTTTTCTCATAGAAGCTTTATCAAAACAGTAAAAAACCTAGTGGCCCTTAAACGCACCAAGACCTAGGAGCGGCTTTGGAGCTGGATCGGATGTCTTCTCATCCCGTAAAAGAATGCAATAGGACTAATAAGGGGTATGCCGCTAATGAAGCAGTGGTAGGCAGAGGCAGGTAGAGAATGCTTTCTTCTCTCTAAAACAATAAATCTAAAAGCTCTTCTTAGTACTGGAAAACAAAAATATCATCAATCTCTGAAAATAAAAGCAGAAAAAAACAGGTGTAGCGTCTAAGCGCATGGGAATGCAATGCTCATCACTCGAAACTCTTCTCGCGTACAAAAAACCAAATAAGAAGGGGCATGCTACTAATCATCATGCACCTCTGGAAGCAAAATGGGTAGGGGAAGAACGTATAGGTACGTAATGCCACGCACTTAAAGGGCGCGCAAGGACTAAATCTAAACTCAGATTCTCTTGGATTTTAATATCATCCCTCCCTTTGTTCTATGTGTACCTGTATATCTTCATCCTCAAAACAATCTGCAACTTTTTGTAACAAAAAAACTGTACACAATTCCTTGAACATCTACACTATCTATATCACTAAATACTAAGGCGGATTTTTACCTAGCAAGCTTTTTGGGGTAGCAAGCCTATGCCTATGATCATTGTGATGATGCAAACCTTTTGCAAATAGTGTTTTAAGAGGGTAAAGTATTATGTTGATAGCAGAAAGCCTGTAAAGAGAAAATGGCTATGGTATGTAAGAATAGTGCTGTTTTTTATACGGAGCTGTCTTATTATAAAATTAAGTAGGGTAGGGGAAGAACGTATAGGTATGTAATTTACGCGCATAAAGGCTTTGTAGGAATTAAATCTAAGCTCAGATTTTCTCTCTTTACGGAGTTAAGACTTGTGTTTTTATCATAATGACTAGCTTCTCCATCATAATATTTCTGCACGAGAGCTTTCCAAAAATAGTACACCAGCTAGTTTGTTCTTAAAAAAATAATCAAGGCAATACTTTTGCACCATCCTCATTCGCCATCCTTAAGGGCGCCTTTTGCATTTACAGAAATTGCCACTGACTTTAGAAGCGGAGCCTAGAAACGCGGGGAAGAGGAGAACTATAGGGTGGTGTGATTACTCATTCTGTCATGCTATAGAAATATTTGGTTTTGTAGGGTAGAAGCAGCAGTCCCCCCCTTTAATGCCTAAAAAGCATTTAAAATGGCACAAGAAAATGCTGGTAGTCGTGATATGGTTTTTATTATGGCTGATCCATGAGCTCTAAAATATAAATTGAGAGAGAATGGGCGGCATTAAAAGTTAAACGCGCATGGCGAGGCTTGAGATTGATTAGTTCAAAATCCTTTTTTGAGCG
>NZ_JBHINS010000013.1:0-8698 GCF_042195095.1 Bartonella sp. CL435QHHD
TTCCCCTTTGAGATGGGTTTTCCCCTTTGAGATGGGTTTTCCCCTTTGAGATGGGTTTTCCCCTTTGAGATGCTATTCTATAGTGAATTAATCAAAGTCATTGGTTTGCACGTCATAAAGGGGTGTGTAGGGGCTTTGTATCAATGAGAAATATTTGAAAAAAAGCCTAAAATGCCTCTTATGGACGCTCTCAAAGGTCAATGGCTGTTGTAACATGAAAGACAAATGGTATGATGATGCTCAGCTACTACTTTTATGAAGTGAAAAGGGGCATGAAGGTAAAGAAGGATATGGCGTAACAAGGGGCGGGTTTGATGGTTCACTTTACGGGGGCTGGGGGCTATTATATCTTATTTACAGATACTGTTTTGAAATGAGCGTGGATGCGCTGGGAAATATTAAAAAAGTGCGTGAATGAAAGACATAAGTGTATTCTGTTTTAGAATGTCCTATTGTACCTGAAGAGAATATCTCCATTATAGAATGCGATATATAAAAGCGTAAAATATGTAATTTTCATCAATTAATTGTCGTTTTCGTGGAGGCTTTAAGCCCGTAAAGCTGAAGAATGATGATGGATGTTAGCTTTACTCCTTGAAATTGCATATTATGCCAAAATAAAATTGTATGCGCATTGCGAAAATTACACAAAAAGAGATGGGTAATAGGCTCGCTTTTATTTGGCATAGTAAAAGTTGAAACGGTTTGCTCTTTATCGTTTTGGTTTCTGTTTTAAAATATGCCGGTTATATGAGGGATGGAAGTTGATTAACAGCGGGAATAGATTTTATGTGGCTTTCAGTTCTCATCGTTAAGGTTTTTCGTTAAGGTTTTGGGGAACTATTGGGGGACTATAGAGGTTGGTTTAAAGAGGTTGGAAAATGTCTTTGTGCTTAATAAATAGATGAGACATTTTACTAAAAAAGGGGAAACTTCTCTTGTTCATTGTTTAAAATGCTCTTTTAAGAAAAAATATCAAAATAAGTATCAGGAACAGAGAGGCAATAGACAATTCCTTCTTGTGTCAATTTGAGGGAAGCTGAACCATTCACGGAAATGGGAACGATTTTTTCGAGAACGGCACTACCAAAACAGGCTTTTTTATTGTTTGTGGGAGGGATGCCGGATTCAAAATTTTCATGCCAAGTGATGATAAGTTGCGTTTTGCCATTCAGTTTTGTTTCGATTTCACAGCGTACACAGATGCTCCCCTTTTCTTGGGAAAGGGCTCCAAAAGAAAGAGAATTGACAATCAGTTCATGAAAAGCCAAACCAATATGCAAAGCGGCATTGGGAAAAAGATAAGGATCGACGCCTTCAAGTGAAAAACGTTCTGTTTCTTTCATTAAATAGCCTAAAGCCTGCGTTTGGACCAATTCGCGAAATTGAGCACCACGCCAATCGGAATCCGTGATCAGATCTTGAGAATGAGAAAGAGAATGAAGACGACCTTGAAATTTTCGTAAAAAAACTTGAAGAGATTCAGTATAGCGGGCGGTTTGACTGGCAATACTTTGAATGATCGCTAGAAGATTTTTAGAACGGTGACTGACTTCGCGAAGAAGGATTTTAAGCACTTGTTCACGGCGGCGTAAGCCGGAAATATTGACACCGGTGGTGATAATACCAATAATGTCTTCGTTATCATTGCGGTGGCAATCAATAGAAAATTTGTACCAAATCTCTTGTTTGTTTGTATCTTCAAAACGTGCTTCAACAGTTTGCATTTTGCCACTGGCTAAAACTTGCAGTTTGATGGTTTCCATATTGTCTGCAAGGTCAAGCGAAAAAAAGTCGCTGTCACGACACCCAACCCGCCATTTATTGTGCAAATGGTGGGGCAAGTTTTCAGCCCATAAATAAACCAGATTTGTTGCCTGATAGAGAACGCAAATATCCGCACCACGAATCGCTTGCATGAGCGCACTCATATGAGATTTATCCATGGGAGGCTTTGAAAGAGGCGTAACAATCATAATTTTAAGATGTTACCCTGTTCTAAGCCGCTTTAGAAGCATTCTCTTGAAAAAATAAAGCTTGGGAAATAAGCGCTTTCACCATATCTGGGTTAAAAGGTTTGGTCACTAAAAAAGTTGGTTCTGGACGCTCGCCAGTGAGAAGCCTTTCGGGAAAAGCCGTGATGAAAATCACTGGTATATGGTCATTTTTCAAAATCTCGTTGACCGCATCAATACCTGAACTGTTATCGGCTAATTGAATATCAGCCAAAATCAACCGTGGTTTTTTCTTATGATACATAATGACAGCTTCATCACGCGTGCGCGCTATTCCTACAACATGATGACCTAGGCTTTCTACCATTTGCTCAATATCAAGTGCAATAAGAGGTTCATCTTCAATAATCATGACTTCAGTGGCAATTTGTTGAGAAATATCAATAGATGCTTGGTTGAGAAGCTTGCGGAATTCTTTCGTATCCAGATTCATGATTTCGCTGGCTTCTTGTTCATGAAATCCTTCAACGGCAATGAGCAAAAATGCTTGGCGTGCACGGGGCGTGAGATAGGATAATTTGGCACTGGTTTTTTGTTCAAGACCAAATTGAGGCAGGGGTTCTGGGATGTTCGGTGTGGTTTGGTCAAAAAGATGGCAAAAAAGCCAATAGGTACCAATTCGGTCAGTGGAGGCTTTGGGAAAAATGGAGATGTCGGCAATGAGTGCTTCCAACATCGCTGACACATAAGCATCGCCAGAGGATTGGCTACCGGTGACAGAGCGGGCAAAACGCCGAAGATAGGGAAGATGCGGGGCAATGCGCGTTGATAATGACATAATTTATAACTCCTTTGACCTTTCAAGCACTTTGTTGGTTGAAATTCTCAACCGATAAAAAAGTTCCTTGATTTGTATGGAACTTTTTACCGACAGCTATATTTACAACTATAAGGCGAAAAAATTCTTCGCGGTGCTACCAATATTATATGGATTAGGGGGATGAAAAATGAACGACCGTGATGAAAAAAATCTCACCACACAATTTACAGTTGGAGATGATCTTCTCGGGGTCAATAGCGAAATAGCACGGAAGTTACGTCAATTTTACATGGAAATTCAAGAAGAGGCACTGCCACGGTGTTTGCTTGAGCTTTTAGAGAAGTTGGAGCGCGCAGAGCAATTTGGCTTAAACAATGTGGAAAAGGTTTGAATCCTTTATGTCAAAGCGCGCGAAAAACTTTAAACAAGAACTCCTTTCTGTGTTGCCGGCTTTACGAGCTTTTGCTGTTTCTTTAAGTGGCAAGCACGATAAAGCTGAAGATTTGGTTCAAGATACTGTTATGAAGGCATGGGCTAAGCAAGATAGTTTTGAGATGGGGACTAATCTTAAAGCTTGGCTTTTTACCATTTTGCGCAATGAATTTTATAGTCAAATGCGTAAAAAGGGAAGAGAAGTTCAAGATACCGATGGCGTGTTTACTCAAAATGTCGCTGTTCATCCTGCTCAATATGGATCGCTTGATTTGCAAGATTTCAAAAAAGCCTTAAATTTGCTTTCTGCCGATCAAAGAGAAGCCATTATTCTCATTGGCGCATCGGGGTTTTCTTATGAAGATGCTGCGACTATTTGTGGTTGTGCTGTTGGAACCATTAAAAGCCGTGTGAGCAGGGCGCGTAATCGATTACAAGAACTTCTTAAGGTGGATGGTGAGTCTGATTATGGTCCTGATTCTTACTCAGCTGGAAGTACATTGTGTTCATTTAACGGCTAAAAAAGCATAATAATTATGATCGATAGCCTTGTTTTTTTTATTCCCGTTATAGCTATTACAGTAAAGTCAGTATCTGAGGAAATTCAGAAGTTTGGCGTGTATCCTTAGGAACACAAGAAAAGCCTGTATAAAACTTTCTCACGGGCTTTAGGTTTTATGTTCCATAAGGTTGCCTTCCTTTGTGCTGAAAAATGACGACTTTCAAGTTCGCCAATGGACATTCTATGACAACAAAAACAAATTTGATGCCTCAAATGCCTTCTTCTGATGCAACGATATCACGCTGGCGGTGGGGTGCGATTGTTGTTTCTCTTGTTATGGCTCTTTTGGCATCGGTTTTTATTATGTTGCTTTCAAATGCTGTTGATCGAGAAATCGCACAGTTGAATACAAGTTCAGAATTGCGCGAACAGGCTGATTTGGTTCTTATTAGCTTGATTGATATGGCTGTTGCTGATCGCAGCTATGCAAAAACGCGCAAGGCGGAAGATAAAATACGTTTTGAAAATTCAGAGCGGGAGTTGGGGAATATTCTCGACTATATCGCACTTATTGTTTATGCGCATCCGCAGTGGTATAAATGGTTTACGGCTTTTAAAGAAGAGGTTGAAGCACGAAAAGCCTTTATGAATGCCCATATGCATGCTCTTGATGCGATTCCTGAACAACCTTCTCAACCTTCTCATGCGGACTCTTTGGAAGTATCAAAGATTCCTGTGGCACGTTTAGCTCAATTGATGACAAGCTTTATTAATGGGGATGATGTAGTGCGACAAAAACAGCGTGAGGGTATCGCATTGATGCGGGCTGCTTTGACATTGGCGGCTATTGTTTCCGTTGTAAGTACCTTTATTTCTGCCTATTTTGTTATTAATCGTTTTCATCGTGATATGCGCTCTTTAAAATTGTATCAATTGCTGCTTCATAGCGAAAATATCGCTCTGGAAGCCCGCGTGAAAGAACGAACACAAGAATTAGAAAGAGCACGTAATCACGCTGAAAAAGAACGCCAACGGGTTGAAATATTGTTGCAGGATGCAAGCCATCGCATTGGCAATTCTCTTGGAACGGTGTCTTCTTTGCTGGGGCTCCAGTTAAACCGGAGCAAAAATGAAGAGGTACGTTCTGTTCTAGGTGCTGCACGTGATCGTATTCAGACAATTTCTACAGCACATCGTCGTTTGCGCTTAAGTGATGATATGGAAACGACTTTATTGGCAGAGTTTCTTAGTTCTGTTGTGCATGATGTCGAATTGGCAGTTCCTTTTGAATTGCGTGAAAACATCACCATTCACACCAACTTTAAAGATTGTCGCCTGTCTTCAAGAGATGCGACAACACTTGGAATTATCCTTGGTGAACTGCTGACAAATTCCTTAAAACATGCCTTTCCTGATCAACGGTCGGGTCATATTTATATCTCCTTTGGTCCCCAGAAAGATGGACAATTGATGCTCATTGTAGAAGATGATGGCGTGGGAATGAAAAGCCAAACTTTAAAACAAAAAACAGGACTTGGTCGTGTGGTTGTGGAACAGCTCTGTATGCAATTTGGTGAAAAACCTCTGTTTGAAACTTCTGCTTTAGGAGGCACAAAGATTGTTATTCCTTTGCCAAAACTTAGCATGAATAGTTCAAAAAAAAGCTCTGACTGATTTTTTTAAAGGGTTAAACTCTTTGCTCGTGGTAAGCTGCCTTTCATTCATCGTGAATGTATGGGGAGGGCATCTTTTCACAAGAAGAAGGAAAAATACGGCTTCAGTAGCGCGAACACAGCACTCTTTAATATTAAATTATCGATTGTCTTCAAGAAAGGCAACTTTGCTTCTTTATCTTTTGGTGTAATGTTTGATTTTCTCTCTCGTTGTTTTTTTGCTTTATTGACTCCGATGATCGGCTTTCAAAGTTCTCCTTGTCTTAGAGCTTTGAAGTGCTTAAGTGAGCCTTTAAATTTATTTTGAATAAGTGCTCCTTTAAGCCAATAATAATACTTATATTCGTAAGCTCTATTTCTTTGCGAAGAGATTGTTTTTTTAAGTTTTGTTATTTTTTGTAAGGGCTGTTAAAACTTTAAATATGGGGTGTTTTTGTAAAAGTGTGTAAGGAATATTCTCTTAGGTAAAACTTGCTCATAAAGTTCATGAAACACCGTCCTTTAGGGCTATGAACAGCATACATTCAACAAGTGAAATCTATTCAACAAGAAGTCGGGTTGTTTATAGAATGATATGGATTTTAGAATCTTCGTTCTTTAGAAAAACTCACCTTTGATTTAAGACTTTATTGCATGGAAAACAAAGGGATTTTTATCGTTTTGATAAAATAAACAAGAAGAGTTAGCCTTTTGGGGGGTCATATTTTTCACTTTTCTATTGTGCGTAAATCTGCAAACCTATTGTGCGTAAACCTGAAAAGGGGAGGGCGTTTTATTTTTAATCATTGTGATGCGACCTTGGGTGGTGGCATATTTCGACGTATCCTTTAATAGATATTTAAAATGCGGAAATCTCTTTGAGAAAAGTAAGCGCTAAAGCATATTTTTAGATGTTTTGAGTCGTGAAAATGCCGATGCTTTCATGCTTTAAGTCTCTTCGGAGGGTGCTATCGGGCTGTTGATCAAAGAATCAATATTGTTTTTTTCTTGTAGGAATGTTTGTAGGTCTTGATTGGTTAAGGCTTTGCTATCCGGTATACGAATGCGCATGGGATCAACTTTGACGCCATTGACAATGATTTCAAAATGACAATGGGGACCGGTTGCCATTCCTGTTGATCCAACATATCCAATAATTTGTCCTTGTCGTACTTTCACGCCTGGTTTGATGTCTGGTGCATAACGACTTTGGTGTGAATAACTGCTGACATATCCATTGGCATGTTGAATTTCCGTGTGATTTCCATAGCCGCCTGTTACGCCTACTTTTGTGACAATACCATCTCCTACAGCAATAATGGGCGATCCTTTAGGAGCAACCCAGTCAACACCCGTATGCATGCGAATATAGCCTAAAATAGGATGTTTGCGTGGACCAAAGGGGGAGCCAAAAATCCCATTTGGTGTGGGTTTGCGCAGCAAGAAAGGCTTTGAACTCTTCCCTTCAGAATCATAATAATCAACGCTTCCATCTTTTAATTGATAACGGTAATATTTATAAGTTGTATTTCCAAAAGTTGCGCTAATATAACGAATTTCTGGATCAGTGTTTTTGGATGCTTCCTTTGCTTTCAAGTTCTTTTTGCCGTTTTTGTTTTCTTTATCGCTTTGTGGTACGGCATAAAATATTTCGATCTGATCATTGGGTGTTATCGGACTTTTCATGTCAATATTGGTGGCCAGCAGACGAATAAGACGATGAGAGAGAGATTGTGATATATTATGACTGAGCAAAGCACTATAGAGTGCATCATAAGCCGTTGGTAATTGCGCGCTATTGATGTAAGAATGCGGAATACCATTTTGAAAAGCCGTTTTAAGCGCTTTAGACATTTTAGGCTCTGTGCTTTCAATGAATTGGCCTTTATCATTCAGGGCAATGGTGAGAACATGATGCATCCCTTGATAGATACTTGCGCGTACGAGATGGTCTTTTTCACCAGCTTGTGTCACGATACCAATGCGTAAAAGGCTTCCCTCTTTAAGAGTATCGGAAAGGCTTATTTTTTCTAGCGTTTTTACAACTTGGTCAATTTGCTTTTTTGTATAACTGGTTTTTTTGAAAGCATCGGCTATCGTTTGTTTTTTACGAATAGGAATAATATCTTCAACATAGTTTTTCGTCAGATCGATACGGTGGCTTTGAGGAGAAACGGTTACATTTTCTTGAACGATTCGAACTTCAGGGGATTCTGTGCCTTGGGAAGGGGAGGATACATCTTCTAACTTTAAAGGATCAATCAATGTGAGAACTGAAAGAAGTTCGGTGCTCTTTTCTAAAGTAAATCCAGCTTTTTGCACTTCTTGTTGTGCCTCTTCATCTGTCAATGTGTCGCTGTCATCAAAATCGAATTGATTTACCTTAAAATCATAGCTGCGTAAGGTGAGTTTTGTTTCGATTTTTGCACCGTAAATCTGCCCAGAATCTTCTTGTGGTGCAATATTTTGACTTTGCGAATCACTGGCAAGAATGCTTAAAGAATCAAATTTTGGATAGCTATATTTCTGGGGGCGATTTTCGGCTAAAGCCATACGAATCCATTCAAAATGTTGTGTTTGAATGACTTTTTCATCGCCTTTTTTTTGTAGAATCGATAGTTCAAATTGACGTTTTCTGTCAAAGCTTTGCCGTGCATGGGTGGGAGAAATACGATCACCTTTATACCCATTGGCCTCAGGGTCTTGTGATTCTGATAGGTTTTCCTGCGTAAACCATTGTGGCGGTGTTACCAATCGCTGTTGTTCATCAAGAGCCGTAAAAAGTGCAATCCCCATAAGAATGCAGGAAGTGATTCCTGTCAGAACGGTTCCCGTAAGCCAACGAGCAGAGACCTGCCGGCGCGCAGGCCGTAAGCGTTTGACGACAAGAGCAGGGTCCTGTCCAGGATCGTTTTTTTGTTGTTCGTTATCCCACATAGATTTATAAGAGTACTTTTCAATATTAAATAAAGAAAGCTAGATAGATAGATAGCTTAGCATGCTTCTACAGGAATTTGATTCTTTTTACAAATTACAGATCATGCGATTCTCTTTATACAGCAATGTCTTTATAAATCGTACCTGTGCAGAAAAATTTCCTTATTAAAGTAGCATAAAACAAGCGTTATTGAGATTAACTCATTCTTAGGCAACTTCCTATTTTTATGCATTGCAATGGGGTGCTATATTTTACTTTAAAGGCGCCATGCTCTCTTTGAACTCCTTTTGTTTTCATGTTTTATTTTTATGAAGGCAGATTTTTCCAATAATGTCTTGAAATAGGATTTTTTGTTACAATATTTTATTGGAAATGTTTGGGTTATTTTATTTAAAAAAA
>NZ_JBHINS010000062.1:0-56840 GCF_042195095.1 Bartonella sp. CL435QHHD
TATGGTGAGGCCCATTATATTAAAGGGCGTAAAACAAAACAGTCCCTTCAGGGAATTATAGGTGTACGCTATAGTTTCTAAGTATATGGTTATTTTTAATTGATCTCAATGTGTGTAGAAGGATTTTCAAACCAAGTGTCTAGGTTCGTCCTCTTTAAAGAAGAAGGCTTTCAAAAAGATATATTTTTTGCATGTGAGTTTTTTCTTATGACTTTTTATTGCTTAAATGATAATTTTGATGGGAAGCATTTAAGATTATGAAAGAAGGTTCAATATTTATTGAGAGTCGGTAGCGCATCTTTATGATGGGATGAGCGATTGCAGGTATTTTTATTAAAGTTTTCTTTATAATTCATTCTATATTTTGAGAATTTGTGTAGATTTTTGCAGAGTCACTTGGCAAAGGGCTCCTTGCTCGCTATAGAAACAGTCAGAGAATGTTATAAATGAAATAAAGGTGAGTAAATGGCTTTAGAGCGTACTTTTTCGATGATTAAACCAGATGCAACCCGTCGTAATTTGACTGGCGCAATTACTAAAATGCTTGAGGATGCGGAGCTACGTGTTATTGCGTCTAAACGTGTTTGGATGAGCAAACGTGAGGCTGAAAAATTTTATGCTATTCATAAAGAACGCCCTTTTTTTAGTGAATTGGTTGAATTCATGTCTTCTGGTCCAACCGTTGTACAAGTTTTGGAAGGCGAAAATGCAATAGCTAAAAACCGTGAAGTAATGGGGGCTACGAATCCTAGTGATGCAGAAGAAGGGACAATTCGTAAGGTTCATGCTTTATCGATTGGCGAAAATTCTGTCCATGGATCCGATAGTGCTGAAACGGCAAAAACAGAAATCGCCTTTTGGTTTTCTGAGATAGAAATTGTTGGTTAATAAAGCGTTTATAAGAAGCAAAAATCCGAAACACTATATTTCGGTTTTTTGCTTATAAGATTATAGACTTTTTTGAAAGCATATGGAGCATTAATTGTTTTTTAGCTTTTAATATTACAGCTGCTTTTACGAAAATATAAAGCCTATTTACTCTTTTTTGAAGAGCTTTTATCTATATACCACCCTTACTTGTAATGTGCAAAAAAGTGCTTGATTGATTTATCATTAATAAAAATAAATCAATCTTATGCTATTCTTATCTCTTATTTAAGTACAAAAAGATAAATTATCATTATAAATCTCCATACTCTTCATAGGATAACGTGTTTTAAACCTGCACGAAAATAATCCCACCCTGTCCACAATGTAAGGAGGGCAGAAATCCACAGCATAGTAATGCCAAACTCTACTGTGTAAGGGAAAATTTTATTACCGGCTGGTCCAGCTAAAAGAAATACAATAGCGATCATCTGTACAAAAGTTTTCCATTTTGCAAGACGAGAGACAGGAACACTAACTTTTAACTCAGCCAAATATTCACGTAATCCTGATACAAGAATTTCTCTGCAAAGAATGATAATAGCTGCCCATAGTGTCCACCCAGCGATGGTACTGTCTGCGGCAAGCAAGAGCAAACAAGCAGAGACGAGAAGTTTATCGGCAATTGGATCTAACATGCGACCAATATTGGATGTTTGTTCCCAAATACGAGCAAGGTAACCGTCAAGAAAGTCAGTAATGGATGCAACGATAAAAATGGAAACAGCAATCCAGCGAGTGATATCACTTGATTGTAGTCGCCCTTCTAAAAAAAAGCATGCAACAACCATTGGGACTGCAACAATTCGTGCATAAGTTAAAATATTTGGAAAAGAAAAAGTATGATTTTTCATGGAGCCATTTTTAATTCTTGTGAAAGAGAATATATTTCCTTAACGTAACAAGTCGAAGGTTATGAAACAAGCCTATTTTTCATGAAAATGGTTATGAATTTTTTGTGCAATTGTCATAGAAATTCCCGTAACTTTTTTTAAATCTTCAAATGAGGCACTAGCAACAGCTTTGGCACTTCCAAAATGATGAAGCAATGCACGCTTTCTTGTCGGACCGATATTTTCGATTTCATCAAGTGGGTTTTTGAATGTTGCTTTTTTTCGTTTTATCCTATGAGTTCCAATCGCAAAACGGTGTGCTTCATCACGCAGACGTTGCAAAAAATAGAGGATAGGATCACGTGGAGGAAGTGTAAAGGGGGGGATACCTTTTATAAAAAATCGTTCACGTCCCGCATGACGGTCAACACCTTTGGCGATTCCAACAACTGTGAAGAGATCATTTAATTGTAATTCAGCAAGTATTGCATGTACGCTGTTGATTTGTCCTTCACCACCATCGATTAAGATAAGGTCAGGCCAAATGGGAAAAAGATCATCATCTTTTATGTCATGACTTCTATTTGGCAGATCATACTCTTTGATAAGGCGTGAAAATCTTCGTTTAATCACTTCTTTCATCATGCCAAAATCATCGCCAGGCGTGATATCTGTTGAGCGAATGTTGAATTTTCGATATTGATTTTTAATAAATCCCATTTGACCAGCAACAATCATAGCCCCTACAGCATTTGTTCCCATGATATGAGAATTGTCATAGACTTCTATCCGGCGTGGAGGAACAGGTAGTTGGAATGTTTTAGCAAGACCTTGAAGCAATTTTGTATGGGTGGCTGTTTCAGAAAGCTTATGTTCAAGTGCTTCATGAGCATTGAGATAGGCACGATTAACAAGAGTTTTTCGTTCACCTTGTTTAGGTAAAGAGAGGGACACTTTGTGATTTGCTTTGAGACTAAATGCCTCTGTAAGAAGTGTCTTTTCTTCAATTTCTTCAGATAAAAGGATGCTTTTAGGAAGTGGTTTATCATCGTAAAATTGGGCAAGAAAACTCGCTAAAATTTCAGTGCGGGAAAAAGAGGGATCTGCTTTAGGAAAATAGGCACGGTTTCCCCAATTTTGCCCCATGCGAAAAAAGAACACTTGAATACAGGTCATTCCTTCTTTTTGCGCAATTGCAAATACATCCGCTTCTTTTATCGTTTGAGGATTAATACCTTGATGGCTTTGTATGTGAGAAAGGGCTGATAAGCGGTCACGATAGGAAGCTGCTTGTTCAAAATCGAGATTTTCAGCGGCTTTATGCATAGCTTGAACCATATCGCTTTTAATAGATTGATCTTTTCCCGAAAGGAACGCTTTTGCTCCTTTCACCAGTTCTTTATAATCACTGTCACTAATTTCATGAGTACAAGGTGCAGAACATCGCTTAATTTGATAAAGCAAGCAGGGGCGTGTACGGTTTTCAAAAACTGAATCAGTACAGGTTCGTAATAAAAAGACGCGTTGTAAAACATGAACTGTTTGTGTCACTGCACCAGCAGAAGCAAAAGGACCAAAATAGTGAGCTTTTCGTATTCGAGCACCACGATGTTTGTAAAGTGCAGGCACTCGATGATCATCTGTAATCATAATATAAGGAAAACTTTTATCATCACGTAGGAGTACATTAAAATGTGGATGCAATCTTTTGATGAGATTGGCTTCTAAAAGGAGTGCTTCTGTTTCTGTATGGGTGACGATAAATTCCATATGATATGTTGCACGAATCATGCGGGTAATACGATTATTGTGTCCTTGTTCACGTGTATAGTTTGAAACACGTTTTTTGAGATTACGGGCTTTTCCAACATAGAGAATATCACCATTTTCACCAATCATCCGGTAAACCCCTGGCTTATGCGGAAGGTGTCTAACAAACTCTTGTATGAACTTGATACCTTGGAATTGATTTTTCTCATAGCTTTGATTAGCATTATGCCATGTAATATTAGAGAGAAAAGAAAGTTTTTCCCGTTCATTTTGCGGACAATTTGTATTATTTTTCAGGACCATTCCGTTTATTACAAATATGTTGTTTGTTTAATATATGAAATATTCTTTTTTATTAAATAATGATTATTTATGTTTTTATAATTTTTTTCTATAAATAATATCTTATAGCATAAGAGTATGATTTTAGAGAGCCGATCTTTCATAAAAAATATGAGAGTTGTTATTCTAAGACAGCTTTATGAATTTGCCTAATTTATCCATTAAAATGATTGAATAGGAAATTCATGATGATTAAGAGGATAGACTTTCTAAAAGGAAAAAAATTAATTCACGCTGATCGTTATTAGCTTACCATTATAATATGTTGGTTTTATCCAAAGAATCAAAGAACTTTATCATTTAATGCCTTTGTATTTTACAACATGATATTTGATTTAGAAAAAATATAGAGAAAAGTCTAACATAATAGATGTTCTTTTTGAAGCCACTTATGCGTTATTTGGGCATTTTCATCTTGTCCCAGACGGTTGATAAGAAAGGGGCTGAGTTTTTTCATTTCTTCTTCCAAAAGGTAGGGAGGGTTAATAATAATCATACCACTTCCATTCATTGTCGGTGGACTTGAACTTTTTCGGATACGCATTTCAAGCTGTAGAATCTTAGGAATTCCGGTTTGATAAAGCGCGTGAAGAAAACTTTCAATTTCTTTGTCATATTTAACAGGATACCATAAAGCGTAGATTCCTCCAGAAAAGCGACGATAGGCTTTCGTTAATCCATCAATAAGGCGGGAAAACTCTCCAGTTTTTTCAAAGGGAGGGTCAACAAGGATAAACCCACGTTTTTCTTTTGGTGGTACATGAGCATTTAAGGAAAGCCAACCATCTAAATGCAGAACTTTTGTCTGATAATCTCCTGCAAAGTTTTTTGCTAAAATATGATAATCTTCATTGTGCAATTCTATTGCGGTGAGGCGATCTTGTTTCCGTAATAATTGACGAATAAGAACAGGAGATCCAGGATAAAATACAATTTCTTTTTCCCCTTTATTGAGGGCATCAATGATATCACACCATGGACAAAGGAGTGTTCTTAAATCTTCTGGGATAGGAGTTGAAAAAAGTCGTTGGACACCTTCGCGACACTCTCCTGTTTTATGTGCTTCTAAAGAAGAAAGGTCATAAATACCGATTCCAGCATGCGTATCTATAACGCGAAAAGCTTTTTCTTTGCGTTTGAGATATTCTACAATGCGAGTGACAATAATGTGTTTAAAAACATCAGCAAAATTGCCAGCATGATAAATATGCCGATAATTCATGGAGTAAACTCTATCATATGTATAACTGTACCGGATTATTAGCATAGAATAATAGAATTGATATCCATAAAAATATTCTTATAGAAATCAAACAATACCCTCACTCCCACATTATACACTACAGAAAAAATATTAATGTCATCGGAGCATTTATTCACAAGACTATTTTTATATTATGAGATTAATCGTTAAAATTTTAAATTTTTTATATGAAAGATAGACAAGAAGAGATCAAACATTTCAATAGAGATATTTATGTTGTAAGAGATTTTTCTTTATGATCGCGGACTCTTCCAGGAAGACTATAAAAACACTCAATTAACGAGAATATTAGTGAAGTTTTTTGAAAAATTGAAGGGTATCTTTCAAATTCATTCATAAATTTTCTTGTTTAAAGATTAAAGAATTTCAAATGCTTGATAAAAACATTGTTACATTTATAAGTTTTTTTAGCGAGCGTAAAATTATGGATAGAGCAATAAAGTGCTGGTGTTATAGTGATAGATTTTTGTAAAAGTGTGAATGAATCTCATTGCTTTAAGCAGAGCCAAAGCTTTACATTATACACGCTAAATAGCTAGGTTATTGTGTATGATGCTAAAATAAAACTTTTGAAAATTGATATGTGCTCTGCAAGCGATCTCAATAAAATGAGGAATTTTAAACTAAAGTAAATAGGTTTATCTATCTCTAACACTATATTATCGAGCGGCTTTATGAGGTAATCTTATAAAAAAGGCTAGGATAAGAAATTCTTTTTATATGGATTATGCTTCGATACCATGCTTTTGATTGAATGTAATTTTCTATTCATGCCCATTCTGTTTTCAATACTGAGATAGGTTAAACACATGATATTATGAGAACGCATGCCCAGAATCCGGAGACGTGTAATAGTTAGAGCATACAGTGGCTTAGAGAGCTAGTTATATGGAGGTATTTTCTGAATAAAGGCGCAAGCTGGTACCTTTTTTATTTTTTAGCAGTATTGCCATACCTCTTGGCACTTGAGTTAGTTCATAAAGTGCATTTTTACTCTTTCCGCTAATAGTTTTTATTTACACGCCAGATATTTAACTGAACGCGATGATGGCTCATATTTCGTATTGTACATAGAATAATGAATGATAAAATTCCTACCCCAACGCAAAGAATAAATGTTGTGCGTAAGATGATAGTTTTTGAAGAGACTGATGATGTGTTAAGAAAGTTTTTTAGAGATTTTTCTTTCTGAATTTTTTAATTGAATACGTAAAGTGTTTTACAACATGTTATGATCTTTATCAGTAAAGGATAATTTGACGGAAATGTTTGTAATGATACGTAAAACATTGTGTAAAAGGAGAGACATTAGCTATAGTATTTACAGGAAGATGAGTAACCTAGGAGATCAGATGAAGTTATTTTAGAAAAGTTTTTAAGTGTTTTGAATTTTGTATGAGGCGGTTTATCATTGTTGAATGGTTTGTGTTATAGTACGCTAAAAAGGGATGAGAGGATAAAAAGTTCTTTTGCAATAAAAGCGTGTAATTGTTTTTAAGTTAAGAAGAAAATATACAAGTAAGATATTATTTTGATACATTCTTCAGAGGAAGCATGAATAAATGAAATCAAATTTAAAAGCATAAGTTAGAGAGAGTAATGGGTAATATTTTTTCACCAACGCATTTAATTATAATTTTATTGATTATCTTTGTGCTTTTCGGTCGCGGTAAAATTTCTGAATTAATGGGCGATGTTGCTAAGGGAATTAAAGCCTTCAAAAAAAATATGAAGGAAGAAGATGACAGCATTGAGGATAAAGTTGAAATGGCTCCTACTTCCCAAATAATTGATGTAGAATCTCAACAATCTCAGCCGTTATCGGTAAAATATGCAACAGCGCGCAGAAAGGTTTCTTCTGCTTCTAAAAAAAGCAAAACATCTGTTGCTAAAAAACAGTAACAAAAACGCAATCATCATTGTGCATTATTTTTTGATGAGAAAGTCGAATTAAGAGATGTTTGGGATTGACGGACCAGAGTTTATCGTAATCTTACTTGTTCTCATCATTGTCGTTGGACCGAAAGATTTACCTAAAATATTAAAGACAGTAGCAAAGATAAGAGCGTATGTGTATTCAACAGCAAATGAACTTCGTCATCAGTTTGATGATGTAATAAAACAAATCGAGCGCGATGATTTGCAAAAAGTATGTTCGGATATTAGCGATTCAAGCAAGAAGTTGGCAGAAACTTTTGATCCCATTCAAAATACATTAGAAGATATCCACGATAATTTGGATGTTAAGGCAACACACCATAAATCAAAAAAAGATAAAGAAATTTTGGAATGCGATCAAAACGTAACCAATAAAGATACGACAGTATCTATTGCTTCTAAAGATAAAGAAGATATGTCATGAATGTTAAGAAAGATGAAGTTGATGCCCATATGGCACCACTTTTAGAACATTTAATTGAACTTCGTCAGCGAATTATTGCTGCCTTGGTTGCATTTATGATCGCTTTTATGATGTGTTTTCTTGTTAAAGATTATATCTTAATTTTTTTACTATGGCCATATCAGTGGGCAATGAAAATAGCAGGGGGTAATCCTGAGGGTATTCGTTTGCAATCAACGCAAGTATGGGAAACTTTTTTAACGAAGATGAAGCTTTCTGCTTTTGGGGGAATTATTTTATCTTTTCCCTATACGGCTTTTCAGTTTTATAGTTTTATTGCACCAGGGCTTTATAAAAATGAGCGGATGGCTTTTTTACCATTTCTCATTGGGGGGCCTATTTTATTTTGTATTGGGGGAGCGTTTGTTTATGGTCTATTAGCGCCAATAATACTATGGTTTAGCCTTTCTCAACAATTTCTTCCAGATGTTCATTTAAAAATAGAGTTTATAGTGCGTATTTCTGATTATTTGGGCTTTATGACATCATTTATCCTAATTTTTGGTTTGATTTTTCAATTACCTCTTGTCATCAGTCTTTTAACAAAAATTGGATTTTTAACGTCTTATGATTTGGCGTCTAAACGAAAATGGGCTATTTTGCTCTCTTTTATTATTGCGGCAATCATAACGCCGTCGGATTTTTTTACGATGTTTGCAGTGGCTTTACCAACGATAGCACTTTACGAGATTTCAATTTTAATTGCTTACAGTATAGAAAAGAGAAGAAAATCCGCTTAAGAAAAGTGTATAATCTTATGCGATAAGGAATGAATAAAAACAATATAAATGAGGAATTTTTATGCTTGATATTAAGTGGATTCGTGACAATCCTGAGAAATTAGATAAAGCACTCGTAAGTAGAGGTCTTGAGCCACAAGCTGAAAGGTTAATACAACTTGATCTTGCACGTCGGTCGCATATTGCTAAGGTGCAATTGGCACAGGAACGTCGCAATGCTGTTTCAAAGGAAATAGGACAGGCTTTAGCGGTATCGGATCAGCAAATGGCTGAACGTCTTAGAGCTGAAGTTGAAGAGATTAAAGCTTTTCTTTCCTCTGCAACAGTGGAAGAAAAACAGCTGACGGAGAGTCTTGAGAAAATTCTTTCAGCACTTCCAAATATTCCATTAGATGATGTTCCAGAAGGTAAAGATGAAAGTGATAATGTCGTCATTCGACATTTTGGTACACCTCCAACATTTAATTTTACACCAAAGGAACATTTTGATCTTGGTCAAGATCTCAAGCAGATGAATTTTGAACGAGCTAGTCGTTTGTCTGGAACACGTTTTACAGTACTTTCAGGGGCATTAGCACGGCTAGAACGAGCATTAGGCCAGTTTATGCTTGATGTGCATGTCAATGAGAATGGTTACACAGAAGTCTCAATACCTCTTCTTGTTCGTGATGAAATTGTTTACGGAGCAGCACAATTACCGAAATTTGCTGAAGACCTTTTTCGTACAACAGATGGTCGATGGCTTATTTCCACAGCAGAAGTGCCATTAACCAATTTGGTCAACGATGAAATTCTTGAAATATCAGATTTACCACTGCGATTTTCTTCTTTATCTCCCTGTTTTCGTTCAGAGGCGGGAGCAGCCGGTCGTGATACGCGCGGTATGTTGCGTCAGCATCAATTTTGGAAAGTTGAAATGGTCTCGATTACCAGTGAAGAGCAGTCTTTAATTGAATTAGAACGTATGACGGAATGTGCAGAAGATATATTAAAGCGGCTTGGTTTGCCTTTTCGCACAGTGGTTCTTTCTACTGGTGATATGGGGTTTGCAGCGCGTAAAACCTATGACATCGAGGTTTGGCTTCCTGGTCAAGAATGTTATCGTGAAATTTCTAGCTGTTCAGTTTGTGGAGATTTTCAAGGTCGTCGTATGAATGCGCGCTATCGTAAAGAAGGCGATAAAAAATTGCATTTTGTTCATAGCCTTAATGGTTCTGGTACGGCTGTTGGACGTTGTCTTATTGCCGTACTTGAAAATTATCAACAGGCTGATGGATCAATTATTATTCCAGATGTTTTACAACCTTATATGGGAGGCATGCGCTGTATTACTGCTTAATTTTACGAAAGGAGAGACAATATGCGTTTATTGCCAAGAGGTGATGATACACAGACGCAAGTTTTTGCCATTTTAAAAGAAGCAGTTTGTCAGTATGATAAAAGTGTACCTCCATTGGAGATTGAATGATACTATGGGGCAAAAGGGTATTTTACAATTTCGTGAGGAGTTAGCCGCTCTTGTACTGAAAATGCGTAGCAAAGGCATTGATGACGTGCGATTTTTTTCGGCATTAGAGAAAATTCCGCGTCAACAGTTTGTTGCTGCTCCTTGGTTCAATAGTGCTTATGATAATAAAGTTATTCCCCTTGAGTGTGGTGAATATATGGAACGTTTGGAAGAACAACTCTTAATTCTTTCGGCATTATCGTTGAAAAAAAGGCATCGTGTCTTAGAAATTGGTACAGGATCTGGTTTTTGTACTGCTCTTATGGCATGTCTGAGTGACCGCGTGACAACGATTGATCGTTATAAAACGCTTGTTGATTTAGCACGCCAAAAATTTCAAACTTTAGGAATTGAAAATATTGTTATAAGGCAGATTGATGGAAGTCATAGTGTGACAGGCTTAGGATCATTTGATCGCATTCTTATTTGGCCATCACGTTTTGATGAACCAAAGGAATTTTTAGAACTTTTAGCTGAAAATGGAATTCTCATTCAGGCGATAGGACCTGACGAAGGGGTACAAACGGTGACGCGCTATACAAAAATTGGTAGTCGATTTGAGTGTTTAGAACTGTTCCAAGTGCGTTACCAACCTTTTATTAAAGGCATTGCGGAGATACTTTAATTTTTAAAAGCTAAGAAGTTTCTGCAAATTGTCTACGTTAAATTCATTTTGATCTTATATAAAGATATTTATGAATAAAACATCTCATTTTAACTCTTCGGTAATTTAAAAAAGCTTTAATGGAGTGAGTTGATTATTGATGAGTGAGCAAAACGATGTATCTAAAAGCTTTGGATAATATTTTCCAGCATAATTTTCAGAGAATAACTTTGTTAGCGGTGGTAACTATTGTTGCTGGTTGTAGTTCTGGTACACAGCGTTTTTCCAATACGTTCTCTCATCGTACGGTATCATCTCAATCAAATATATCAAGCACTATGTATACAGATCCGCGAATGCTATCATACGGTAGTGGTATGATACAAAGCACTGAATTGCCACCTGTGGAATCAGGTGATGATTCGTGGGGAGATGACAATTCTCCCTATAATTTTCCACATCAAGATAGGATAACTTCTTCTGATGGTCGCGTTATGGGCTCCCCTCCACGTAATCTTGGAACACTTTCTCGTTCACAAATGGATAAATCTCCTATTTTTCGGCGGAATTCTTATATTGTCCAGAGTGGAGATACACTGCTCAGTATTGCACGACAAGTAGGGGTTAGTGTTGAGGCATTAAAATTAGCAAATGGTATAAACAGCAATTCCATTTATATCGGTCAGGTACTGGTTGTTCCAAGCAGGCGTACATTAGCAGCTTCAAATGCACACAATAATAACGATTGGGCAGTGTCAACAACAGAATCTGCATCCCAATCTCAAGTGATGTCCTCTATAAAAAACAAGAAGTCCTCTCCTATATATAAAGCTCCTGTAACAACGCCACCCTCTGCAAAGATGAACAAATCAAGTTCTGAGAAAAATTTTTCTAAACAGATGACGCAATTGAAACATGAGACTGGTTTGTCAAGTACTGTTACGAATACAGATAATATGACGACTCCGCAAGCCACAGGAATTTCTAAGATGCGTTGGCCAGTACGAGGGCGTTTATTAAGCCAGTTCGGTCAAAAAAAGGGAACAGTAATGAATCGAGGAATAGATATTGCAGTGCCTGAAGGGTCTTCGGTAAAGGCGGCAGAAAATGGTGTGGTTATTTACGCGGGAGATGGATTAAAAGAGCTTGGTAATGTTGTGATGATTCGACATGAAAATGATATTATCACTATTTATGGATGTAATAGTAAGCTTGTTGTTAACAAAGGACAAAGGATAAGGCGCGGTGATGAGATTGCTAAATCTGGTGTTTCAGGAAATGTTAAAACGCCACGTGTCTATTTTGAGATGCGTAAGAATTCATTACCTGTTGATCCCCTTAAATATTTAGAAAACTAATTTATTGATGACTTTTACATTTGAATAGTCTTACAGTTTATAGAAAATTCATGAAAAACAATTGATTTTCTTAAATCAATAACATAGCAGCAAAAAATCATTGGTTTCAGGAGAGTAGTTCGTGGGGGGCGTTAGATATTACCATCTTTGTATTTATGAAAGTGTAAGAAATAGTATCATACTATTTGTCAGCTTTGAGTGTTCCAATTGCTCTTGCATTTGAGAGAAGCATGAAAAAAAATATTTCACGCCTTTCTTAAAAAGTTTTTATCTACAGGCTCATTTCATATGTGTGACGTGCAAGAAAATCGTTTTGATTAATTCAGAAGGTTTGAAATAAGAGCGTTTTATTGTATTTAGATCTGTCGTTCGATATCAAAAACGATAAATTATCTATATAAATTAAAGTTTGTTCATTAGAAAAATTATCTTGTATAATTTATTGAGTTAGTGAAAAGATTTATATTGTAGGATATACAATAGGGGAAAGTGAATCTATTTTTTAAGATTTTTCTCATTGTATTTTGGTATTCTGCCTCTTAAGGATTTATTGTATTTTTGTAAAGCTGTGATTAGATTATGTAGTTATTGCTTTTTATGATAAATTCTTTAGGAATTTTTTCTGTATCGGAATTTCATTTTAATAGAGTGGGAAATACCTGAGGTTTAACTATAGGAGATAAAAATGTTTATTACGAACGCTTATGCTCAAGTTGCAGGCGATGTTTCCGGTGGAATTTCATTTGCTAACGCTGTCCCATTCATTTTAATTTTTGCAATTATGTATTTTTTTATCATTCGTCCACAGCGTGCCCAAATGAAAAAACGCCAAGAAATGCTTAATGCAGTACGTCGTGGTGATACAGTTATAACGGGTGGTGGTATTATCGGCAAGGTTACGAAGGTTCACGACGAGAGTGGTGAATTAGAGGTTGAAATTGGTGAGAGTATAAATATTCGTGTTATTCGCTCAACATTAGCTGATGTGCGCGTTAAAGGTGAGCCGATTGCAGAAAAAAAATCAAAACTTAATGCTAAAGCAAAAACACCACAAAAGTCTAAATCTAAAACGACAACGAAAGAAGATATGAGTATCTCTGAAGAGAAAAAAGCTATATCAAAGGAAAATGCATCTTAAGGTGTAATGGCAGTTTATTACATTTTTTAAGCATTTTTGTAAAAAGCTTGGCAAGATCAAGACAATTTCATTGGAAAAGGGGCTTTTATAGTGGCTACAGAAAATGGAGTTTTTGTTTTCTTTAGATTATTAAAATAGTTGCTTTATTTATAGAATATTACGCAATTTTTTTCTGTTTTTTAAATAAGATCATTGTTTTTATAAAAAGAAATTTGTGAGTAAATAAGCTGAGGAAACTTTTTAAAAGATAGATTTATTGAAGCAGGTATAGCAATTTATCGCGATTTATTACCAAATTTTCCTATATTTGTTGTATGAGAAGATTAGGGTATTATATAAAAATTTTCACTTCAGTACTAGGTTATGGTTAACATATCAATGTTTATATCAGCCTTACTTTAATTTTTATGGTGAGAAGTAGCAAAGACAATTGGATTATTCAAAAATAAAAGGTGCTTATTCATGTTCGATGCAATTCAAATTCGTGAAGCACATTTTCCAAGTCGCGCACCTATTGATGCTTATGGAAATGGTGGGTTTCGTTTTGCTGATATGTCTCATAGAGGTTCTATTATTTGTGTACCATCAGGTATTTATGGCATTGACATGGCAGGGCCTATTCCCACTCAAGGGGATATATCTCGTATTTTAGAAGAAGCTTCTGAAATCGAAGTTTTATTAATAGGTACTGGAATTGAATTATTACGATTACCTGAAGAGTTACGGGTGCTTTTAGGGGAAAAACGTATTTCATCAGATACAATGAGTACGGGAGCGGCGGTGCGTACATTTAATGTTTTATTGGCTGAAGATCGCGCTGTTGCGGCGTTATTATTTGCGGTAGAATAGAGTATTGTTTAATAAAACAAATGCTCTCGTCTAGTATGAAAGACTTGTGCGATTATTTTTCTGCGCCGTAAAGTACCGTCGTTTAAGGCGGTGATATAAGGGTATAGAATATACATAACTTAACATATTAAAGTGTTTTTAAATACAAAAGTGTTTTTAAATACAGCGGCAAGTATTTAGGACAAAGCTTGCTCGTCGTTCCTAATGAATCACATGAGTGATCAACTCTTGGCACTTGAGACAGTTCATAAGAGGCATTTTTAATTCTTTCTTATACAGTTGTTACCTACAAGCCAGTTACGCTTGGGACGTGCAAGGGAATGGTTTTTATTAATTTAACATGGAATTGGTTTGAAATGAAAGCATATCTACGATATTTGGGATTCTAATTTAACATACAAAACAACAAATTATGATTATAAATCAATGTATTGATAGTAACAGAAATTCACCGAGAGCAATTGGACTTTTTACAAATTGGTGTTGGTAAGAACCTTTGTCTTTTAGGATGGGGAGGAGGTCAATGATTTGATGAAGTTTTTGTGATCAGTGCATTTTTTATAAAATAACATTGTCATCCATCCACTGAAAAAGTGTTTTTCGTTGTTTGTTGTTCAAGTTTTACTATGCATGTTACGATTGTTTTTTAGCTTTTTTACTGCAAATGAAAACTTGAAGTCCTATAAGATAAGTTTTATCAGAAAAATTATTTATTTAATTTTTTTCTTTCTAAAACGAAAAGTGACTAGAAAAGAAACTTTAATTCACAATACAGTTAAGAGACACATTTAAAAATCTTATTTTCTGAACTGTATTTGCTTATCCTTCATTTTTTAATATGAATAAAAAGAGGATATTAATTTAATTGCTAAAAAAGGGACGTTAATAGGTTCATAGAATGATAGGCTCTCTTCCTTATTGTCTTGATATTTTACGTACCATAGATCGTGATCGCTATATATCGGTTTTATTTGCGCCTAAAAAAAAGCGCCAAGCATTGGCTGCTCTTTATGTATTTAATGCTGAAATTTCTCGTATTCGCGAAAGTGTACATGATCCACTCATAGGAGAAATACGGTTACGTTGGTGGTATGATACTATTGCTCATGGTGAAATGCAAACGAGTGGAAACAATCCGATTTTGAATGATTTATTAAAAGCAATGACTCTTTTTAATTTACCTAAGACAGCTTTTTTACGTTATTGTGATGCGCAAATTTTAGATCTTTATCACAATCCAATAGAAACACTTCATGATCTAGAGCATTATTGTGGTGAGACAGCAGGCATAATTTTACAGCTTTCTTGTCAGATACTAGATCCTGAAACTGCACAAGAGTTTACAGATATCTATGAACATGGAGGGATTTCTCAAGGGTTAAGCGGTGTATTACGTCTTTTATCATTCATGCAATCACGATATCAATATTATTTACCTACTGATATATTAAAGGCTGTAGGAGTGAATAGGGAAGATTTGGAATCCCATCGTCTCAGTGATCAACAAAAGGGTCGTATTGTTGAAGCTATGGTAGCATTATCGCGCGATCATTATACCCAATTTTACGAGTATTCTTGTACTTTACCTAGAATTCTTAAGCCAGCTTTTCTTCCATTGGTCATTGTACCGGCTTCTCTTCAAAAAGCTATACAGCTGGGGGCAGCAATTTTTCAAGAGAGTGCAACTTTGCCATTGATATATCGCTATTGGTTGATAACAAGGGCAGCAATAAGCGGCAATTTTCCAAAGATACTGTAAAAGAATATTACTACGTTGGAATGCGTAACATGGAGACTGATTTTCTCATATGAAGATAAAAGGAGCCATTGTGATTCCAAACCATTTTTTTGTTATAAAAAATGTTGATGTTTTGGTTGTTATGAACGCAAAAGAATAAGAAATTTTGTGATCTTGAAAATACAGTGTATTTCTTCATCAGTAATATGTTTTATTCAGTGTATTGGATGGGTGAGATACAGAGAAAGAAAAACATGAGATAAATCTTAATACATTGGTTTGTTTGAAGAAGAACTTTTAAGTACTCTGAATGTATTGATTGTAGCTCATTTGCAAATGAAATAAAATTTCTATTTTATGAGAGAAGTTATCTTAGCAGTCTATAAGTCTATAAAAAACTCTTATTTTTGAGAAATTATAACATCATAATTGATGACTGTTATGATTTATGAATATATTGATTTATAATGATAATTCGTTTTTTCTCATATTGAATGAGAGTCTTGAATAGAAAAAGATTTCTCCATTTTTATAATGAATTTTAAAAATAGTTTTTTTGTATATTATAAGTTTGGTGTGTAAATGAAATCATTTAAGGAAGAAGCAATATGCTCCTTATGAATGATATTAAGAGTAGTAATATGATGAGCTATAAATGAGTGACGATAGGGATGATATTTATAGCTTAATGGGCGACAACCTTTACAACCTTTGGATGAATAATGTTTTTTAATGCGTTGCAAAAACGACTCTACATTCCATTGACTATTTTCTCGCAAATCCATACATGCACTGATTTGCGAGAGAATGAATCATTATACAAATGTTTGATCCTAAGATATGCAAACAAGAGATCTATCTTACCTCTTCAACTATAGACGAAGAGCTGACGGAAACTTTATCAAATAAGTTCTTTAAATTATGTAAAATCTTTTTATTGGAGAGCGTTAAAGATCTGATTATAATTTGTGCTATTAATTTCCAAAGGATGTTCTTTATTGGCAACTTGTAGCATTTCTAGCTTGAGATCTTCTCTTATCATCATATCTATATTGGTGCGGACTTCAGTTGAAAGAGTATGAGACGTGATATCTTTAGGCATGGTTACAGTCTTTATTTGATAAATGATACGGTTTGTTGCAACCGGACCTTTTATGATGCCATAATGACCTTTGGGAGCGGAAAATAATGCTTTAATGCCTTCAACGCCAAGGGTTTCAGATGAGTCTTGACGCCGGAGGGTGGGTGTTGTTTGTTTTGTAACACCAAGACTACGAGCAAGAGCAACAAGACTTTTTCCTTCCGTGAGCTGTTTGAGAGCATTTTGGGCTTTTTCATCAAGAAGACGTTGGATTTCCTCATTTTTCCATTGAGAAAGAACATCTAGCTTAGCCTCTTCAAGTGTCTTATCACGGGCAGGAATAATTTTATCGACCTTGTACCAGAGATATCCACCATTTTGAAAAGAGAGAGGATCAAGATCGACTCCTTCGTTTGATTGATAGATGGCATTCAGTAAAATATCTTTTTGAGGTAAATCCGTGAGTATTGCACCTTCAAGCGTTTTTCCTGTTTTATCAATGGTAATTGTGCGCAAAGATAACTTGTATTGGTCAGCTAACTCTTTGAGAGAAGCACCCTCAAAACGAACATTTTCAATGGCTGCATAATTGTTACGGATATCATCAGTAGCACGATTTTTGGCAAGTGTTTGGCGAATATTTTCTTCTACACTTTCAAAAGGAAGAGAGCTTGAGGGTTCAATATGCGTGACGCGAATGATAACAGGTCCTTGTAAGTCATTTATCACAGAACTGACTTGGCCTTGTTGAAGTTCAAAAATTTCAGATGTCAGATGATTAGGAAGTTCATTTTCTGCGAGAGGCCCTTTTTTTATTTCATTAAGAGTCTTTTTTTCAGCTTTTACCAGTTCATCAAAACTCAATCCATCAGCTATTTTTTTTGCTGCATTATCGGCTTCTTCGCGTGAGGGGAATCGCAGTTCTTCGAATGTACGCTTTTCAGGCGTTACAAAACGTGAAGCATTTTGTGTATAATAGGCTTTCGCCTCATCTGTTGAGATATCTTGAGGTTTTACAAAATCATTAAGTTCCATAGATAGCAAAGAGACAGTGCGGTATTCTGGAGCACGAAATTGACTTTGATGTGTTTCAAACCATTTTTGTAATGTTGCGTAATCAGGATCAGCAATTGTTTTCTTTTCTTTTAGATCAATAACAAGATAATCAGCAATACGCATTTCTTCTTGATAAAGAGCAAGTGCTTTATAAAAGAGATTTGGTGCCTTCATATCAGAAAGTAAAGCAGCAATAAGCTGATTACGCTTTTCTTGTTTGGTGTAATAATTAAGAAAAGCACTTTCACTAATACGTAAATGCTGAAGATAGTTATAAAACAAGTTTTTATCAAAAGTGCCATTTACCTGGAACATCTTATCAGAACCAATCGTATGAGCTATTGTATCTTTTGAAAGACTTATTTTCATTTTACGTGCTTGTTCATCAAGAAGTACATTTTGTTGTAATTGATTAAATACAAAAGCAGGAATTTGGTATTGCTGCATTTCATTTGCTGTAAACATTCGTCCAAGATGAGCTGCATATGCTAAACGTGCGCTTTGATCGGCGAGTGCAAGACGATAATCATCGACAGTTACTGTGGACTGTCCAGATGTAATAAGATCTCTTTCACTTTTTTTGTGTAACTGCGGTACCCCCCATAAAAGAATGAAGCATAAGAGTAAAATAGCAAGGAAAATTCTAAAAATCCAAGAATTTGTAGCATTTCTTATGATGTCAAGCATTGTTCAAGTCCATTTTTAATGTGAGTTATTATCAAAGCTGTAATGGAATTTGCAATAAAGAGATGAAAGATGCAAGCTTTAAAGACTTGCTTTCATTTTATAATTTGGTAACTACAGATAAACAATGTATTGTAAGAGCTCTTGAGGTGAAAATATGTCTCAAAATATTCGGCCTTTTCTTGCTGGAAATTGGAAAATGAATGGAACGAGTGAATCGCTTGGAGAGTTGCGTGCTATTGCTACAGGCGTTAGCTCTGATCTAGGTCATCTTTTTGAGGCGCTTATTTGTGTTCCAGCAACGCTTTTATCGCGTGCTTCTAATACGCTGAATGGTGAAAATCTCCTTTTAGGAGGACAAAATTGTCACTTTGATGATCATGGTCCTTATACTGGAGATATTTCAGCTTTTATGCTTAAAGAAGCGGGAGCAAGTCATGTTATTATTGGGCATTCAGAACGTCGTACAGTGTACCAAGAAAATGATGCGATTGTCTGTGCCAAAGTGCAAGCTGCGTGGCGAGCAGGTCTTGTGGCTCTTGTGTGTATTGGTGAAACATTGGAGGAGCGTAAGAATAATAAAGTGCTGGATATTCTGACGCAGCAGCTTGAAGAATCTTTACCAGATGATGCAACAGAAGAGAATACCATTATCGCTTATGAACCAGTTTGGGCGATAGGCACCGGCAATACAGCGACTCCAGAAGATATTGCAAAAGTACATCATTTCATTCGTGATAAGGTGCGCTCTCGTTTTGGTGATGAAGGCAATAAGATTCGTTTGCTTTATGGTGGATCCGTAAAGCCATCCAATGCATTTGAGCTTTTAAGCATTGCTCATGTTAATGGTGCTTTGATAGGTGGAGCAAGCTTAAAAGCGATTGATTTTTTAACTATTTGCGATGTTTGTCGTAAACTATAGCAGAGAAATTTGAGTTTCCCCTTGGATTGTGCGTTATTTATGTGTAAATAGCTATTAAAGAGTTATTTGAAGAGCAGGGTTTATGCAAACAGTACTTATAGTTATTCATTTTTTGATTGTGATTACTTTGGTTGGTGTTATATTAATTCAACCTTCAGAAGGTGGTGGGCTAGGTGTGAGTAATAGCTCAGGGTTGATGAAAACTCGTGGATCTCGAAACCCTTTAACACGTTTGACTGCTATTTTAGCCTGTTGTTTTTTTGTTGTGTCTATTGGACTTACCGTGGTGGGTAATATATCAAATTCTAGTTCTGATATCTTAAAGCGTATACCGGTTAATTCAGAACAGAATTCTACCAATAAAGGCTCAGGCTCAGTTCCATCATCAAATAATGAGTCTTCCCCTTCTGTTCTTGAACAGCTAGGAGGCACTTCGAATTCTCCGCAGGAACAGAAACAGTCCACAAATCCTGAAGCAGAAAGTCCAGTTCCACAGGTTCTTGAAAACACAGTTCCGGATAACAGTACAAAATAGTTTTTTAAGAAAATATAGACTTTTTAAAAAGGTGATTTTTTCACCTTTTTTATTTTAGAAGAAAAATTGTTTCTTTTTGCATTTTTTGCTGGAAAAATCATTATAAATTGCTTATCACCATAAGCCCATGGCACGTTATGTTTTTATTACTGGTGGTGTGGTTTCTTCCCTTGGAAAAGGCATCGCAGCGGCGGCGTTAGCAGCGTTATTACAGGCTCGTGGTTATCGCGTACGTCTTCGCAAACTTGATCCTTATTTAAATGTTGATCCAGGTACGATGTCACCTTATCAACATGGTGAAGTATTTGTGACCGATGATGGTGCAGAAACGGATCTTGATCTTGGTCATTATGAGCGTTTTACTGGGCGTTCTGCAAATAGCCAAGATAGTATTACAACAGGGCGTATTTATCGCAATATCATTGAACGAGAGCGGCGTGGTGATTATTTGGGGGCAACAGTCCAAGTTATTCCTCATGTTACAGATGAAATTAAGAGATTCATTACGATGGGAAATGAAGAATTTGATTTTGTTTTGTGTGAGATAGGTGGAACGGTTGGTGATATTGAAGCAATGCCTTTTCTAGAAGCGATTCGTCAGCTTCGCAATGAGCTACCGAGACAAAATGTCGTTTATGTCCATCTCACATTAATGCCTTATATTCCTTCAGCAGGTGAATTAAAAACGAAACCAACACAACATTCTGTCAAAGAATTGCAAGCAGTTGGTATTTCTCCTGATATTTTGCTTGTACGTGCAGATAGATCTATTCCAGAAACAGAACGGTGCAAATTATCACTTTTTTGCAATGTTCGCTCCAATGCAGTCATTCAGGCATTAGATATGCCAACGATTTATGATGTTCCTATGGCATACCATAAGGAAGGTTTGGACTCTGAAGTTCTTTGCGCTTTTGGAATTGATTCGGCACCTTCCCCCAAGATGGATCGTTGGGAGGATATTACGCATCGTATTCACAATCCTGAAGGAGAAGTCACGATTGCTATTGTAGGAAAATATACGGGCTTAAAGGATGCTTATAAATCTCTTATTGAAGCGATTGCGCATGGTGGTTTAGCGAATAGAGTGAAAGTTAATATTGAGTGGATTGATTCGGAACTTTTTGAAAAAGAAGATTCTGTTTCAGCTTTACAAAAAGCCCATGGAATTTTGGTTCCAGGTGCTTTTGGGGCACGTGGGGCAGAAGGGAAGATTCGAGCAATTCAATTTGCACGAGAGCGTAAAGTTCCATTTTTAGGGATTTGTTTTGGGATGCAATTAGCTTGTATAGAAGCTGCGCGCAATATTGCACAGATTGAGAATGCTTCATCGAGTGAGTTTTGCGAAACAGACAATCCAATTGTAGGTTTAATGACAGAATGGCTTAAAGGAGACGTCCTTGAAAAACGTACAAGAAATGGTGATCTCGGCGGTTCGATGCGCCTTGGTGCTTTTGCTGCTGAATTAAAAGAAGAGAGTCATATTGCTCAAATTTATGGGATGACCAAGATTGTCGAGCGACATCGTCATCGTTATGAGGTCAATATTGATTATAAGGATAAGTTAGAACAGTGTGGTTTGATTTTTTCTGGGATGTCTCCTGATGGTATTTTACCAGAAACGATAGAATATGTAGATCATCCATGGTTTATTGGTGTTCAATATCATCCAGAATTAAAATCCCGTCCTTTTGATCCACATCCGCTTTTTTCTTCTTTTATTGAAGCTGCTGTAGAACAAAGTCGATTAGTTTAATGCATAAATTGGGTTACTTTGCTTTTGAGGGATAAAATGACTAAACCAAATGCTCGTGTGAAAGTTGGAAATATGATTTTTTCAAATGAAATGCCTCTTTCATTAATTGCAGGGCCGTGTCAGATGGAAAGTCGTGATCATGCTTTTGAAATGGCTGGTCGTATTAAAACAATTACCGATCAGCTTGGTATCGGGTTTGTTTATAAATCAAGTTACGATAAAGCCAACAGAACCTCTTTGGGGGCGGCACGTGGTATTGGTCTTGAAAAAGCAATGTCCATTTTTTCTGATTTAAAAAAAGAGTTTAATTGTCCCATATTAACTGATGTGCATACAGAAGAGCAATGTACAATTGTTTCTTCTACAGTTGATATTTTACAAATACCGGCTTTTTTATGTCGTCAAACAGATCTTTTGGTAGCAGCCGCCAAAACAGAATGTGTTATTAACATTAAAAAAGGTCAGTTTTTAGCACCGTGGGACATGGAGAATGTTTTAAAAAAGGTTGTTTGCAGTGGTAATCCGAATGTTATGCTTTGTGAGCGAGGCACGTCATTTGGTTACAACCGACTTATTTCTGATATGCGTTCGTTGCCTATTTTACGTTCATTTGGTGCTCCTGTTATTTTTGATGCAACGCATTCTGTTCAAGAACCTGGGGGGCAGGGGGCTTCATCTGGTGGGCAGCGTCAATTTGTTGAAATTTTAGCGCGTGCAGCTGTCTCTGTTGGGGTAGCTGGTATTTTTTTAGAAACACATCAAGATCCAGATAATGCACCTTCTGATGGACCCAATATGGTTAAAGTTGATGATTTACAAAGATTGCTTGAGACTTTAATGGAATTTGATTATCTGTCAAAAAAGTTGAGTTGAGAAGAGAAAAAATATTTCATTAATAGTGCATTATAAATGAATCGAGACTTTTATTGGATAAGGAAACACATATGACTATAATTGTCGATATCATTGGGCGTGAAGTTCTTGATAGCCGTGGTAATCCAACGGTAGAAGTTGATGTTCATTTGGAGAATGGAGCTTTTGGTCGCGCTCTGGTTCCTTCGGGAGCTTCAACAGGAGCACACGAGGCTATAGAGCTTCGTGATGGTGGTTTGCGCTATCAAGGGAAAGGTGTTGAAAAAGCGGTTGCTGCAGTTAATGGCGAAATTCTTGAAGAACTTGGTGGGCGGGATGCAACAAATCAAATTGCTATTGATCAAGCAATGATTGCTTTGGATGGAACGCCAAACAAAGCCCGTCTTGGTGCCAATGCACTTCTTGGTGTTTCATTAGCTGTTGCAAAAGCAGCTGCGGATTCATTAAATTTACCTTTGTATCGTTATATTGGTGGTACACAAGCGCATATTCTTCCAACCCCCATGATGAATATTATTAATGGTGGCGTTCATGCTGATAATTTGATTGATTTTCAAGAGTTTATGATTATCCCTATAGGAGCTCCTACTGTAAAAGAAGCTATCCGTTATGGCGCTGAGATTTTCCATGCATTGAAAAAGCGTTTAAAAGATGCGGGTTATAATACCAATGTTGGTGATGAAGGTGGTTTTGCACCTCAATTTAAAAGTGCTGATCAAGCAATTGATTTTATTATGGAATCTATCATGATATGTGGCTATAAACCAGGTGAACAAATTGCTATTGGTTTAGACTGTGCTTCAACCGAATTTTATAAAAATGGTTCGTATTTTTATAAAGGTGAGGGGAAATGCCGAGACATCCAAGAGCAGGTAGATTATTTAGCACATCTTGTGAAAAATTATCCTATTATTACAATTGAAGATGGAATGGCAGAGGATGATTGGGAAGGTTGGAAGTTACTCACTGACACAATTGGAGAAAAATGTCAGCTTGTTGGCGATGATTTGTTTGTAACGAATTCAGCACGTTTGCGTGATGGTATCAAAATGGGGGTAGGCAATTCTATTCTCATAAAAGTTAATCAAATTGGTACATTGAGTGAAACACTTGATGCTGTAGAAGTAGCACATAAAGCAGGTTATCGTGCCATTATATCTCATCGTTCAGGCGAAACAGAGGATTCTTTCATTGCAGATCTTGCGGTTGCAACGAATTGTGGACAAATTAAAACAGGTTCTCTTGCACGTTCGGATAGATTAGCCAAATACAATCAACTTATTCGTATTGAAGAAATGCTAGGAGCCCAAGCGCGTTATGCTGGTGATTTAGTGTATAGTTCTGAGCACAAAATATGAAAGTATAAGATCATTTAGATTATGAAATTGAGATTTCTTATCAAAGGCATATACGCAATAATTTTTAAGTGTTTAAATTTATAGGGATTAAGATGAGAGGTATAATTATTAGTCAAGATCAAGGAACTTATCTCGTTGCTGGTGATGATGGTAAACGTTATCAGTTTGCGACTTGGGATTGGTTGGGAAAGAATCCACCAAGGATTGGTAATGCTGTTGATTTTGTCTGTGAAGGGGGGGTTGTCAGTTCTGTTTTTCCATTGTTGAGATCAGGTACAGAGAACACAAAGATAATGTTCGCACTGCTTTGTTGGGTTGCAGGTATCTTTGGTGTCCATCGCTTTATGGTTGGTAAAGTTAGGACTGGTGCTTTAATGCTAGTTCTATCTTTATCATTGTTTGGATTGATAATTACCGGCATTTGGGCAATTGTTGATTTTATAGTCATTCTTGGTGGAAAATTTACGGATAAAGATGGGAATCAGATTACCGATTTGTAAAAAAATTACAATAAAAAGAAAATAATAAAGTCTACTTTTTATTTCGATCAATATATTAAGTTGCATAATGCAAGATTATTGTACTCTATTTCTTTAATGTGAGATATTAAGAGAAATATGCACAATTGAATAAAAGTATTGAAAAAGACTGTGCTATTTTATGTGGGTAAAACAACGACGTAAATCAACTAAGGTTGTTTTGTATTGCTGCTTATAGCAGCAGAAAGCGTTAGATCATTGGAGGGCAAAACTATTTTAATTTCATGTTTATCACGGTGAGTACGAATTGTATTTACACCGTGAGGTTAATCCGCATATTATCGAATTGAAATTAATCTCTTTATGAATAACACATAAGGAGCAGCTTTATAGGTGGGCAAGAATGAAAGGTAAGATTATTGGTCATGATCAAGGAGATTATTTCATTTCAGGGGCTGATGGTAAGCGCTATCAGTTTGCGAATTGGGATTGGTCAGGAAAAACGCCGCCGAAAGTTGGTGACGTCGTTGATTTTGTGTGTGAAGGGGATACCATTAAATCTATTTTCCCTATCTCAACTGAAGGTCAGTCACAGCAATCAAAAGTGACGTTAGCGGTCGTTTGTTTTTTCTAGGTGGACTAGGGATTCATCGTTTTATTGTTGGTAAAGTTGGAACTGGCATTGTAATGCTTCTTATAAATATACTAAGTATAATCAGTCTACCATTTACTTTTGGGTTAGGGATTATAGGGATTATTTTTATAATTACACCTTGGGTATTGATTGATTTTATAGTCATTTTAACAGGAAATTTTAAAGACAAAGATGGGTGTAAAATCACAAGTTAGTGGGATATCCAATATTTGTAATACAAAAAGTGGGGCATTCAGCTTACTTTGATTGTATTAAGGGGGGATAAATTGAAATAACAAATTATTTTGGTGTAGATTTAGTAATGAGGTATTAATCAAAATCATGCATAGTTGAGCAAAATATTAAAAAATTTGTGCTGTAAAGACTGTGCTATTTTATGTGGACAAAGCAGAAACGTCGATCAATCAAAGTACGCTTTGTACTACCTCTTATGACGGTGGGAGTCTTAAGCTATTTCAGTTATCACATTTATCATGGTGAGTATGGATTGTATTCACGCAGTGAAGTTAATCAGCATATTAGCGAATTAGAAAAGGAGCTTCATAAAATAGAAGCTGAGCGGATATTCATGGAAAAGCGTATTTCTCTTTTACGCAATGGGCATATAGAAAAAGATATGTTGGATGAGTATGTCCGAAAGAATTTGAACTTCTCTAAGCCAAATGAACTGACAATCTTAATACCTTGAAATGATACCAAAGGTAAATGAAAAATCGCTTAATTTAAACAACAATCAGCAATGATATTGTTTAAGCCGATTGATAAGGCTTGTAACTTTTGTTCGTAAAGGTTATTCCTAAATAATCATAAAAGGGAGTTTAATATGGCAGAACGACTTAAAAAAAATTCTGCGTCGGCGGCGCGCACTGCATTATCAAGCACCACAAAGAAAGCACCAATAGCAGATTTTACAAAAGAAGAAGAAATTGATGCTTATCGTGAAATGCTTTTAATTCGCCGTTTTGAAGAAAAAGCAGGACAACTTTATGGTATGGGGCTTATAGGGGGATTTTGTCACCTTTATATTGGTCAGGAAGCCGTTGTTATAGGAACATTGAAAGCGGCAAAAGAAGGTGATCAGGTTATTACGTCTTACCGTGATCATGGTCATATGTTAGCGGTTGGGATGAGTCCGCGTGGGGTTATGGCAGAATTAACGGGGCGCCAAGGTGGCTTTTCCAAAGGGAAAGGTGGCTCGATGCATATGTTCTCTAAAGAAAAGAACTTTTATGGGGGACATGGTATTGTTGGTGCGCAGGTTCCCATTGGTTCAGGTTTGGCATTTTCGAATCAGTACCTTGATAAAGATAATGTGACATTGGTTTATTTTGGTGATGGTGCTGCAAATCAGGGGCAGGTTTACGAGAGTTTTAATATGGCTTCACTTTGGAAGCTTCCCGTTGTTTATATTATTGAAAACAATCAGTATGCTATGGGAACGTCAGTTTCACGTGCATCTGCAGAAACTGATTTTTCCCGACGTGGTCTTTCTTTTGAAATTCCAGGTATTGTTGTTGACGGTATGGATGTTCGATCAGTAAAAGGAGCTGCTGATGAAGCTATTTCTTGGGCACGCTCAGGTAAAGGACCGATCATTCTTGATATGCAGACCTATCGCTATCGTGGTCATTCCATGTCTGACCCAGCAAAATATCGTTCAAAGGAAGAAGTCCAAAAAATAAAAGAGGAGCACGATCCGATTGATCAAGTAAAAAGTCGGATTCTTAAAAAAAATTGGGCGAGCGAAGACGATTTAAAATCTATTGAGAAAGAGGTCCGTGCAATTGTTGCTGATGCGGTAGATTTTGCACAAAGTGATCAAGAGCCAGATGCTTCTGAGCTCTATACTGATATTTTAGTTTGATGCGAGGGAAGCAAGTATGTCTATTGATATTTTGATGCCGGCGCTTTCACCAACTATGGAAGAAGGTAAACTGTCTAAATGGCTCAAGAAAGAAGGTGATAAGGTTAGCTCTGGCGATGTTATTGCTGAAATTGAAACGGATAAGGCTACAATGGAAGTAGAGGCCGTTGATGAAGGTACTCTTGGTAAAATTTTTGTGCCTGAAGGTTCAGAAGGCGTAAGGGTTAACACTGTTATTGCAATTTTGTTAGAAGAAGGTGAGCGTGCTGAGGATATTTCGCAACCTACTGATATAGCACAAAAACCTAAGGAATCTGCTCTTTCTCTACCTTTGTCAGTTCCGCAGGCTGCTCCTACTTTTGATACATCTCTTAATTTTGATATTCCAGCGGGAACACAAATGGTTACAATGACAGTTCGTGAAGCGCTTAATCAGGCTTTGGCTGAAGAAATGCGGCGTGATGAAACAGTTTTTCTTATGGGGGAAGAAGTCGCGCAATATCAAGGTGCCTATAAGGTTAGTCAGGGTTTGTTGGAAGAGTTCGGGGAACGCCGAGTTATTGATACCCCAATTACAGAGCACGGCTTTGCTGGGCTGGCTGTTGGGGCTGCTTTTGGTGGGTTACGTCCTATTGTCGAGTTTATGACCTTTAATTTTGCGATGCAGGCGATGGACCAAATTATTAACTCAGCAGCCAAAACACGTTATATGTCTGGTGGACAAATGACCGCTCCTATGGTTTTCCGAGGTCCCAATGGTGCGGCTGCCCGTGTTGGTGCTCAACATTCTCAATGCTATGCTGCATGGTATAGTCATGTACCAGGTCTGAAAGTTGTCATGCCTTATAGTGCTGCAGATGCAAAAGGTTTGCTGAAAGCTGCTATTCGTGATGATAATCCTGTTATTTTCCTTGAAAATGAGATTTTGTATGGGCATCAATTTGATGTTCCTCAACTGGATGACTTTCTTTTGCCTATTGGTAAGGCGCGTATTCATAAGTCTGGACAAGATGTGACGATTGTTGCATGTGGAATTGGGATGCATTATGCTGTTCAAGCGTTACCAGAAATTGAAAAACTTGGTATTGATGTTGAATTGATTGATTTACGAACCATTCGCCCTATGGATCTTCCAACAATTCTTTCGTCAGTTAAAAAAACAGGTCGTTTGGTAACAATTGAAGAGGGATTTCCTCAGTCATCCGTGGGAACTGAAATAGCAACGCGTGTTATGCAGCAGGCTTTTGACTATCTTGATGCGCCAATTGCTACGATTTCTGGCAAAGATGTTCCGATGCCTTATGCCGCTAATCTTGAGAAGTTGGCTTTGCCTAATACTGCTGAAATTATTGAGGCAGTTCAGGCTGTGACATACAGAGCATAACGGAGGAAAGCATAATGCCCATTAAAATTACAATGCCAGCGCTTTCCCCTACGATGGAAGAGGGAAATTTAACAAAATGGAATATTAAGGAGGGAGATAAGGTTTCCTCTGGTGATGTTATTGCTGAAATTGAGACGGATAAAGCGACAATGGAAGTCGAAGCCGTTGATGAAGGTAGGGTTGCTAAAATTGTTGTTCCTGCTGGAACACAAGGCGTTAAAGTAAATGCTTTAATTGTTGTTTTAGCAGAAGAAGGTGAAGATTTAGCTGAAGCTGCAAAAGTTACAGAAGAAATCTCTTCTTCTACAAGACAAGAATCAGAGGGCATAAAACAGACAGATTCTCTGAAACAGACGGACTCAAAGGGAATAAAAATGTCTCATGAATCATCAACTGGGCAATTAATACAGCAAGATAAAAAAGAAGCTCGTCTTTTTGCCTCTCCCTTAGCGCGGCGATTAGCATCTCAGGCAGGTCTTGATTTATCCCTTATTTCTGGAAGTGGTCCGCATGGGCGTATTATTAAGCGCGATGTGGAAAAAGCTGTGAGCAGCGATATTTCTAAAGTGTCTTATTCATCACAGATAGGGGAGCTAACAGCTACAGGTGCTTCAGACAAACAGATATTGAAACTCTTCAAAGAGGATGAATATAGCTTCGTTCCCCATAATAATATGCGTAAAACAATCGCGACACGTTTGGTGGAATCAAAACAGAAAGTCCCACATTTCTATGTAACGGTAGATTGTGAACTTGATGCGCTATTAGCACTGCGTACACAACTGAATGCTGCTGCACCAATGGTTAAAAGGCAGGAAGAAACTCAGCCTACTTATAAGCTTTCTGTTAATGACATGGTGATCAAAGCTGTCGCACTTTCTTTGAAAGCGGTTCCTGATGCGAATGTCTCTTGGCTTGAAGGTGGGATGATTCATCATAAACATTGTGATGTTGGGGTTGCTGTTTCTATTCCCAATGGATTAATTACACCGATTATTCGCCATGCAGAGGAAAAGCCGTTATCACTTATTTCCAAAGAGATGAAGGATTTTGCAAAGCGTGCGCGCGAGGGCAAGTTAAAAATGGAAGAATATCAGGGTGGAACAACAGCTGTATCAAATATGGGGATGTATGGTATAAAAAGTTTTTCTGCTATTCTTAATCCACCGCATGCGACGATTTTTGCGATTGGTGCAGGGGAGCAGCGTGCCGTTGTTAAAAATGATGCATTAGTCGTTGCGACAGTTATGTCAGTTACGATTTCTGCTGATCATCGTGCTGTCGATGGTGCTTTAGCAGCAGAGATCGCGCGGACTTTTAAGAAGATGATTGAAAATCCATTAGCAATGTTGGTTTGAACTGTTTAACAGTTCTTCACGTAAATTGTGAGAGAGTGTATTAAGAGAATAAAAGCAAATTTAACGAGTTTGAAGAGCAATGTTATTGCTATTTCTGGTTTGGGTAAAGCATTTACGTAAGCAAAAGACATAAGATGATTCTGTCATGTTATTTTGCAGACTTAAGTTCAAAAAGTGCATATCCGTTTTATATATATCCATGGAGGAATTACTGTGGCAAATCTTTATGATGTAATTGTGATTGGATCAGGTCCAGGCGGATATGTAACCGCAATTCGTGCAGCACAATGTGGCTTTAAGACTGCGATTGTTGAACGTGAACATTTGGGAGGGATCTGTTTAAATTGGGGATGTATTCCCACAAAGACCCTTCTACGTTCAGCGGAAATGAAACATTTTGCTGAACATGCGAAAAATTATGGACTAAAAATTAATGGTTCAATTGAGGCAAACATCAAAGATGTTGTGGCACGTTCACGCGGTGTTTCAGCACGTTTAAATGCTGGTGTTGATTTTCTAATGAAAAAAAACAAAATTGATATTATTTGGGGTGAAGCAAAGCTTACTAAAGAAGCAAAGGGAAGCCATCCTGCGGAAATTATGGTTTCTTCATCCTCAAAACCGATTATGCAACCGCAAAATCCAGTCCCTAAAGGAACGTTAGGGGAGGGAACTTATCAAGCAAAGCATATCATTATTGCAACGGGCGCACGTCCTCGTGTTCTTCCTGGTATTGAACCAGATGGAAAACTCATTTGGACTTATTTTGAAGCTATGATACCGCCAGCAATGCCAAAATCGCTTTTGGTTATAGGGTCTGGGGCTATTGGCATTGAATTTGCCTCTTTTTATCGTGATATGGGGGCGACAGTAACTGTTGTTGAAATGATGCCTCATATCATGCCTGCTGAAGATATTGAAATTTCAACGTTTGCTCGTAAACAGTTAGAGAAAAGAGGTTTACGCATTCTTCGTCAAGCAAAAGTAACAAAGGTTGAAAAGTCTTCCGATTCTGTGACTGTACATATTGATGTTCAAGGTAAAATAGAGACAATAACTGTTGACCGGTTAATTTCCGCTGTAGGGGTGCAAGGTAATATTGAGAATCTTGGTTTAGAATCTTTGGGAATAAAAACCGATCGCGGGTGCATTGTAACTGATGAATGGAGTTGGACGGGGGTGGAAGGCATTTATGCTATTGGTGATGTAGCAGGTCCTCCTATGTTGGCCCATAAAGCAGAAGAAGAAGGAGTGATATGTATTGAGCATCTTGCAGGTTTGAAGAGTGCTCATCCGCTTGATAAAAGAAAAATTCCAGGGTGTACATATTGTACACCACAGGTTGCTTCTGTAGGGCTTTCAGAAGCGGCTGCAAAAGAAGCAGGTTATGATATACGTATTGGTCGTTATTCTTTTGCTGCGAATGGTAAGGCGATTGCTTTGGGTGAAGATCAGGGGTTAGTAAAAACGATTTTTGATAAAAAAACAGGACAGCTTCTCGGGGCCCATATGGTAGGGGCTGAGGTAACAGAATTGATACAGGGCTTTGTTATTGCTATGAATCTTGAAACAACAGAAGAAGAATTAATGCATACTGTCTTTCCACATCCGACCTTATCGGAAATGATGAAAGAAAGTGTATTAGATGCTTATGGTCAAGTTTTAAACGCTTGATGACTGGATTGTATGAAAAATTTTATATTTTTGATTGTTACTTCGTATTTATAAGGCAAAGGCTTAAATGGTTACGGTTGTTGATAGAGTTACAAATAGACGTTTGCGTCATCCTGAAAAGGCACATCGTCCTGATACAAGCGTTCAAAAAAAGCCAGATTGGATTCGTGTAAAAGCGCCAACATCACCAATTTATAAGGAAACACATGGTATTGTACGTACGCATAAGTTAGTGACTGTATGCGAAGAAGCTGGTTGCCCTAATATTGGCGAATGTTGGAGCCAGAGGCATGCTAGCTTTATGATTTTAGGTGAAATATGTACGCGTGCTTGTGCTTTTTGTAACGTTGCAACAGGTATTCCACTTGCCGTTGATGATAATGAGCCAGAACGTGTCGCCGATGCTGTTGCACGGATGGAATTAAAACATGTTGTCATTACATCTGTTGATCGTGATGATCTTGCTGATGGTGGTGCTGAGCATTTTGCAAAAGTTATTTATGCGATTCGTCAAAAAACTCCTAAAACAACAATTGAAGTTCTTACACCTGATTTTCGTCATAAGGATGGCGCTTTAGAAGTTGTTGTTGCTGCTAAGCCTGATGTTTTTAATCATAACTTAGAAACAGTTCCTTCTAAATATTTGAAGGTCCGTCCAGGGGCGCGTTATTTTCATTCAATTCGTTTATTACAACGCGTTAAAGAACTTGATCCAACAATTTTTACAAAATCGGGAATTATGGTTGGCCTTGGGGAGGAGCGAAATGAGATTTTGCAATTGATGGATGATTTGCGCGCTGCTGATGTTGACTTTATGACAATTGGACAATATTTGCAGCCTACACGAAAACATCATCCAGTTATTCGTTTTGTGCCTCCTGAAGAATTTGAGTCTTTTGCCAAGATTGGTAAAGTAAAAGGATTTTTACATATGGCTTCCAATCCTCTGACGCGTTCATCTCATCACGCTGGAGATGATTTTGCCATTTTGCAAAAAGCGCGTGATGAAAAATTTTCCTTACAGAGATAATTATGCCGATTTTTACAATACATCGGCAGATCACCCATAGTGCCAGTGAAATGTTTGATCTGGTTTCAGATATTGAGCGTTATCCTGAATTTTTACCAATGTGTGAGTCTTTAATAATACGTTCTCGAAAAGAATATGGAAAAAAAATATTGCTTCTTGCGGATATGACCGTTGGCTATAAGATTATTCGTGAAACTTTTACGACTCAAGTATTTCTTCAGCCGGAAAAAAGTCTTATAGAAGTTAAATATATTGATGGTCCATTCAAATATCTTGAAAATCGTTGGGCCTTTCATGATATTGAAAATACCAATGCATGTAATGTAGAGTTTTTTATTGATTATGAATTTAAAAGTAAAACGCTTGGATTAGTGATGGGCTCAATGTTTGATATTGCGTTTCGTAAATTTACCGAGGCTTTTGAGAAGCGTGCGCATCAGATTTATGGCTCTACGGTAACATAGTCTATTCTGTTATTTTTTAACAATACGTATTGCTTATAACAGCGTGAAGGTGAAAACCGGTTTCCATCTTTACTATTTGTTTTTAATTCAGCTTTCAAAAGCATATTGAAGGAACATCATTTTAAATGATGAAGATGATGTACAGCTTCACTCTTTTGTTTCTCTCTTTTTTAATGGATACATATCCGTTAAACAGAACGCCCAAATAGAACATGCTTGCGTCATACCCATTTCATAATAGTGCTCATAATAAATAGTATAGATCCTTCGTAAAAGCATATAAACTCCACATCTGTACGTTTATGAACAAGTCAGCCTGCACCATTTATTTGCCATCTCTCAAGATGTTGCGCCAGCTCTTAGCACTTGAGAGAGAGGTACAAGTGTCCCTTTCTTTAATCATTTTATTTACTACAGTTTTTTTCTCTTGTGGCGTGCAAGTGAATAAATTTGATTAATTCAACCTACACAGGGCTGAAGTGAGATAACTTTACGCTATTCAGGTCTTTCATTTTCAAGGTGTGGGCGACTATAGACTCAATGTGGAATAGAGAATTTTGAAATTAGTATGGGGAATTCAGTGAAGTAATTCCAGAATCATTTTAAAAACATTTTCAACAGTTGCATGGCGGATAGCATTGCGATTAAGATGAGCAAAGTGCATTTCTTTGTGCAGGGGGGGGTGATTTTTATAAGCTACTGCGCAATGCACAAGTCCTACAGGTTTATCAAGACTTGCACCTCCTGGACCAGCAATCCCTGTTACAGAAACTGCAATGTCAGCTTGTGAATGTTTTAATCCACCCTCCGCCATTGCAAGAGCAACTTCTTTTGAAACGGCACCATAGGTTCTTATAAGTTCAGCACAAACGCCAACAAGGCGTGTTTTGGATTCATTTGAATAAACAACAAATCCACAGTCGAGAACATCTGACGATCCTGCAATATTTGTGAGGCTTGCAGCAATGAGTCCCCCTGTACAAGACTCTACAGTTGTTAACAGTAAACCTTTTTGGCGAAAGGTATTAAGGACTTCATGTGCTTGTTTTTCACAAAGATATGTCATTGGGGAATTTCTCCTGAATAAAGAACGCTCGCTGTTGCAAGAGCAGCAATTCCCTCACCACGACCAATAAATCCAAGCTTTTCATTTGTTGTTGCTTTGATAGAGATTCGATCAGGTGTCATTGCAAGTATTGTCATAAGATTTTCTGTCATAGCATGACGATAGGGACCAATTTTAGGATTTTCAGCGATAATTGTGATATCAACATTGGCGATACGACCATCTGCTTGTTTTATAATATCGAGAGCATGACGGAGAAAAATTTCTGATGATACATTTTTCCATTGAGGATCAGAGGGAGGAAAATGTGTACCGATATCTCCAGCACCTTGAGTTGCAAGAAGGGCATCTGTTAATGCATGAAGAGCAACATCCGCATCGGAGTGTCCATTTAATTTTTTATGAAAAGGGATTTTTATACCACATAATATAAGAAAATCACCATCTTCAAAAGAGTGAACATCATAACCATTGCCAGTACGGATATCAGGAAACATTTGCATTTTCTTTTGGAGATATAAATGTGCAGTATTAAAATCTTCATGCCATGTAATTTTTATGTTGTTAGGATCCCCAGGAACGGTACGCATAGGAATTCCAAACCATTCGGCAATTGCAGAATCGTCAGTGAATTCTTGTTTGCAAGCTTGTTTTGCTTGTTTATGGGCCGCTAAGATATGTTCAAAGGGAAAACACTGTGGAGTTTGTGCACTATAAAGATGGGTACGGGGAATTGTTTCTAAAACATGCTGATTATTTATACGTTTAAGGGTATCAGAGATGGGCAGAACAGGAAGAACACCTTCTTGAGGCGTGATAGTGTTGTGAATGTTATTAAAAAGCTTGTTTTCAATAAAAGGGCGTGCACCATCATGAATATGCACATATTGGGGGGAAAATTTTTTAAGTGCCTGAAGTCCATGTAAGGTAGAGATTTGACGTGTATTGCCTCCTTCAACGATAATAAGGCGCTCTTTAAAATCGCCAATAGCTTGTTCACAGATTTGACGATCTTCTGGATGAATAACAAGGATAATTGTTGTGATAGCTGGATGCTGCAAAAAACAATGCACGGTATGATAAATAATCGGCTTTTGTCCTAGAAGCCGATATTGTTTTGGAATTTTATAGGGAGATCCTGCTCTTTCACCCCGTCCAGCGGCTAATATTATTGCTGCAATAGAAATACTTAATCTCCTTGTATTATAATCTTAGTTTTCTTTTTTGTCATTAATTTTAAAATGATTTTGAAAGGATGGTTGTTGTAGATCAGCAAGGGATATCATGGACAACACCTCAAAAAAAGCATTTAATGCTTTTTGAAGTGCGGTATTTAAACCACAAAAATCAAACAAGGGGCAAGTTGGTTCTGCAGTATCGAAACATTCTGCTAGGGAAAAGTTGTCTTCTGTTACTTTCACAACATCAGCGACTGAAATCTCTGCTGCGGGTTTAGCCAATCTAACTCCACCATTGCGTCCACGCACTGTTTGTATAAAACCTGCTTGAACAAGCAGCTGAAGGATTTTAAATAAAAAAAGTTCTGAAACGGCATATGCTTTAGCAATTTCTGGAACACGACTGAGAGTTCCCTGATTATCTGCACAATACATGAGCATTCGAAGAGCATAATTTGTTTGTTTTGTTAATCGCATCTCATTTCCTTCGTAAAGTATCGTCGAACACAGTCTATTTTAAAGATATTTTGCAAAATATAGAAGCTTTTCCTCATTGACTATATTTGCCCTATTTTAAATGTAGTATTAGTATTGTCAATTTTTGCTACAAAAGGTTATATGAGAATAATGGGATAAGGGTATGTAAGCTCATGACGAATATAACATCTGTGACGAATCTTCAAGACATAGATAAAAATACTTATAACGATGAGTTGTATCGTTTAAGTAAGGTATATATTTTTTTAGGGATTACAATTATTGTATTGGCTTTACTTACGGCCTCTGTTTCGTTTATTATTCTTATTGGATTAACTCCTGTTGTTCCCAGTAGAACAGTAACCCTTATTCTTATAGGGATTAATAGTTTTTGGGTTTTAGGGCTTATTGTCATCGTTTTTTATGAGATGATTCCGATCATTCGTGCTTGGCGTTCAAGGCGTGCAGGATCGCGTCTTCATGTGCGTCTTATTTCATTGTTTGCACTTGTTGCGACAATGCCAGCTGTTGCTGTAGCTCTTGTATCGGGTCCAGCACTAAATTTGGGACTTGATCGATGGTTTGATACAACAACGCGGCAAATTGTGGGCTCTTCTATTGATTTAGCAAATGCTTATGCAGATGAAATGCTTCAAAATTTAAAAAATTTATCCTACGCGATGGCATTTGCACTTGATAACAAAAAACTCTTAGAACGTAATCCAGCTGAATATAGGATGCAATTGACGCGTCATGCTATAGGACGCAATTTGCGTGGTGCATTTTTGTTAAGTTCTAGCGGAGCTATTTTTGTATCGAGTGCTCTTGGTGATGAAGATAAACTGCCAATTCCTCCTTCTCATCTTATTGAACGTGCAACCAGTGCGAGACCTTTTTCTTTTCAACCAGGCGTTCATGATTATTTTGGTATTATTTTAAAATTTACCAACATTCCAAACACATTTTTATATTTGGTGCGTGACGTTGATAAAGGTGTTTTATCTGCTTTGCGTTTGACAGAAGTTAATACAGATCGCTATCGTGATTTAAATGAAAATCGCCTGCTGACACAGATTGCATTTGGTATGCTTTATTTGTGTCTTTTTTTTAGTTTATTCTTATCAGCTATTTGGGCTGCTATTGCTGTTGCTGATCGTTTAGTGCGTCCTATTCGTCTTCTCATTAGTGCTGCCGATGATGTTGCTTCTGGAAATATGGAAATTTTCGTGCCAGTACGAGCAAAAGATGGAGATATTGGGCAATTATCCAAAACTTTTAATTACATGGTCAGTGAATTGAAAAGTCGGCGTAATGAGTTGATTGCAGTGCGTGATCAAATTGATGAAAGACGGCGTTTTTCTGAAGCTGTGTTATCGGGTGTAACAGCGGGAGTAGCAGGTATAGATGATAATGGTGATATCACCATTATCAATCGGTCTATTGAAGCGATGTTTGATATTCGCTCTGAGCACGTTGTTGGACAAAGTCTTTTATCTTTAAGCGCTGAAATTTGGCAGGTTTTTCAGTTTGTGCGTTCATTAGATCGTAAAAACCATCGTGAACAGGTCACTTTAAACGTTGCAGGAAAAGAGCGTGTCTGTAATGTTCAAGTTACGATGGAGGAGGATGATGGACAGGGGCAATCTTGGGTTCTAACAATTGATGATATTACTGACCTTGTTGCAGCGCAACGTACAGCGGCGTGGGCGGATATTGCGCGGCGTATTGCGCACGAAATTAAAAATCCTCTTACACCTATTCAGTTATCCGCTGAACGCATTCGTAAACGTTATAACAAAGCTATTACACAAGATAGAGAGGTTTTTGAGCGGTGTATTGACACGATTATTCGGCAGGTTGGAGATATTGGGCGTATGGTTGATGAGTTTTCCTCTTTTGCACGTATGCCCAAACCCAAAATGCATATTTTAGATATACGAGAATTGTTGCGCGAAGCATGTTTCTTGATAGAGGTGACGCGACATGATATTCATTTTGAGCAAGATTTAGGAACTCTACCACTTATGGGTGCATTTGATAACCGTCTCATTGTACAGGCTTTCTGCAATGTTATCAAAAACGCGAGCGAATCCATAGATTCAGTTATGCGAGAGGAAAATATTCACGGTCATATTCTTGTCCGTTCTTATCGACAGAAAGAATGGGTGGTTGTGGATGTTGTTGATAACGGGAAAGGACTTCCTAAAGAGCAAAGACAAAAGTTATTAGAACCCTATATAACAACGCGGGAAAAAGGAACAGGACTGGGGTTAGCCATTGTGCGCAAAGTTATTGAAGATCACGGTGGTTTCATGGAGCTTCATGATGCACCGGAGAGTTTTTATGAAGGTCGTGGTGCGATGATCCGTTTGATATTTCCTGCGGATGGGGGTAAGCAGGGTAATATTATACAAGCCATAAATCATAAGATAGGGGAATAGTATGGTATCAGATATCTTGATTGTTGATGATGAAGCAGATATTCGTGAGCTTGTTGCTGGTATTTTAGAGGATGAAGGTTATGAAACGCGCGTTGCTTGTAACTCTGATGAAGCATTGGCTCAAATTAGTGAGCGTATTCCAAAGCTCATTTTTTTGGATATTTGGCTACAGGGTAGTCGTCTCGATGGTTTAGCACTGCTTGATGAAATTAAAACACAATATCCGGCTCTTCCGGTCGTTATGATCTCTGGTCATGGTAATATTGAGACGGCTGTTTCCGCTATAAAGCGAGGGGCATATGATTTCATTGAAAAACCTTTTAAAGCTGATAGACTTGTATTGGTTGCAGAGAGAACACTTGAAAATTCAAATTTAAAACGTGAGCTTTTAGAATTACGAAAGCGTTCGAACGAGACATTAGAGTTGCTCGGAAAATCGACAGTTATAAAAAATTTGCGTCAAATCATAGAAAAAGTAGCACCAACCAATAGTCGCATCATGATAACAGGTCCTTCAGGGGCAGGAAAAGAGACTGTTGCACGAACTATTCATGCGCTCTCAACGCGTTCGAATGGGCCATTTGTTACAATAAATGCTGCAACGATTACTCCGGAAAGAATGGAAATAGAGCTGTTTGGCAGCGAAATGGAGGGAAGAGAGCGTAAAATCGGTGCCTTAGAGGAAGCTCATGGCGGTATATTATATCTTGATGAAATTGCTGACATGCCACGTGAGACTCAAGGGAAGATTCTTCGGGTTTTAACGGGGCAAACATTTGAAAGAATTGGCGGCACAAAACGTGTTAAGGTGGATGTCCGTATCATTTCTTCGACAGCGCAAAATCTTGAAAACCTCATTTCTGATGGGCGCTTTAGGGAGGATCTTTTTCACCGTCTTTCCGTTGTTCCTATTGTTGTTCCGCCCCTTTCAGCGCGTCGTGAAGATATTCCAGAACTTGTACATCATTTTGTAAAAACAATATCACAGCAGGTTGGGATTAAACCGCGTGCAATCAGTGATGATGTGATTGCTATTTTGCAAACGCACGCTTGGCCGGGTAATGTGCGGCAATTACGTAATAATATTGAGCGTCTTCTTATTCTTGTGCGGGATGGTGATGGTCCTATAACAGCGGACTTTCTTCCCAGTGAAGTAAGTGATTCTTTGCCACGCCTTCAAATGGATTCAGATGAAAGTATAATGGATTTGCCGTTACGTGAAGCTCGAGAATTGTTTGAAAAGAGATATTTAGTGGCGCAGATTGGGCGTTTGGGTGGAAATATATCACGTACTGCTGAATTTATAGGCATGGAGCGTTCAGCTTTGCACCGTAAACTTAAAGCGCTTGGAGTTTCTTAAGCGATGCGTGTTATTATTTGTGGAGCAGGACAGGTTGGTTATGGGATAGCAGAGCGTCTTGCTGCTGAAAATCATGATGTTACTGTTATTGATATCGAAACGAGATTAATTGAAAAGATTCGCGATACATTGGATGTGAGAGGTTTTGTTGGTCACGGTTCACGGCCTGAAGTTCTTTTGGCAGCGGATGCAGACAAAGCTGATATGTTGATTGCTGTTACTTTGTTTGATGAAGTCAATATGGTAGCTTGCCAAGTAGCACATTCATTATTTAATGTGCCCACAAAAATTGCTCGTATTCGCTCACAATCTTATTTAGAGCCACGTTATAAGACGCTTTTTTCCAGAGAGAATATTCCCATTGATGTGGTTATTTCGCCAGAAGTTGAAGTTGGGGAAATGGTTTTGCGCCGTATTGCTTTACCTGGTGCAATAGATGTTCTTTATTTTTGTAATGATGATATTGTTGCGCTAGCCTTGGAATGTATGGAAGATTGTCCAGTTATTAATACACCTTTGCGTCAATTAACAGAGCTTTTTCCAGATCTTCATACGACGGTTACCGCTATTAAACGTGGCGCGGAATTATTGGTTGCACATTCAGAAACGCAATTACGCGTTGGTGATATAACCTATCTTGTTGTTTCTCGTGAACAGATGCGTCGTGCTGTTGGGCTTTTTGGTCATAAAGAACAAGATGCACACCGCATGATTATTGCAGGGGGTGGTCACATTGGCCTTTATGTTGCACAGGCGATTGAAAAGCGTTTCCATAAATTAAAATTGAAGATTATAGAATCGCATAGAGAAAGAGCTCTTACAATTGCTGATCAGCTTGAAAAAACGACAGTCTTATACGGTAACGTGTTAGATCCAGTGATTCTTCAAGATGCGGGAATTGATCAGTCCGATTTAATGATTACATTGACCAATCAAGATCAGGTTAATCTCTTAAGCGCTATTATTGCTAAAAGATTGGGCTGCAAAGCCAATATGGTATTGATTAATAATGTTGCCTATCAAGAATTTAGTCGTGCTGTTGGTGTGGATGCATATCTTAATCCCCATAGCGTTACAATATCGAGAATTTTGCAACAAATGCGCCGTGGGCGTATTCGTTCTGTTCATTCAGTTTTTAATGGCCGAGCAGAAATTATTGAAGCTGAAGTGATGCAAACATCTTCATTAGTTGGTAAGTCATTATCAGAGCTCAATTTATCAGATGGTTTGAGAATTGGTGCAATTTATCGCAATAAGACAATAATACAGCTTTCGGCAGATACGCGTATTTTGTCTGGTGATAGAATAGTGATTTTTGCTCTTGCTGATAGAGTTCGTGATGTTGAACAACTCTTTCGCGTAAGTTTAGAATATTTTTGATGTATTATCTATGGATATTTGTACTTTTTGGTATAGTGGACAATTAAGATTGGTGGATAGGCTTTGTTTGTCTTCAATGGTTAAAACTGGACAGCGCGTTAAGCTTTTTAGTTATGATAAAAAAATAGATAATCTCCCTGCTGGTGTTGAGCTGCATGAAGCCGAATCAATTTTACCACGCTCAGCAATTTATCGCCTTGATCCCGATTTTTCTGATGATAAACTAGGGTGTACAATTGTTCAGTTCTCGGATTTTTTTCGTGTTATGCTGATGAAATATCAACAAGGTGTTTGGTTAGATACAGATGTTTACCTTGTTAAACAATTTCATCCAGATGCCGATAAGGTTTGGTTGGCAAGAGAAAATAATACAAGAGTAGGAGTTTCTGCACTTTATTTTCCGCCCAATAACCCTGTTATAAAAATATTTGAAGATTATTGGGCAGGCACAGAAATTATTCCTCATTGGCTTGGGTTTAAGCGTCGTGTTTGGAGACCGTTCTGGTTAAAGAGGAAAAAAATGCCGATTTTACCGGGAAATCTTGGCGTTACAATATTTGGCAATGATGGTATTTCACGATTAGCAAAACGATATGGTTTTTTTCATGAAGCAAGGGAAAAGGAAACTTTTTATTATTGGACTGGGCGAAAAACTGAACGTATTTTTGAACCAGCTTTTGGCGTAAAGCCGCTTACAGATTCACGCTTGATAGGCTTTCATATTCACAGAAAGACAAAGACCACGAAAAGACCTCAGGAAGGAAGTTTTTACCATTGGGCGGTATCTCGCATTCCTGATGTTCATCATTTGTTTAGGTAGAGTTATTATTGCTATTTTAACTATTGAGATTTTAATCTATCTTATACATCTCTTGATTGTAGCTTGCACAAGAGAGTAATGTTAGCATATGGATAAAAACATTGAATGTGTAAAGAGCGGTTGTTATATGAACGGAAAGTAAAAATATGAGTGATCCAATGAAAACAGCATTAAGCCTTGTTCCTATGGTTATTGAACAAACCAATCGTGGTGAGCGGGCCTATGATATTTTTTCCCGTCTTTTAAAGGAGCGGATTATTTTTATTAATGGTCCTGTTGAAGATGGTATGGCAATGCTTGTTTGTGCACAATTGCTTTTCTTAGAAGCGGAAAATCCTAAAAAAGAAATTAGTCTTTATATTAATTCTCCAGGTGGTGTCGTAACATCTGGTATGGCTATTTATGATACTATGCAGTTTATTCGCCCTCCTGTTTCTACGCTTTGCATGGGGCAAGCGGCATCTATGGGGTCTTTATTGTTAACAGCTGGAGCAAAAGGTCATCGTTTTACATTGCCAAACGCACGTATTATGGTGCATCAACCATCTGGAGGTTTTCAAGGTCAAGCTTCAGATATTGAGCGACATGCGCAAGATATTATAAAGATGAAACGGCGTTTAAATGAAATTTATGTCCAACATACGGGTCAAGATTATGAGGTTATAGAGAAAACTCTCGATCGCGATCATTTTATGACAGCAGAAGAAGCCAAAGCGTTTGGCTTAGTTGATGATGTTATACAATATCGTGCAGAAACTGAAAAAGAAGAAAAAGATTAAGAATTTTTATAGAAAAAACAGCTACTTTAAATCAAAGAGTTTTATAAAAAATATCGCAAAATAAGAGAAACACCTAAAAATATTGAGACATGCATGGTTTTCTATATGTCTTTTAGTTTTCATGATGAAAAGCTTCCTTTGAAAAGGCAAAGTATTCATATATCGTGGTGAAAGGAAAGAAAAATGAGCAAAATTAGCAATAGCGGGAACGAATCAAAAAATACTCTCTATTGCTCGTTCTGCGGCAAGAGTCAGCATGAGGTGCGTAAGCTCATTGCGGGGCCTACTGTATTTATCTGTGATGAATGTGTAGAGCTTTGCATGGATATTATTCGGGAAGAAAATAAGTCTTCTGGGGTTAAGGTGCGTGATGGTGTTCCCACGCCACAGGAAATTATAACAGTTCTTGATGATTATGTTATTGGTCAGCAGCATGCGAAGCGTGTTCTTTCTGTTGCTGTGCATAATCATTATAAACGGTTGGCGCATCAGTCTAAAAGCAATGATATTGAGTTGGCAAAATCAAATATTCTTCTTGTTGGTCCAACGGGCTGCGGTAAAACTTATCTCGCACAAACATTAGCACGTATTATTGATGTACCTTTTACGATGGCGGATGCGACCACTTTGACTGAAGCAGGTTATGTGGGGGAAGATGTTGAAAATATTATTCTTAAGCTCCTTCAAGCAGCAGATTATAATGTTGAACGTGCACAGCGTGGTATTGTTTATATCGATGAGGTTGATAAGATTTCTCGTAAAGCAGATAATCCTTCTATTACAAGAGATGTTTCGGGGGAAGGAGTTCAGCAAGCGTTATTAAAAATTATGGAAGGAACGATTGCTTCTGTTCCTCCTCAAGGTGGACGTAAGCATCCGCAACAAGAGTTTCTTCAGGTTGACACCACAAACATCTTATTCATTTGTGGGGGAGCTTTTGCAGGTTTAGAACGGATTATTTCAGGGCGTGGTGAAAAAACTTCTATTGGTTTTTCTGCGACCGTTAAGGCTCCTGATGAGCGTTGTGTCGGTGAAATTTTTCGTGATTTAGAGCCTGAAGATCTTATAAAATTTGGTTTAATACCAGAATTTATTGGACGCCTTCCTATAGTCGCTACCTTAGAGGATTTAGATGTTAACGCCCTCATGCAAATTTTATCACAACCTAAAAATGCATTAGTAAAGCAATATCAGCGTCTTTTTGAAATGGAGAATGTCGAGTTAGCATTTCATGAAGATGCTTTACGTGTTATTGCAAAGAAAGCAATTGAACGTAAAACTGGTGCTCGTGGTTTGCGTTCAATTATGGAGAAGATCCTTCTTGAGACGATGTTTGAGCTACCGGCTCTTGAAGGCGTTCAAAAAGTGGTTATTTCGAGTGATGTCGTTGATGGGAAAGCGCGTCCTCTTTATATTTACTCAGAACGTGCAGAAGATAAAGAAAATGTATCAGCATGACATTGTGCGATGCACAATATAAAAGGTGGTAATGAATGGTATTTGATGGGTGTTTCTAATAATATCATTATAATGCTTGATTTATGTATGAGTAATTACCACTTCATGTACAGTGAAGAGCTGAGGTTTTCTAAAGGTGGGCTGGTTGTTGTAGATAGCTCATAGGCTCCAGAAAGGAGAGTTATGCAATATATTGATGAAAAGACAGATGAAGTAAGAGATGGGGTTTATGCTGTTTTACCTCTTCGTGATATTGTTGTCTTCCCCCATATGATTGTTCCACTTTTTGTGGGCCGCGAAAAATCAATTCGTGCTCTTGAAGAAACGATGGCGGTTGATAAGCAAATACTATTGGTGACACAAAAAAATGCTTCTGATGACGATCCAAAATCAGAGGATATTTATCATATTGGTACATTTGCTAATATTCTTCAACTTTTAAAGCTTCCTGATGGTACTGTAAAGGTTTTGGTTGAAGGAACTGCACGTGCAAAAATTAGTCAATTTGCTTTAAGTGAAGGTTATCATCAGGCTTTTGCAACTGTTACAGAAGAACCTAGAGAGAGTGATGTTGAGATTGAAGCTCTTTCAAGGTCAGTGATTGCTTATTTTGAAAACTATGTAAAGCTTAATAAAAAAATCTCTCCTGAAGTTGTGAATGCGATTGGCCAGCTTGATAATCCTTCTAAGCTTGCCGATACGATTGCTTCTCATTTGATGATTAAACTTGCAGAAAAGCAGGAAATATTAGAGCTCTTACCTGTGCGGGCCCGTCTTGAACGTGTTTTGTCCTTCATGGAAGGAGAAATTTCTGTTTTGCAGGTTGAAAAACGTATTCGTTCGCATGTTAAACGGCAAATGGAAAAAAACCAACGAGAATATTATCTCAATGAGCAGATGAAGGCTATTCAAAAAGAGTTAGGAGCAGGTGATGATAGCCGAGATGAACTCTCTGAATTAGAAGAACGTATCAAGAATACAAAACTATCCAAGGAAGCGCAGGAAAAAGCTGGAGCAGAATTGAGAAAATTACGGAATATGTCTCCTATGTCTGCAGAAGCGACAGTTGTACGTAACTATCTTGATTGGTTATTAGCAATGCCTTGGGGTAAAAAATCTAAGATTAAAAACAATTTAGATTTTGCTGAAAAGGTCATGAATAATGAACATTTTGGTCTTGAAAAAGTTAAGGAGCGAATTATTGAATATTTGGCCGTACAAAGTCGCGCGTCAAAGATAAAAGGCCCCATTATTTGTTTGTTAGGTCCTCCAGGTGTTGGGAAAACATCATTAGCGCGCTCTATTGCAAAGGCAACGGGGCGTGAGTATGTTCGTATCTCATTGGGAGGTGTCCGGGATGAAGCAGAAATTCGTGGACATCGCCGAACATATATTGGCTCGATGCCTGGAAAAATTATCCAGTCTATGAAAAAAGCAAAAAAATCTAATCCGCTTTTCTTGCTTGATGAAATTGATAAAATGGGCCAAGATTTTCGTGGTGATCCTTCATCCGCTTTATTAGAAGTTCTTGATCCTGAACAAAATGGTACATTCATTGATCACTATTTGGAAGTTGAATATGATCTTTCTGATGTCATGTTTATCACAACTGCCAATACGCTTAATATTCCAGGTCCGTTAATGGATCGTATGGAAATTATTCGTATCGCTGGTTATACTGAATGTGAGAAAATGGAAATTGTTAAACAGCATCTTTTACCAAAGGCACTAAAAGATCACTGTTTGTCTAAAAAAGAACTCAGTATTTCTGATGGAGCACTAAGGTCAATTATTCAGTTTTATACACGTGAGGCAGGCGTTCGTAACCTTGAACGTGAACTCATGAAAATTTCCCGCAAATCCGTTACAAAAATTCTCAAAACACATCAAAAATCTGTAAAAGTTACAGAAAGTAATATTCATGATTTCTTGGGTGTTAAACGTTATCATTACAATCAGATTGAAGGAGAAAATCAAGTTGGTGTTGTAACAGGTCTTGCGTGGACAGAAGTCGGTGGAGAGTTATTGACCATTGAAGGAGTTATGATGCCCGGCAAAGGGAAGATGACTGTAACTGGAAATTTACGTGATATTATGAAAGAGTCCATTTCAGCGGCAGCATCTTATGTACGTTCTCGTGCTGTTGATTTTGGTATTGAACCTCCACTTTTTGAAAAACGCGATATCCATGTTCATGTTCCAGAGGGGGCGACACCAAAAGATGGCCCATCGGCTGGGATTGCAATGGTGACAGCAATTGTTTCGGTCCTTACAGGAGTAGCTGTGCATAAAGATATTGCAATGACTGGTGAAATTACTTTACGTGGACGCGTTTTACCCATTGGTGGATTAAAAGAAAAACTCTTAGCAGCTCTTCGAGGAGGGATAAAAAAAGTACTTATTCCTGAAGAAAATGCAAAAGATTTGGTTGATATTCCTGATGATGTCAAAAATAATATGGAAATTATTCCGGTAAATCATGTGAGTGAAGTTTTGAAACACGCTTTGGTTCGTTTTCCAGATACTATTGAATGGAAAGAACCCTCTACAGTGGCTGTCCCAATCCGGTCAGAGAGCAGTGATAGTGACGGAATACAGATTGCGCACTGATTCACTTATCTCATTTATAACGGCATTTTTTAGGTGGCAGAAGGCGTTGTTGAGGTTATTATTTTGTTTTTTGTTGGAAAAAGTGAAAAATTCCGTGAATAACTGTGATTATTGCTAAAAAAACAATGTTTTGGATAAAAATAAGACTTCTGTTTGCTGTACTTTTCAATAAACTGACCAATAACATGATTAAGTCATGTTCAGGTAATATAGGGAAAGGAAATATTTTATGAATAAAAGTGAATTGGTTAGCTCCGTTGCTGAAAAGGCAGGTGTTTCGAAAGCGCAAGCTGGTGCTGTTGTTGATGCTTTTATGGCTTCTGTAACAGAAGCTTTAGCTTCAGGGGGAGATGTTCGTCTTCCAGGTTTTGGCACTTTTGAAGTTTCTCATCGTGCTGCAACAAAGGGGCGTAATCCTTCAACTGGTGCTGAAATCGATATTCCAGCACGTTCTGTACCCAAATTTTCTGCAGGAAAAAGCCTTAAAGAAGCAGTTAATAAAAAATAATTTAGAGCTACATTAAAAAAACCCGATTTATTTATAAGCGGGTTTTTTTAACACATGTGTTATGCGCATTTTTCATATAAAACTTTGAGATCTTTGCGATATTTTTTATTTTCATGTATTGCTGGTATTTTTGAAAATGATTTTAAGTTTTGTATAAAATACTGTCAGCTTAAAATATATTTTTTTTAGTATTTTCAAAAAATATTGCACTGTATTAATTGAGCACGGGTATGGCTTATAAAATGTAATATTAACTTTTATTACGCTGAAGTGTTACGGTATTTATTTCAAAACAAGATCCGTAAATAATATGAGGCGGAAAACTCTGTAAAGTCCATAAAAGTTATTATATATCACCATTTACGCTTAATAAAAGTGCATGTTGGTGCCACCGTGCTATCTATTTTCTCAGTTCCTATAATGTTGCGACTAGCCCCAGATATCTGAGACGAGTGCATAAGGGATAGTTTTATTCTTTTACTCTTATACGCCAACCTTTCTTGTGACACACCAAGAGGATAATTTTATTGATTTATTAGAGAGCCTGAAATGAAAGAATCTTTTGATATTCAGATTTGGTTTTCAATATTGTGATTTTTCTTGGCATTTGAGAGGGGAGAGATAGCTCCAGCTCTATCCTACAAATATTTTTTCCATATCTTTATTTCACTTGTGATATGCAAGCGAGTATTTTTCCTTCATCATACAAGAGTTAAAATGAGAGAACATCACAAATTTTGAGGGAGGAAGTTACAAAACAGAAAAATTACTCTTATAAAATAATATACATTACGTAATATAAAAACTATTAATAAAGATAGTACAGTATTACGTGCGTATTTTTCATCTATTTTTTTGATTATTCATAATATATTTATATGATTATTTTTTTAGTCATTAAATCATATTAAATTGTTGATAGCGGTAAAGGTTTTTTATAGCCAAAAGTTATTTCACAGCACCTACATAATTGAATAAATGATGAAATGTAGGTAGTATTTATTGATTGGAGGAGACAGTCTTTAAAAGGCTTTAGAATGATTTTTTCACGAGAGTCATAAAGATCTATTCAGTAGGTGAGAGGCGAATCGTATGTTTTTTATAAACAGAAGCTCTTTGATTCTTTATCTGCTAACCACTGAGTACAATCATTGAGAGCTCTCGCTGTTATGGCTTGTTTTTTTACTAATTTTTTTTCTTTACTTGGTAAGCGTTTCCCTGAATGTTTAATAGAAGCAATAGGGGGAAAAAGTCCGAAATTGATATTCATTGGCTGAAAAGACTGTGTTTCTGCTTTTTCATCTATGATGTGTCCCCCCGTAATATGATTCAAAAGGGCTCCGAATGCTGTAGTTTGTGGGGGGAGGCAAGGGGAAATATGATGATATTCGGCAGCAGCAAAACGTCCAGCAAGAAGCCCTATTGCCGCTGATTCTACATAACCTTCACATCCGGTAATTTGCCCTGCAAAGCGTAGTTGTCTTTTTTGTTTTAAACGAAGGGTTTGATCAAGAATAATTGGCGAGTTGAGGTAGGTATTGCGGTGAAGACCACCAAGACGCGCAAACTCTGCTTTTTCAAGACCGGGAATCATTCTAAAAATACGAATTTGTTCACCATATTTCAGTTTTGTTTGAAAGCCGACCATATTATAAAGCGTTCCAAGTTTATTATCTTGGCGTAATTGAACGACAGCATAGGGTTTAACTGTAGGGTTATGGGCATTAGTTAAGCCCATAGGTTTCATAGGACCATGTCTTAACGTTTCAAGTCCGCGCTCAGCCATAATTTCAATGGGGAGGCATCCATCAAAATAGGGCGTTTTTTCAAAGTCACGAAACTCTGTTTTTTCAGCATTTTTTAACGCTTCAACGAATGTTTCATATTGTTCTTTGTTGAGAGGACAATTAAGATAATCTTTTCCTGTTCCCTCAGGACCAATTTTATCATAGCGAGATTGATACCAACAAATGTTGATATCAATACTGTCGGTATGGATAATAGGTGCAATCGCATCAAAAAAAGAAAGAGCTTTTATACCGGTTATTGCTTGTAATTTTTGAGCAAGTGCAGGCGATGTAAGGGGGCCCGTTGCAATGACAACATGTTTCCAAGCTTTAGGAATTTCTTGAACTTCTTCACGTTTGATTGTTATAAGGGGGTGGTTTTCGAGTGCTGTCGTAACGGTTTTTGAAAATCCATCACGGTCAACAGCAAGAGCACTCCCTGCGGGAACTTTGTTGGCATCAGCAGCTTTCATAATTAACGATTTTGCTAATCGCATTTCAGCATGTAAAAGCCCTACGGCATTTGTTAATGAATCATCGCAACGAAACGAATTTGAACAAACCAGTTCTGCCAATTTATCTGTTTTATGGGCATCTGATTTTTTTTCAGGCCGCATTTCATGCAAAACAACAGGAATTCCTGATTGAGCGATTTGCCAGCTCGCTTCACACCCCGCAAGACCGCCACCGATGATATGAATTGGGATATCAAATGTCTTTAACATAATTGACTTTTAGCGTAAGCAGTTATGTATGAAAAGCATAGATTTTGTTTTTTTTAATATATTTGTTTGCTTTTTTTCTGTAATTAATGGTATAGAAACGCCGCTTGTATAAGGTTATTAGCTTGTAAGTTTGAGCGGATGTGGCGAAATTGGTAGACGCACCAGATTTAGGTTCTGGCGGGAGACCGTGGGGGTTCGAGTCCCTCCATCCGCACCAAAGCAATCCCTTAGGTGCTACGGATTTCTACGTGTCTGAAATTCCGCTTCATGGTAAATGTAACACTCGAAGTGTTAGAATGTAATGATTATTAGAGTGGGTTGATCCCTCTCCTTAGAAAAATGAAGGTGTTTAATGCAGGTTACCGAGACGCTTAATGAAGGACTGAAGCGCGAAATTAAGATCGTGGTTCCAGCGAAAGATTTAGAAGAAAAGTTGAATGAACGATTGGATGATACCAAGGGAAAAATCAAGCTTAATGGTTTTCGTCCCGGTAAAGTGCCTAGTGGGCATTTGCGAAAAATGTATGGTAAATCCTTTATGGCGGAGATTCTCAATGAGATACTCAGTGATGCACCCCGTTCTATTTTAGCAGACCGCAATGAACGTGCAGCGATGCAGCCAAAAATTGATATAGATGAAGATGAAAAAATTCTAGATGGCAAAGCTGATTTTACTTTTAGTTTAAAGTATGAAGTTTTACCAAAAATTGACATTAAAGATTTTGAACACATTACGGTTATCCGTGAAATTGCAACTGTTCCTGAACAGGATATTGATGATCAAGTCAAACGCGTCCTTTCTTCTACGCGTAATTATTCCCTAAAAGAGGGGAATTCTGAAGAAGGTGATCGTATTACCATAGATTATCAAGGTAAGCTTGAAGGCGTTCCATTTGAAGGTGGGGCAGATAGTGATGCACAACTGATTCTTGGGTCAAAACAATTTATTCCTGGTTTTGAAGAGCAATTGGTTGGTGTGAAAGCTGGGGATGCAAAAACGATTTTTGTTAAATTTCCAGATAATTACAGTGCGGCACATTTGGCGGGACGGGAAGCAGAGTTTGACATTACTATCAAAGCTGTCTTTAAACCAGATGAATTAAAAATTGATGATGAAGCAGCGCAAAAAGTTGGTTTAGAGTCTCTAGATCGCTTACGTGAGGTCGTTCGTGGGCAGATTGAAAGCCAATATGGTTCAGTGACACGTCAAAAAGTTAAGCGTCAAATTCTTGATGCTTTAGATGCTGATTATAATTTTGAGATTCCTGAAGAACTTTTAGAAGTTGAGTTTAACAATATATGGGCTCAGGTTAATGATGATTTGAAAAAGGCTGGGCGCAGTTTTGAAGATGAAGGTATTACAGAAGAAAAGGCACGGGAGGAATATCGTGTCCTTGCGCAGCGTCGTGTTCGTCTTGGTTTGGTGCTTTCTGAAATTGGAATGAAGGTTGGTGTTAAAGTTAGTGAGGATGAGCTAAAAGCAGCCGTTTTTGATCAGGTTCGCCAGTATCCTGGACAAGAGAAAGAGATTATGGATTTTTTCCGTAGGACTCCGGAAGCTGTTGAAAATCTACGTGCTCCGATTTTTGAAGAAAAGGTCATTGATCATTTATTAGCACAGATAAAAGTCACAGATAAAGAAGTGACGGTTGAAGAGTTGATGAAAGAATATGACGAATCAGATGTTCCTGAAGAAAAGCCGGCAAAGAAAAAGTCTGCAGTGAAAGAAACGTCTACAGAGAAAAAACCAGCTAAGAAAAAGGCTCCTAAAAAAGCTTAATATTTATGCAAACAGAACAAGCCCGATAGAAACGGGCTTGTGTTGTAAGATTTATGTTCTGGGGTTACACTGAGAGAATGGTTTTAGATAAGCCATGAGTATATTTTAAATATTGGTAGTGGATTGGCAATGAGCATCATTGATACGCGTACTCCTGATTCTAAGCGTTTTATTTCTGGAGTTACAGGTGATTGGGAAGTCATCATTGGCATGGAAGTTCATGCGCAAATCATATCAAATTCAAAACTTTTTTCAGGAGCATCAACAAAATTTGGTGCAGAGCCGAACAATCATGTATCACTTATTGATGCAGCCATGCCAGGTATGTTGCCTGTTCTTAATCAAGAATGTGTTCGTCAAGCGGTTCGAACGGGGTTAGGATTAAAGGCGCATATTAATTTAAAGTCTGTTTTTGATCGCAAAAATTATTTTTATCCAGATTTACCGCAGGGGTATCAGATTTCTCAATTTCGCTATCCCATTGTGGGAGAGGGAAAGATTATCATATCTGTTGGTCCAGATTCGAATGGCCAATTTGAGGATATTGAAGTGGGAATTGAGAGGTTGCATCTTGAACAGGATGCTGGAAAATCGATGCACGATCAACATCCAACGATGTCTTTTGTAGATCTTAATCGTTCTGGTGTTGCTCTTATGGAAATTGTTTCCAAACCTGATATGCGCTCATCAGATGAAGCCAAAGCCTATATGACAAAATTGCGTACGATTGTTCGTTATTTGGGCACTTGCGATGGCAATATGGATGAAGGTTCTATGCGTGCAGATGTCAATGTATCTGTTCGTCGTCCTGGTGAAGATTTTGGAACGCGCTGTGAAATTAAAAATGTTAATTCTATTCGCTTTATTGGTCAAGCAATTGAGTATGAAGCGCGTCGTCAGATCGCAATTTTAGAAGATGGAGGCGTCATAGATCAAGAGACTCGGCTTTTTGATGCCGCTAAAGGTGAAACGCGTTCTATGCGCTCAAAGGAAGAAGCGCATGACTATCGTTATTTTCCTGACCCTGATCTTTTACCATTAGAATTTGATCAAGCATTTGTGGATGCTTTGGCAGCGGACTTACCAGAATTGCCTGACGCTATAAAAGCACGTTTTATTAAGGAAATGGGATTGACAGTGTATGATGCTTCCATTCTTGTGACAGAAAAGGCTATTGCTGATTATTTTGAAGAGGTAGCGCGTGGGCGTGATGGAAAAATAGTTGCCAATTGGGTGATTAACGACCTTTTAGGGGCTTTAAATAAAGATAATCGTGAGATTGAAGAGTCTCCAGTATCGCCAAATCAATTGGGAAGTATTATTGATCTCATAAAAGAAGGAGTTATTTCTGGAAAAATTGCCAAAGATCTTTTTGAGATTATTTGGAATGAGGGGGGTGATGCACGCCAAATTGTAGAAGAGCGCAATATGAAGCAGGTAACGGATACAAAGGCTATTGAAAGAGCTGTTGATGAGATCGTTGCTAATAATTCTGATAAAGTTGCGCAAGCAAAGCACAAACCTGCTTTAGCTGGTTGGTTTGTTGGACAGGTAATGAAAGCAACAGGTGGTAAGGCAAATCCCCAAGCTGTTAATGAATTGGTTAAGATGAAACTTGGCATAGATTAAATTTTTATGGGGTGGAGAAGAAGCCATACATATGATATCTTCTTGAAATTAAAGGATAGCACGTTAACCTATCAATTGGAATTGTAGTTGAATTTACGAGTAACTTTTTCGATAATTTCAATCGTTAATAATTTTATTCCAACGATTAATTTCATGAGCGCACTAAATGAATGGAATAGCAGATGGCTCGTTTTTTTAAGCAAATCTTCACATGGTGGAATGGCAATACCATTGGTACGCGTTTTTTCACATGGCGCAAAGGTAAGCGGATAGGGGAAGATCAATTTGGAAATATATATTATGAAGGAGGACTTCATAAGGATGGTTATCCGCACCGTTGGGTTATCTATAAAGACTATTCTGAGGCCTCTACTATTCCACCAGGTTGGCACGGCTGGATTCATCATCGCTGTGAGTGTCCACCAACACAGGAGGATTATCATCCTTATGAATGGGAAAAGCCTCATGTTGCAAATATGACAGGAACAAATGAGGACTATCGACCAAAGGGGGCTATCACCTCCAATGGAGAGCGTTCTTGTGTGCATGAAGATTATGATGCGTGGTCACCTAAAAAATAACATGTTTTAATGTGCGTGTGTATGTTTATCTTATTTGACTCTATGTTATGAAAAGAATTATTTTTTTAAGGTGCGATTGATTTTGATATGATGAGATTTTTTTTATTGTTAGGGGTGAGGCATTTTTTATATATTTTTTTAATGGGAATTTTAGTGTTTTTATCCTTAAATAGTGGAGTGCGGGCTGAGCGTATTAGCAATGGAATTGCTGTTTTTGCGGGTCTTGACAAAATCACGGGGCGGACTACACGTTTTGAAGTTACTCTTGGTAAAATTTATCAGTACGGTGCATTACAGGTAACTCCACGTGCGTGTTATACGAGCTCTAAAGATGAACCCACGCGTACAACAGGTTTTGTTGAAGTCAATGAAGTGACATTAGATAAAAAAATACGGCGTATTTTTACAGGATGGATGTTTGCGGATAGTCCTGGTTTGAACGCTGTTGAGCATCCTATTTATGATGTATGGTTAAAGGATTGCAAGCAGAATTCTCAAGATCTTCCTCTTCAATGATTAGTGTATTATCTATTTATAATACATTGATTTATAATGGTTATTTATCATTTTACAACTTAATAGGAGGTTCAAATTCCTATGATTACCTCATTTAACATTTTTTATATTGAATTGATCCAAACTATTCTCTTGCGCGTTAAAAGTGACGGATGTGTAAATAAGACTGTCTAAGAAAGGAATAAAAAACTCCGTCATGAACTGTTTAAATTCAAAGATGCATCATTAGAATAAACATATTTTTTCAGTGTTTCATAAGAGACAGTTCTTGAATTATATCTGTAAAAGGTTGAAATGAAAGGCTTGTTTATATTTGTTAAAGAGATGAACTGACGCTTTTGCATTTATGAGGGAAACAGACTATCAAGTAAGTAATTCATCATGAAACACCAATCAGTATATCTAGAGAACGCCTGTGTTGGTAGTTCTTTTCTCATAGAGATGTCGTTTTTTATTCAAAGAGTAGAAGCAATGCAATCTCTATTAATGGAAAAATTGAGATTTAAGATTATTTAAAGTTTATCAATCGAAGTATAGCTTGGTTAAAAAATGCAGTGATCAATATATTTCTAGTAAGAAAACAATGTTTATATATTTTTATTATATACCACACTCATAAGTGAGTTTGTCTATTCGTAAGTCCTTGTATATTGCATGACAACTTCACATTTAAGTAAGCAGGATACCATTAAGTTTGTAAATCATATTCTTGGTATCCGTGCTTTTTAAAATCTTTTGTATAAAATACACGTGTTTTCATGTAGAGCTATTGAAAATTTTAAAAGGGGCCTCGAAGAGGCGTTAAAAAGATTTTGTATCACTGGGAGTGGTATATTTATTTTGTATAAAGAATAACCCATTTTCTGAAAAATACGAGATTTTATACAATGAAAGTTTCTAGTCACAACCATAATGATGTTTCCCGATTGCCGAAACAACCTAAAGAACCCTTATTGAATGTTCCATTTATTATAGTTGTTTTGATAGCATTTTGTTTTTGTCTTTATTGCATTTCTCAGTATTTTTTTTCTCATCAGTTTTATGTTGAAAGCCTTGAGTTTTTTTCATTTATACCAGCATTGTTTAAGAGGGATCCTGTAGCATTTTGTTATACCATGGTGAGTTATTCATTTATGCATAGTAGTTTTAAACATGTTGCTCTTAATATGGTTTGGCTTTTGGTTTTTGGCTCTCCTTTAGCAAGGCATTTTGGTGTTTTACGTTTTTTAATTTTTTGGGTGTTAACGGCAGTTATTTCTGTTTTGACTTATTTTACATTTCATCAAGAAAGTACCATATCACTTATTGGGGCGTCAGGTGCCGTATCTGGAATGATGGGTGCTATTGCACGTTACGGTTTTCCTAGTGGGAATCTAGCTGTCAATGCGCAGAACGAAAAACTTTTGGGACCTTTATTGTCTGTCAAAAAAGCTCTGTGTTCTAAGGGGGTGCTTGTTTATATGAGTGTATGGCTAGCGACTGATTTTATCATAGGTATTTCTTCTATTTTGTTTGAAGAAAATGGCATCTCAATAGCATGGGAAGCTCATATTGGCGGTTTTTTTGCGGGTTTTTTGTTGGTTGGTTTTTTTGATGTTTCACAAAAAATTAAAAACTAGGATCTAAGATATTGATGTGCCACATAAAGTGCTATTGTTGCTGCATTTGAAACATTTAATGATTTAATATTTCCAGGCATATCAAGGCGTGTTAAAGCGCAAACGGTTTCGCGTGTTTTTTTACGTAAACCTTTACCTTCTGCTCCTAAAACAAGAGCAATTTTATTCCCTGTTAATGCTGTTTCTAGAGGTTGGTCACCTTCTGAATCGAGACCAAAGCTTGTAAAACCTGTTTGATGAAGTTCTTGAAGAGCTTCAGCGAGGTTTCGTACGGTAATATAATGAATCATTTCCAGAGCTCCAGATGCCGCTTTCGCAAGAACACCGCTTTCGTGGGGAGAGTGACGGCAAGTTGTAATAAGTGCTTTAGCTTTCAATGCAACTGCAGAGCGCATAATAGCGCCAACATTATGTGGATCGGTAATTTGATCCATGACAATGACCAGATCAGTATTGGTTAGTTCCGACAGTTTGCATGGTTTGAGGGGGAGAGTTTCCAGAACAATACCTTGATGAACAGCCTCACTTCCAACAAGCGAATCAAGATATTTGGGGGTGCATAATGTAACAGAGCAAGGATAATCTGATTCGGATATATTTAATCGTTTTAAGGCATTTTGTGTAACGTAAAGACATTTTAAAATTCTTTTTGGGTTTTCTAAAGCAGCCTGAACAGAATGAATACCATAAAGATAGATGATCCCTTGCTGTAAAGAAGCAGCTTTCTTCTTTGGGTGTGTAAAAGATCGAGAAGGAGAGCCTTTTGTATCGCGATATCGGCGACGCAAACGAGCATAATGAGAATTTTGTGATGTTTTTTCTTTCATAGCTTCTTTATAGCGTGTTAATAAGAAAAATAGAGAGAAAAAAATCTATGATTTAAAATTATGAGCAGGAAATTTGTACAGAACTGTATTTATTCTGTTGACAGATACAATAGTAATCGTCATAACCACTTCGCAATCAGATTGAATTGAATGGGTATTCAAGATGGTTGTCGTGATGTCTCATTGCGTGACTTTATCGGTGTAATGGAGGGGTGCCCGAGTGGTTAAAGGGGGCGGACTGTAAATCCGTTGCGTATGCTACGTTGGTTCGAATCCAACCCCCTCCACCATTCATCGAAGGAGAGTTAGTACGTGGGTCATGCGGGTATAGCTCAATGGTAGAGCAGCAGCCTTCCAAGCTGAATATGCGGGTTCGATTCCCGCTACCCGCTCCAAATGGTTGTTGATGATTGGGCAAATAGGTATGATGGAGGATATTCCATTTATAGATTGGGTGGGGTTTTGCCTCTAAGAGTTGTGGTTATTGGGCTGTTTACAGTCTGGTCAGACTCATTTTTGCAGGACTGACCCTAGGTGCTAACAAAAATAGGGAATAAAACAAGAGATTAATAGCAATGGCGAAGAGCAAGTTTGAACGAACAAAACCGCATGTTAATATTGGTACGATTGGTCACGTTGATCATGGGAAGACCTC
>NZ_JBHINS010000054.1:0-162026 GCF_042195095.1 Bartonella sp. CL435QHHD
CAAATTCAAGACACTTTGGTTGCCAACTCACATGCGTGTTTTAAAGAAACATCTCTCAAAACCCTCAAGCCCATTTTGCGAAAGCACCTACAAGAATATAAAATCTATAGAGCCTCTAAAGCACTATTTTTTAAACCTCTAAAACTCTGTCTTTTAAAGAGTGGAGATTACGCATTGCCTCATGCTTTTGTTGCTCACATATCTTTTTGGCGATCACGCCCCTCATGTCATACGACAACGCTTCAAACCAAACACACTCAAATTCAAGACACTTTGGTTGCCAACTCACATGCGTGTTTTAAAGAAACATCTCTCAAAACCCTCAAGCCCATTTTGCGAAAGCACCTACAAGAATATAAAATCTATAGAGCACCATCTCTACACTTCATAAAAGTGCAAGCTGGCACCATCCATCATACACTTTACCTCCAATGATGCCCTTGAAACGGCATAAGAGGCATTTTTATTCATTTTTTGTAAAATTTCACTCCACGCGAGCTCATCTAGCTTGTAACGTACGAGCGACATGATTTTGGTTGATTTACTATAAGCAGACTTGAAATGAGAGAATCCTACGGTATTCGAGGTTTTTCATTCAACATGCAAAACATTGAACACGGTCTATAAATCCCATGTTTTATAAATCCCCCCATGTTTTATAAATCCCCCCATGTTTTATAAATCCCCCCATGTTTTATAAATCCCATGTTTTATAAACCAAAGTGATGCGCCATAACAGGATAAAGGGAAATATTTATGAAGTGGTGCGGGTGGTCGGACTCGAACCGACACTCCTCTCGGAACCAGATTTTGAGTCTGGCGCGTCTACCAGTTCCACCACACCCGCACACTTTTATAAAAGACAGGACTATAAAAGATAGACTTGTCGATTATTCCTTTGCACTATATGAAGAAGCACAGATTCGTCAACAGAAGACTTCTCATTTTTTAAGAATTCATATCATTTTCTGATCTATTTTATGGAATATTTTCTTTATTGGATTTCTCTACCGGATTTATAGCAATCTCATTTGTAAAGTCTTTACCTCTTAAACTTATAAAAAGCCTCATGATATTAAACAAATTAAAGCTTTGGACGATTTCTTTAGCAAATCGGCGTACAGCACCACACTGGCTTGGTTTCATTGCCTTTATTGAAAGTTCTGTTTTTCCAATTCCCATAGATGTTTTATATATTCCGATGCTTCTTATCCATCAAAAGCGGGTTTATCGCTATGCTTTGATTGCGACAATCTGTTCTGTATTAGGAGGCATTGCCGGTTGGTTTATCGGACATTTTGCCTATGATACCCTTGCCAAACCCATTTTAGAAATTTATGGTAAGGTTGAAAGTTTTGAATCTCTGAAAAATAGTGCAACCCTGCAATTTCTAATCATTTTACTGATAACATCAGGTTTTTTTCATCTTCCCCCCATCAAGATTGTCACAATTTTGGCCGGTGTAATGAGTGTACGTCTTGAACTTTTCATGCTTATTTGTATTTTTTCTAGAGGCGCTCGTTTTTATCTTCTCGCGTGGCTGATTAAACATTTTGGACAAAAAGCAATGAATTTTTTAGTACAGCATTTCAAATGGATTGTTCTCATTGGTTGTGTTAGCCTCCTTTTAATTTATGGGATTTTCATAGCTTTTTTAAACAGGAAGCTTTTATAAGGAACAGACTTAATGGCATGCGTTTTGTCTTCTCACCCACTTTTACACAAGCACCTTCATCTTGAACCCAGCAGAAAAGAACAAAGTTTGTGGGCTTTTTTTCTTGCTTTTTGCTTGTCTGCCACAATAGGTATTGCCCTTGGTTTTGAACATTTCGGAGGGTATCTTCCTTGCGATTTATGTCTCATAGAGCGTTTCCCCTATTATGGGGCCATACCATTTTTGCTTTTAGCAGGTTTTGGGGCATATTTTTTTCGCATAACTGCTTGGGTACAACTTTTATTTTTGTGTGTTTTTGTCTTAATGTGCATCAGCCTTGTTTTAGCCATTTATCATGCGGGTGTTGAATATGGCTTTTGGGCTGCTCCCCTCAGTTGTGGTTTAAGCGCAGTCAGAAAAACCTCAGACATTAACCAGCTGCTCAGCCAATTAAACAACATTCATCCCCCTTCTTGTTCTGAAGCATCCGCACGCTTTCTTTTTCTTTCATTTGCCGGTTGGAATGTCGTCTCAAGCCTATTTTTCAGCCTTATAAGCCTCTATATTACTTCAAAAGGCATTCTTTCAAGCAATAAAAAACTCTAACCATAAAATAGAAACGAAACCGCGTTCACTCGTTCTCTCCAATCGCTTCCCCCCTAACCAACAACTCTCCAGTCACCAATCCCCACCCAAAACCACCCCACCGCCAAACCAACCCACCAACACCAACGAGTCACCAACATCCCTCCTCTAGCGTTGTACTCATAAAGACAAAAATAAGCAGATACATCCATTTTATGGTTTCACCTCTCTGTACTTATAAGCAACATTTTGATAAAAACTCGTGATAGAAAAGCCGTAAAATAATAAGTGAGGGGACCAATAAATATAAATGGTCTGCTATGGCTGAAGATAAGAATACAGAGCCTTCTACCCTATCACCTATTTCCTTAGATATAACCAAACTTGAAGAACCATGTGTTATGATGGAACATGATCATAATGCATGGCGTGAGCATATAAAAGAAAGAGATTTAAATGCGCCTTACGAAAAACCACCTCATATAAAACCACGAATCAAATCGGCACCACGCATCAGGCAAGTTTTTTGGTGCGATTTTCCTCATGATTCGATACTCCCTGAATTTTGGAAAAAGCGGCCTGTTTTAGTGCTTTCTAAGAATGCAAAATTATATGGAAATGTGACAGTTTTACCTTTTTCAACGAAATCACAACCCAATAATCCCGCTGCGTATCCAATACAATCTCCCATAGAGAATAAAAAAGCATGGATTATCTGCAATTATGTCACAACAGTTTCTGTAAGTCGTTTAAGTTGCTCACGTACCGTTCCAAGGTTATCCTGCGAAGATTTTCATAAAGTTGTAGCTCTGATGCTCAAATATTTACCGCATTTACAGTATTGACTTTTGGGAAAAATAAGTGTACCTATATCAGCATACACGGCATCAGTAATGGTGGCCGCTTCCCCGCAAGGGGAGATAGGAACGAAGGAGTGGGAAACCGCTCCTTTCGTCATTTTTAGTATTTTTTTGAAAACTGCCATTTTTTGCAACCTTCCCTAGAACATATCCAACATTCATTCTCCACCGTTGTTGTTTTGCTCCACCGTTGTTGTTTTGAAATATCTGCGATTTGGGGTAAGCAGAAGACAATATCCACACCTTGGATCCGGTAAAGTTTCCCATGGAGATTACCGAGATATTGTACATACTTATCATTTCATTGCACAAAAAATCGTGCTGCCGTTGCTTAAACTTTATATGATTTTCCGCAATGGGAATATCTTTCCAAGATTGAAAAAAAGCTTCGCTTTATATGACCACACCTCAAACGATCGTATTTGACGAGGTAACAAAGAAAATTCTCTAATAAACCAGAAATCAACACCCAACCGATTTCTATCTCTTCACCAAAAACAATTGTTTATTGCCCTAACCACATTATTTCACCGGTCACACGAGCTAACATAGCTTTTGCAGATAGATTTTCTTCCCTCTTCTCCTAGAAACGATCTATGCTATTTTGGGATTTACTGCTGAATTGCTTATGCTTGCGCTTTGAATGCCTTTTTTCTCACCATATAAAAGGTAGATAAAAAAATAATTTCGTTTATCAGCTTTATTTTAAAGACACACCTATTTTTACAGGATACGTTTTCCTTTCTATCAGCCCTATCGCATTTAATACACTTGTCGTTTCTAAACATGAACCACCAAGCATCACAATGGAGCAATAGACTCTCATCACTTTCATGGGCACTTGTATTGACAAGAGATAAACAAAAGTATTGATCATCACACACGGAGCAAAAATCTATAGCGACTACGCCATAGACTTTCGCCACGCACGGGTTATTCTTAAAGCATATTTATGATGAGATAATCATTTATGACATCCTTTTTGTTACACCACAAAACGGGTTTTGCTAACGAGTTTTGCTATTGTGCAAATTTTTCAAGAGAAATCCTCACTCGCTCATAGATGACAAGATTTCTTTATGGAGAAAGCCTATGGCGCTCAGCTTTGACCTTTTCCATAACAAGGATAAGTTCAAACTTTAACCAACACGACAATAGACCTATTCTAAACGATTTACGCACCACCTCATCGGCAACAGGCTGCTCCAATATCGGTGTATTTATCGGTGCATTTACTTGAGGATTTTTTGCACTTCCACGCACCGTAAAAAAAGAAAATATTTTTCTCATGTTGCATTCTCATTTCAATTTATAATGGATTGCAAAGTGCCCAAAAAAATCAAACAAAAATAGAGAGGTAAGTTACGAAAACTACAGGGTAAATTTTACTGCCCCAAAATGTCTATTTTCCCCCGCCTGAACAGTCAGAGGAACACTATAAAAATTATTTTCATTGAAAAACAATTACTTATAATCTAGGGAAGAAAAGTAAAAATCTCCCCCAGAAAAAGAGATTATCTTCAAAATTATCAAAAAAAAACAGCGCAATTTTACTGATCTTTTTATTTTTTTTCTTTTGATAAAATTAATTGGCAGGTGTCTTAGGCGCCCCTCCGGTAGGTTCCCAATTCGCAACAGCCGCTAATTCCTCAATAAGCTTCTCTCTTGGTAAATTATCATCATCCACCAACTTGTACTGAAAGGCATTGTCACTAAGCCACTTTATAAGCGTTCCTTTAACAGTTTTACCACCCTCAGCCTCACTCACCGCTTCCCATGCCGCAACAATAGCAGCAAGCTTTGGAGCATAACGTGGATGCGTTGGATCTTGAAACGCATATTTTTGATCCTTAGTCTCAGCAAAATTATCCTCAGGGAAAAAAAACGCAGGACGCAGACCACGCAATAAAAGCCATTTTTTTAAATCATCAACGAGAACATATGAAGAATATGTCTCTATATAATTAGAAAAACTCGACCATTCTATCTTTAATTGATCGTCTTTTCCTGCCTGAACTATGGCATTATAAGCTCCTCGGAAACAAGCAGTTTTCTCTGATGATACGGAAAGGTTATCTTCGTAAATATCACTCTTTTCTGGTTCTGTTTCATCGTGAAACAAACACTTTCCTGGATTTAATCCAACTATTAAAAGCGCTGCCTGCGGTATTGTTAGTTTGTGCAAACCCAAAAACCATTCTAAACTATCATCAATTTCCATATATGCTCCCTTTTTTTCTGCACAATTTCGCTCTTTTTTAAAAACATCAAAAACGTTTGTTAACGCGTAGAGATTATGCACTTTTCACATTTCAACTCATCCCATACTTTAAATAAAAACACAGCACCCACACCCTTCCTTGTGATACACAAAAAAATGATTTGAATTGATTTAAGATAAGAAGTTTTGAAATGAGAGAATCCTACTGAATTTTGGGCTTTCATACAAGATATCAGGCAAGTTACAAGGCGATAAATGCCCCTTCATAAAGTGTAAATTTTTATGCGTGATCAAACAATTTGATATGATAATATCTCTGTCATTTATGCACTCCCACCCTTAAACCTGCCCCTGCAATTACAGCACAAAAGATAATTCGTTACACGCTAACAAATCCACCTAAATGCAAAAGCTGTAACAACGCTAAAATGCGCGTAAATATCATAAGAATACTGTCTTACACCTCCACAAGCAGAATGAGTGGCGTAAAACTGTACAATAAAATGCCATGCCTATAATGAACCGTGCTAAAGACTGTCGCAACACTGGGAGCTAAGGTGTATGATGATGCCAGCTTGCTCTTTTATGAAGCGTAAAGATTAAGAAGACTCAATGGAGTTTATATTATTTCATGGAAATTTTGCGGCTCTACCCTTCTATACTCTTCACGGGGGCCCCTCGCGAAATGGGCTTTTATCCCTTGAATAAAGATCTCCTTTAAAAGAATCATTTCAAATTCCAAGAGCTGTTACAGTCTTTTGAACGCATCAAATGAATGATGATGCTAGCTTATTCCTTTCCTATATTCTCGAGCATCAATACATTAGAATGCTCCATTCAAACGCCCCTGTAGCAAAATAAAGCACATTGTCTCTTAAATTTTTTCACGTAATCATTTCTTTCATGCGCCCCTGTCGTCTCCATTTAATGAATCTCCTTATACTTTCTCAGCATCCCAGCACCTTTTTTCTCAGTGCAACCTTTTTGTAATTTGTCAGTTTTTAACTTTTAGATTGACTTTCGGTTTATTTTTCTTATGTTTTAGAATTATTCTAAAGTGCAGAGGAACAGAAAATGTTGAGATCGTTTTTTTCATTTGTACAACGTAAAGCTCTGTCCTTTCGTTCAGCACAAAACGTGATACTTAAAGCGCTCAAATTAAAAGAGCAACATGCGGCGCTCTATTTAAAATATGCAAAAGCTCTAGAACCTTATTCCTCTAAGGAAGCCGCGGTTTTTACCGCTATGGGGCTTCAAGAGCTTAAAAATTATAAGCAACTTTTGTGCCTTTCTTGTCATAATCGTGCAAACACTATCGGTTCATTATGTGACAAAACTTCTCTTGTGAAAGAAAAGAGCCGCCATCCCTCCCAAAAAACAACAGCGGCAAATCACACCATAAAAAAACCTTCAAAAACGCAAAGACAAACACTTTTGACTTGGATTCAACCAGGTCTTGCAGGATTAATGGATGGCTCTGTCTCTACCCTTGCCCCCATTTTTGCCGCAGCTTTTGCCACGGGAGACACGCATCAAACTTTTTTGATAGGGCTCTCAGCTTCAATTGGTGCGGGACTTTCAATGGGTTTTACAGAAGCAGCCCATGATGACGGCAAATTATCAGGGCGTGGTTCGCCATTAAAAAGAGGTCTTGCCAGCGGCATCATGACAACATTAGGAGGACTAGGTCATACTCTTCCCTATTTGATCAACTCTTTTTATGTAGCGACAATTATTGCTTTTATCATTGTTTTTTTCGAACTAGGCGCCATCGTCTGGATTCAGAACAAATTCATGTCCACTCCCTTTTGGCGCGCCTCTTTACAGGTCATCATTGGTGGTGCTCTGGTTTTTGCCACGGGTATTCTTATCGGTAGTATCTAAAAAATCTTATCTGTAACCATAATTTAGATCTCAAATAAGCGCATGCCCCTAGGCATAAGCCATCCTTGATGATGCCATTATTGAAAAATGCCATTGATAATGTTAGGTGGTGTTGTGGAATATTTTAGGTCAGTAAGAGATGATAAGCAAGCTCTGGGGACAACCTATATCCACACACCTTTATCGACTTGGTTTTATAGATATCTTTTGTTAAAGTATCATTTTCTTCTAGACCTCATATTTTGGAAATGCCTTGATCATGTCGCACACTGAAACCAACGCCCCTTTAAACAACCATCCTGTCTCTTCTCAATCTTCACGTGCCCAGACTTTATTTGTTCAGCGTCTTGCACACGGACAAGGTTTAGAACTTCCTTGCTACGCGACAGCAGGTTCTGCGGGTCTTGATCTACGGGCAGCAATTGGAGAAGAAGAAACGCTTGTTCTTGCCCCTGGGCAGCGGGCACTTATTCCAACAGGTCTCATTTTTCATTTATCTCTTGGGTTTGAAGCACAAATACGTCCACGCTCTGGCTTAGCCTTAAAACACGGCATCACATGCCTCAACACTCCAGGAACGATTGATAGTGACTACCGTGGTGAAGTCAAAGTCCTTCTTATCAATTTAGGACAAGAAGACTTTTCAATCCAACGGGGCATGCGCATTGCCCAAACAGTCATCGCCCCCGTATCCCAAGTTAATGTTTGCGCCATTGAACCAGAGCAAAATACCCAAAGCCATAACGAGAGCCGTGGAACAGGAGGTTTTGGTTCAACGGGACACACTTAAGAAGCTCTGAAAATCGCTCCTCTCAAAATAACACATACTTATTCCAACCACTCTTTCACTTAAAACCCCTTGGGCTTTTAAAGTGCAAAAGGAGTGCGCATTTGCTTTCAAAGTTTTTTCACTAAACGCCCCTCTAAACGGGCATCCTTACTCTTCTCCTGTCTCTTCTCAATCTTCACATGCCCAGACTTTATCCGTTCAGCATCTTGCACTTGGGACAAGAAAGCTTCCTCATTACGCAACGGCTGGTTCTGCGGGTCTTGGATTTACAAGCAGCAAATTGGTAAAGAAGAAACGCTTGTTCTTGCCCCTGGGCAGCGGGCACTTATTCCAACAGGTCTCATTTTTCATTTATCACGTGGGGTTTGAAGCACGCATCCGTCCACGCTCTGGCTTAGCCTTAAAACACGGGCATCACATGCCTCAACACTCTAAGAACGATTGAGTGTGACTATCCGGAAGTGAAGTCAAACTCCTTCTTATCAATTTAGGACAAGAAGACTTTTCCATTTAAACAGGGCATGCGCATTGCCCAAACAGTCATCGCCCCCGTATCTCAAGTTAATGTTTGCGCCATTGAACCAGAGCAAAACACCCAAAGCCATAACGAGAGCCGTGGAACAGGAGGTTTTGGTTCAACGGGACACACTTAAGAAGCTCTGAAAAATCGCTCCTCTCAAAATAACACACATACTTATTCCAACCACTCTTTCACTGGAAATTCTTTGCGCTTTTAAAGTGCAGAAGGAATGCGCATTTGCTTTCAAAGTTTTTTCACTAAACGCACCTCTAAACAATCATCTCTCAATTACGTCTCGTGCGCTATACAAAACTTCATTAACACCAGATACCCCTCCCCCATAACAAAAACATTGGCATTAACCATTGAGCGTTCACACACTGCTTGTAATGTCGACAATCTATACATCATACTGGAAATTCTTTGCGCTTTTAAAGTGCAGAAGGAGTGCGCATTTGCTTTCAAAGTTTTTTCACTAAACGCTGCTCTAAACAATCATCTCTCAATTACGTCTCGTGCGCTATACAAAACTTCATTAACACCAGATACCCCTCCCCCATAACAAAAACATTGGCATTAACCATTGAGCGTTCACACACTGCTTGTAATGTCGACAATCTATACATCATACTGGAAATTCTTTGCGCTTTTAAAGTGCAGAAGGAGTGCGCATTTGCTTTCAAAGTTTTTTCACTAAACGCTGCTCTAAACAATCATCTCTCAATTACGTCTCGTGCGCTATACAAAACTTCATTAACACCAGATACCCCTCCCCCATAACAAAAACATTGGCATTAACCATTGAGCGTTCACACACTGCTTGTAATGTCGACAATCTATACATCATACTGGAAATTCTTTGCGCTTTTAAAGTGCAGAAGGAGTGCGCATTTGCTTTCAAAGTTTTTTCACTAAACGCTGCTCTAAACAATCATCTCTCAATTACGTCTCGTGCGCTATACAAAACTTCATTAACACCAGATACCCCTCCCCCATAACAAAAACATTGGCATTAACCATTGAGCGTTCACACACTGCTTGTAATGTCGACAATCTATACATCATACTGGAAATTCTTTGCGCTTTTAAAGTGCAGAAGGAGTGCGCATTTGCTTTCAAAGTTTTTTCACTAAACGCTGCTCTAAACAATCATCTCTCAATTACGTCTCGTGCGCTATACAAAACTTCATTAACACCAGATACCCCTCCCCCATAACAAAAACATTGGCATTAACCATTGAGCGTTCACACACTGCTTGTAATGTCGACAATCTATACATCATATTGATTTATAATAATAATGAATTGTCTTTCAACTTAAATGAGAAATCTCAATACTGTAAGATTGTTTCATGGCAAGCCTATTGATATTAAATCAATCAAAAGCATGTTTCTCACATTCCAAACGTGGTTAGCATACAGATAAAAACTGAAAAAATGCCTACAATGAATACGTATATTAACACTGTCTTGGGAAAAAAATATAAATACGATAATGGTGCTCGCTTACTCTTTTATTAAGCATAAAGAGAGTGAGGTTCGATAGATTTTTTGATTATTTTACGGGGGCTTTACCGTTATACCATTTATGAACACCGCCGCAAAAAGAGCTTTAAGATGTATTAAGACACACAACAATCGCCTCTGCTGTTTTCTTGATCGCACCTCTTGCGGCAAGATGAGTAGTGCTTAATCCTAAAAAACCGATTCAATATATGAACCCCCTGCATAATATCAAACCCATGCGTATTTGGTTTAATAAATCCACGGAACCCTCATCAATTTCACTCTACGACTTTGAGTAATATGCTTTGCTTCCTGCAACAAAGGCTGTTTTTTATCACTGATCAGAGGCATCGGCTGGAATATTAGCGTTTCCCGTAGTGCTCGTTGTTACGGCATCCACATGCCCCACAACGTTACCACCCGCTCCATCGACAGCAGCGTTCGCTACCCCTGTTGTTTTATTATTGATCTCACCTCTTGAGACAAGATTGGTAGAGTTTTGCAATCCTACAAGACCGATTTTATGATATCCAGCCATGCGTATTTGATTTAATAAATCGATGACAGCACCATAATCAATTTCGCTATCCGCTTTGATTAAAATTTTTGTCTCTAAATTTTGCGTCGTTTCCCTCAACAAAGCTTCTCTCAAAGCTGCTTGTTCTACAAGATGATCACCAATGTAAAGAGAACGATCTTTTTGCAACGTAACATAAAGAGGTTCATCAGACTGAACCACTGAAGGTGCTTGAGTTATAGAAGGAAGCTGAACGGAAATGGCAGATGTTGCCAAAGGCGCTGCAACCATAAAAACAATAAGCAACACCAATACAACATCAATAAAAGGGGTCACATTGATTTCGCTTTGCAACCCACTCTCGTCTATATCCCAATCATTATTAAGGCTTGCTTTCATTTTTTATGACTTTTCTGTTGTCTTTGTCTATCAAGTTCACGGCTCAAGAGCCTTTCAAGAGCAGCAGCGATATCACCTAAATCACTACGATAACCACTCAAAGCACGCATAAGGCTATTATACATAACAACGGCGGGAATAGCCACAAAAAGCCCAACAGCCGTTGCGAATAAGGCTTCAGCAATTCCAGGCGCCACCACATCAAGTCGCGTTGTTTGAGACTGAGCAATCCCAATAAAAGAATTCATAATTCCCCAAACAGTTGCAAAAAGACCAACAAAAGGAGCAATTGCGCCAATAGTTGCAAGAACAGCGCTTCCACATGCAACACGGCGTGTAGCAGCCAGCAAGCAGCGTGACAAAAGTGAATGAACCCTTTCTTTTAAACCTTCATGAACATCACGAGCCTTAGCATCGCGAACATCGCGGGAAACATCTTCATATTGATTGCTCTCCTCATAAAAGAGAATATCTTCAATCGTTTGTGCCCTTTCCTCTGTACTGGTTTTTTCACCAGAGCTTTCGTTTATCCCTTCAGGAGCAGAAAAATGAACCTGTTGTGCAGAAAGATACACCTCTTTAAGGACTTCTTTGAGAAAAAACACACCAGCCCCTTTGCTTTCTTTCAAGCTAGCTGCCAAACGCGTAAGAGTCTGAGCATTTAGAACCAATTGAAGTTCATGACGTACTCTTCGTTTTACCAAAGTGATCTCAACAATTTTCACAAAAGCAATTGTCCAAGACATAAGAGAAGCAAGTAACAAAATAATGATAACGGCTTTCACCACCCAATCAGCAGCCATAAACATAGAAAGAGGAGAAAAATCATGCACTGTCAATACAGCAGACATATTATCTAAAGGGACTGTTTTATCTAAAGGGACTGTTTCAGATTCCATTTTTATCTCACATTCTTGTGCTCTTATCTTTATTTATGAGCTGGATCGTCACCCCGCATAGCATCACTGTTCCAAAATGCCACTACCCTTTTAACGTCACTTGTGTATTCCTCTTAAGAAAGAAAACTTGATAAATCAAGTATAGTTTTATTTCACAAGCTCTCTCTTAATTCTAAAGAAATTACTCAAGAAATTTTTCTCTAACAATTCAACAAGTTTATCTTACCCAATCAATTTATTGCATAAATTAGGCAAAATGATAAACTTACAAGAAGTATCGCATATAATATTTTAATTTATAAGAATAATTTATCATCGTTCCTGTTAAATAAATCTCTCATATCGCAAAGTTTCTCTCATTTCAGCGGCTCTTTTAAAGCCAACAAAATATTTTCTTACATGAAACAAGCAGCAAAAATATCATAAAACTCTTGAAGAAAAGGATACGCACATCTCTAAAAACCCGTGCACTGAAGTACCTCTTCTACCCTAAAATAAAAATATACCTTACGTTTAAAAAAAGAACGATCGCAATATTTTAAACTGACCAAAAGTATCATGGGGAGCGCGTGTTGCCCCCAAATACATAGAGAGCAAAGAGCCGCAATATTATTTTCTTTTTCTTCTGCAAAAGCATAAAAATGACATTATTTCTGCCGCAAAATCGCAACAACGATGTTTTTTACCTGTCACAAGCCTAAAAAATAAACCTCAACAGGCTTTTTAAAAAACTTTTATAAAAAACTGCGCCACGAGAAACTGAAGAATGGTGCTAAATTGCTGCAAAAGCATAAGACAATTCTCAACAGATGCGACCCTTTACAGACAAAGCATATCGTATAGGAAAGATTTATTTTATCAAAAACAGTTTTAAATTCGACAAAATGAAAGGAACCAAAAAAAGCTTTTGGCGTTACTCAAGCAGTGAAAATTTTCACTCCAATGCAAATGATCACTATGAACACACCAATACAAATATAATGAATCAAGAGGGAAAAATACCATGGCCCATAATAAAACAACACAGCACGATAAATCAGCCGTAGAAAAAGACCAACAAAAAGACCTACAAGGACAATTAGAAACGTTACGCACTGAAATTTCAGGGATTACCTCAACCCTAACAGATCTTGGTGCAAACAAATTCAACGCCGCCAAAGACAAAGCGGAAAAACTATATCACTCAGCGAAAGAAAGTGGTGAAGACATGATGTCTCAAGCAAAAGACAAAATCAGTGATCTTGAACAAACCATGAATCAATGCGTTCGCAAAAATCCTGGCAAAAGCGTTTTGTTTGCCGCAGGGGTTGGTTTTATTCTTTCTCAATTACTGCGTCGTTAAGCAATGCATAAGTTTATCGCGCCTCTTTTAAACCATCTTGTCGGTGGAGGGCTTAAAAGCACAGTCAAGCAAGTACGCCTTCAAGCAATTTTCTATGGGTTTATTGGCATTTCATTCTTCATGTCTTTGCTTTTTTTATGTACCATCGGTTTTATTGCGTTATGTTCTGTTATGAAGCCTCTTGCTGCCGCCAGTATCATGTTTTTAATTTGTCTTTCTCTTGCAGGATTAGGTCTTATTATCAGTCGCGTTCTCAAAACTTATCAACGCTATGACCAACAAAAAAAGACAGAAGAACAACGCCACAAACTCATGACAGATGCGACCGTTTCCAGCCTTGCAGCTCTCAGTCAACATCTCCCTTTTGCCAAATTGGGTGTTCCCATTCTCGGACTTGCAACTTATTTTTTGTGGAAAAAAGATAAAAAAGACCGCTTTTCAAAGTAAAATATGTAAAACTGTCACTCTAAATTCCCCCTCAGTGTGCTTTCTTTTATAGCAAAAGAAAGCACACTTTTTTCCTCATAGTCTCTTTAGCTTCTTCAAAAGCCTGAAAAAAAATCCCCTTCATTTTGCTAAAAATTCCATAGAACCGCTACACTCTCTTTCAGATTGCAACCCATATTTCACGAACATAACAACATAAGGCAAAACTTACATTAAAAATTCTGGTTTGATTTGAAGCAATTGGTTGTTTTTTGAAGGCAAGGTGTTTTCAGTTTTACCTTTTCTCTATTTTTTCATAAGCCTTTTTTCATGACCATAGGTCACATCAGTAGTTTGCATGTGTTCAGATTTTTCTGAACACTCATATTTGTTACAATGACTATTTTGTTTAGGGGAAGGAAACGCGCTCTTCCATAGCGCTGTAGTGAGCAACCTATATGCGTAAGCGAGCTTTAAACACAACAATTTTCCATAACGAGCGTTGTCCACCAAGGACTGTGTGGATTATAATTAACTTTTTTCTGATAAGATTTGCAGTAGAATATTGTCTTGATTTTTAAATAGCGCTTGAGAGAACGCTTTATTAATTATGGTCAATGGGATTATAGCTTCCATGATCTCTTCGCCAATCTTCTGGTTGTTGAAATTGGCTCGACCATAAACCATTTTGTGCTTTTTGAGCAGCAGATTGTAGGGTTTTATAGTCTGCTGGGGATGGAAAATGATGCTGATCTTTTGTCAACACCATCAACCCTTCAGCAAGCCCCAACCGCGCCAGATCAACCCCATCTACAAAACATTGTGCATAATGAACCTGTTGAACGACACGTGCTTGCCGACAAGTAACCTTTTTATCAATTGTTTTTGAAACAAGCCAAGCCGTAACAAAAGCACCGCAAGGCCACTTAACTCCGTTGCGTGAGGCAAATTGCCTCATTTCACAGCTTTCCACACCATATAAGCGGATATCACGGATGATCTTTTTTCTCCACCCATCATCTACAAGCGTAATCATTTTAAAGGTCACACCACTTGTAACCTGTATAGCACCGGAATAGACCGGCACATTTTCTTCATAAAATTGTGATGCGAGTGGTTCTGGATGCAATACCACATTTTGTTGGCTTACGTCTTGTTGGTTTGCATAATCTATCAATTGTGACTTCGGATTTTGAACGGGGTTTCCAATTGTCTTTTCTGATCCTTTTAAAAAAGAAGTTTGAGTAAGTTGTTCATTATGTTGACTTAAATAAAAGTATCCTAAAATAATAATACAAATTAAGATAATATATTTAGGCGCTGATCGAAGATATTTTAAAAGTATCATTTTGAATATTGCTGTATTTTATTGTTCATTAAATAATAAAAGATTAAATATTATTAATTTATCGATAGAAAAATTTATTTTTTTCATTTATATGATTCCCGATTAATATTTTGAATATTAATTTTATGATCAACTTAAACATAAAGCGGGGGAATTTTCATGAAAAACATGAATAATTCGTTCATTAATGAACATACCTTACAAAAAACTATTCTATCCAACACCCAAAAGAAATGGTTAACAGCAGCATTGATGCTGTTTATTGCCTTCATCGCACTGAGTGAACCAGCATTTGCCGCAGGTGACTTCGGAAAAGTTGACGATGCACTTAAAAAAATAATTGAAGCTTTAACAGGAAACATTGCAAAATCAATCGCAACCATTGCCGTTGCTGGTATTGGGCTTGCATGGATTGCTGGTTATGTTGAAATGCGTAAAGCTTTTTTCGTTTGTGTTGGCATCGGCATTGTTATGGGTGCATCGCAAATCGTATCAATGCTTTCCTAATTAAACTTTGCCTTTCAAAGCCATGAAAGAGCACGACAAGCTAACAGAAGATACGTTATTTCTTGCTTGCACGCGCCCTGCAATGATCGCAGGCGTGACGGTGGAAGCTATGGGATTAAATGGGATAGGAACGATGATATTGTTCATTATGGCAGGCAATATTTTTTTTCTAACCTTTGGTGTGATGCTGCATTTCATATTCAAGGAAATCCTAAAGCATGACCATAACAAATTTCGTATTCTTCTGACATGGCAAAAGACATCTATTTTTGCCAGAAATTCGAGTCTATGGGGTGGGGGAAGTATTTCTCCATTACGATTAATTCGTAATTATGAGGAATTATAATGAATAGAACAGAGCGCAAACGTGAAAAGCAGCCAGAGGCGATCATTCCTTATGTGCGCCATGTCAACAAGCACATCATTGCGCTGGATTCACGCGCTCTCATGAGCGTTATTAAACTTGAAGGCATTAACTTTGAGACAGCGGATATTATTGATCTGAATGTGCTTCACGAACAGCTCAATAATCTGTTTAAAAACATAGCGGATGAACGGATAGCGCTTTATAGCCATATTATCAGAAAGCGTGAAACTGTTTATCCGGATGGGACTTTCAGATCGGCATTTGCCAAGCAATTAGATGATAAATATCGCGACCGGATGATTTCACAGGAGCTTTATCGCAATGAGCTTTATCTTTCGATTTTGTGGAATCCACACGTTGATCAAACGGATAAATTAGTGGAATTTTTCAAACGTTTAGGCAAAGCCAAGCAAGAAAAGACAGAAGTTGATGCAGAGTCCATTCGCAAGCTTGAAGATATTACAACAGATCTTATTCAAAATTTAGAGCGCTATGGTGCAAGAAGATTGAGTCTTTATGAACATGAAGGCAATATTTATTCGCAGCAAAGTGAGTTTATCCACCAATTGGTGGGAGGTCGTCGTGAACGTATCCCTCTCACATGGGGGACGATAGCTTCGACTGTTTATTCAGACCGTCTCATTTTTGGAAAAGAGATCATAGAAATACGCACCGAGGCGGCACAGCGGTTTGCGGGCATGTTTGGTTGGAAAGAATATCCAGCAAAAACCAGGGTAGGCATGGCGGATGGTTTGCTCACCCTTCCCTTTGAGTTTATTTTCACCCAATCTTTTATTTTCAAGAGCAAAAATGCTGCCAAACAGATTATGGGGCGCAAACAGAATCAAATGGTCAATGCAGGAGATCGAGCAGGTTCACAAATTATGGAACTGGATGATGCGCTTGATGATCTTGAATCCAATCGTTTTGTTTTAGGGGAACATCATTTATCATTGGCAGTTTTTGCTGATACGCCGCAAGAGTTAGCGGATAATCTTGCCAAAGCGCGTTCTCGTCTTACAGATGGTGGGGCTGTCATTGCGCGGGAAGATTTAGGGTTAGCAGCGGCTTGGTGGGCACAATTGCCTGGCAATTATGCTTATCGCACCCGCTCTGGTGCAATAACAAGCCGCAATTATGCAGCGCTTTCTCCATTTCATTCTTTTCCGGTTGGGAAAATAGATGGCAATGTATGGGGACCAGCGGTAGCCTTGATGAAAACCTCTGCTGGTTCACCGTTTTATTTTAACTTTCACTTTGGTGATTTAGGCAATACGTTTGTTTGTGGTCCCTCTGGTTCTGGGAAAACGGTTATTGTCAATTTTCTTTTAGCGCAACTTCAAAAGCATGATCCCAATATGGTCTTTTTTGACAAAGATCGGGGCGCAGAACTTTTTGTCAGAGCGGGTGGCGGCACTTATATGCCCTTGAAGAATGGTAGACCGACAGGCATAGCACCGCTAAAAGGCTTAGACTATAACAATCCAGCAGATAGAGTTTTTTTACGCCAATGGATTATAAAGCTTGTTTCGTCTGAAGATCAAAAGATCAGTGAATCAGAAAGACAAGATATTTCTGCTGCTGTTGACCAACTTGCCTTATTACCCAAAGAACAACGGACGATCTCCGCCTTACAAATGTTTTTTGACACCACGCACAGGGAGGGGATAGCGGGTCGTTTAGAAAGATGGTGTAAAGGCAATGCCTTAGGGTGGGTTTTTGACAATCCTGATGACGACATTGGCATTGATGCAAAATTTATTGGTTATGACATGACGGATTTTTTAGACAATAATGAAATTCGTCCCCCCTTGATGATGTATCTTTTTCATAGAATTTTGTCTCTGATTGATGGGCGTCGTATTATCATTGTCATTGATGAATTTTGGAAAGCCTTAGAGGATGATTCCTTTAAAGCCTTTGCGCAAGACAGGCTGAAAACTATCCGTAAACAAAATGGTTTGATGTTGTTTGCAACGCAATCTCCCAAAGATGCGATCAATTCGACCATTGCCCACACCATTATAGAGCAATGCCCAACACAAATTTATTTTCCCAATCAAAAGGGCAATCATGGGGATTATGTAGAAGGTTTTAAATTATCAGACAGAGAATTTAACCTGATACAATCAGAATTAAGCCGTGAGTCACGGCGTTTTCTCATCAAACAAGGACAAAGTTCAGTTGTAGCAGAACTAAATTTACGCGGCTTTGATGATGAAATAGCCATTTTAAGTGGCACCACCAAGAATATTGAACTCCTAGAGACCATTATGGATGAAGTTGGACAATCTCCAGAAAAATGGCTTCCTATTTTTCAAGAAAGGTCAAAGCAATGAAAAAACTTTTATTGGCAACAGCCGTCTATGCAGCTTCATTTGGCTTTCAAACAAATGCATTCGCACAAATGCCTACATTCGATTTAAAATCTTTTATGCAAGGGGGAAAGCAACTTGAGCAATTGAAACAACAAATTCAACAAGGCAAACAACAGCTTGACCAATTAAAGAGCCAACTCGATCAAGCGAAACAATTATATAACTCCTTAAATGTCAAGCCTGACATTTCGGGATTGAAAGAGATGTTTAACAAGCAAGGGAGCAGTGGCGCCCTGCCTTCAGATTTTAACCACTTTCAACAATCGATGGGCAGTGGTGGCGGCGGTGGCGGCGGCGGCGGCAGCAAAAACACGCAAAAATGGCAAGAAGAACTTAAATACAAAGAGCCCTCAGGGGGTGCTGGATCAAAAGAGGCCGTGGATGCTTTTTACGCACAGGAAGTAAAAAAAGCCGAACAGCGCGTAGTAGGACAAGCAGCAAAAGGACAAGACGTCTACGAAGAAGCCAGTGAAACACAAAAAAACATTACCAAGCTTCTTGACGAACTTGGAAGTACTGAAGATGCGGGTAAAATTCAAGGCATTCAAGCACAACTAGAAGCGATACAAGCAAAACTCCAAACACAAGTTCTCCAAATGCAAGCCGCCGCGATGATTCAACAAGCAGAAGAAAAAGCGGCAGAAAGACGTGAAATGGAAGAATTTAAAGCACGAACCAAAGCTTTGGCCCAAAAAATGCGTGGTCAATAAACGAGAAAAAAGAGGGGCTTGAACATGAACAAGATCATCATAACAACATTGCTACTTTGCACAGGGCTGATCACCACTGGATGTGAAAAAACCTATAGCGTAGAAGAACTTAAAAAAAATAAAAAACTGATGGAAGAAGTATTAGTGAAATGTTTGACGTCAGGGGATTTGAATTCGAAAAATTGTAAAAATGCAGAGCAAGCTGAATTTGAAAACCGTAAAAATTGGAAAGGCTTTGGCTCTACAAATGACGATAAACAAGAATCTGAAAAGAAACAGGACAATAAATAATGAATAAAGTTCTCATAACAACATTGCTGCTTTGCACAGGGCTCATCACAGCTGGCTGTGAAAAAACCTACAGCGTAGCAGAATTTAAAAAAGATAAAAAATTATTTGAAGAATGGGCTGTGAGATGTGGATGGTCAGGAACTTCAAAAAATTGTGAAAATGTAAGAGTAGCCGATCACGAACTTGCGGCAGAACGCAGGAAAAAGGCAGAAGAAGAAAACCGTAAACGTAGAGAAGAATGGGAAAAAAAGCAAAAAGAAGAAGAAGCTAAAAGAAAAGCTGAACGTGAAAAATGGAGAGCAGAACAAGAAGCAAAGCGACGCGCTGAAGAAGAACGAATTGAAAAATGGGAAGCTGAAGCTGAAAAACGGAGAATTAAAGAAGACGCTGAATGGCGAGCTAGAATTAAAGAGGATCAGAAAAGAATAGATAAGATCTGGAGCACGCCATGAAGAAAATCGTCATCACCACACTGCTATTTTGCACAGGGCTGATCACCACTGGATGTGAAAAAACCCATAGCGTCGCAGAATTTAAAAAAGATCACAAATTATACGAAAAATGGAAAATGAAATGTATGACATCAGGGGATCTCGATTCGCAAAATTGTAAAAACGCAGAGCAAGCTTATCGTGAGAGTCTTCCAACATGGGGATGGGGGAGAACTGGCTCAACAAATGACGATAAACAAGAATCTGAAAAGAAACAGGACAGTCATTAATCATGAATAAAGTTCTCATAACAACATTGCTACTTTGCACAGGGCTTATGGCTGCTGGTTGTGAAAAAACCTATAGCGTCGCAGAATTTAAAAAAGATGAAAAATTACGCCTAGAGTGGGATGCGAAATGTGGATTTGCAGGAACTTCAAAAAATTGTGAAAACATGCGGTTAGCATTTTTAGAACTTGAAAAAGAATATGAAGCAAAAGCTGAAGAAAGAGAGCGTCAAGCGGAAGAGAACAATCGCAAAAGATATGAAGAATTTATGGCGAAACAAAAAGCTGATCTTGAAAAAATGAGAGCTGAGACTCAAAAAATACTCGAAAAACAAAGAGCGGAAACACGCGCTGAAGAAGAACGAAGAGCAAAAGAGCGCGCGGCAGAAGAACAACAAAATAACCATTAAGACATAATGAAGAGCGGAGCATCTAAATGGCAGTAGAAAGCAAAGGCATATTCACTAAGATAGACAATATGTTGATGGAACCCCTTACAAAGACAATGGATAGCACCATTACACATCGCTATTGCGCTTTAGCTGCTCAACTTAAAGAGCTTTATGCACTTTATAATATATTTATGGCAACATTATGTCTGTGCCCTAGATTTATCATCACTGGTTATAAAAACCGATAACACAAGCAGAATTTAAAGATTGTGCTCAAAACTTGTAAAACTGAAAGGAAAAAGGGGAAATATTGATGAATAAAGTTCTCATAACAACATTGCTATTTTGCACTGGAATTATCGCTGCTGGTTGTGAAAAAACCTATAGCGTCGCAGAATTTAAAAAAGATGAAAAATTACGCCTAGAGTGGGATGCTAAATGTGGATTTGCAGGAACTTCAAAGAATTGTGAAAACATGCGGTTAGCATTTTTAGAACTTCAGAAAGAATATGAAGCAAAAGCTGAAGAAAGAGAGCGTGAAGATGATGAAAAGTTTCAAAAAATGATTAGAGATTCCGAAGCCGAAATGAGAGCCAGACTTCAAAAAATGGAAGCTAACACTAAAAAAAAATTAGCTGAACAAGAAGCAAAGCGACGTGCTGAGGAAGAACGAAGAGCAAAAGAGCGCGCGGCAGAAGAACAACAAAATAACCATTAAGACATAATGAAAAGCGGAGCATCTAAATGGCAGTAGAAAGCAAAGGCATATTCACTAAGATAGACAATATGTTAATGAATCCCATTACAAAAACAATGGATAACATCTATTGCGCTTTAGCTGCTCAACTTAAAGAGCCTTACAGACTATACAATATATTTATGGCAACATTATGTCTGTGCCCTAGATTTATCATCACTGGTTATAAAAAACCAGAACATAGCAGAATTTAAAGATTGTGCTCAAAACTTGTAAAACTGAAAGAAAGAAGGGGAAATATCTATGAATAAAGTTCTCATAACAACATTGCTACTTTGCACAGGGCTCATCACAGCTGGATGTGAAAAAACTTATAGCGTCGCTGAATTTAAAAAAGATGAAAAATTACGCCTAGAATGGGATGCTAAATGTGGATTTGCAGGAACTTCAAAGAATTGTGAAAACATGCGGTTAGCATTTTTAGAACTTCAGAAAGAATATGAAGCAAAAGCAGCAGAAAGAAGTCGTAAAATTGACGAAGAAAATCGCAAATCAATGGAAAAATTGAAAGCTGAACAAGACGCTTGGATTGAAAAAATGAGAGCTAAACGAGAAGCAAGAGAACGCGCTAAAAGAGAAGCTGAACAACAACAAAATAACCATTAAGACACGATAAATAACGGAGCATCTCAATGGCAATAGTAACCAAAGGCGTATTTACTGACATAGATGATATGTTGATGAATCCCATTACAAAGACAATGAATGAAATCATTCACAATCTCTCATCAAGCTTAGGTGCTCCGCTTAAGCTGTCTTGTACAATTTACATTATATTTATGGGCTACAATATCATCTATGGGCGTTCTTCCATGCCCTTATGGGAATTTATAGCGACAACTTTCAAACTCGGCATCGTTGTTTCACTTGCCACAAACGCCGATGTTTATAATGAGTGGGTCAGTGGTATATTTTTCCATGATCTGCCAAATGCCATTTCAAATGTCACACAAGGAGCACATGTGGATCGAAATGTATGGGACAATATGATGAACCAAGCTGGAGCACAGGTTTTGGACGCAGCAAACCAGTACACGGGTCTGACTCAAATGGGGATGTTTATTGCGACATGGATTGCTGGTTTTATCTGCCTAGTAGTTGCTGCCTTTTTTTGTCTAGTCGGTTTTGTTGTTTCATTATTTGCTAAATTGGGTTTGTTTCTTGTCCTATCAATAGGACCACTCTTCATAAGCCTCTATATGTTTTTCTCAACCAGAAAATTCACAGAAGCATGGTTAGGGCAAGTTGCAAACTTCATCATTTTATATGTGTTAGTCGTGCTGCTTGGTGGTTTATATGTTAACATTTCAATGAACATTTTTTCAAGAGGTGTTGACAATATCTTCACTACTTTAATTCAGTTCTTGGTTGTTGGTCTTGGTGGTATTTTTCTTTTCCTCAGACTCCCTGATATCGCATCAGCTTTAGCCTCTGGGGGAGCCTCCCTTACAGGATCAGGACCAGTTGCTAAAGCAACGGCTCAACTAAGTGGACGAGCTGCTAATGCAGCAACAAGGGGCATTAAAAAATTAGCATCACTATTAAAAAAGGTCTAAGTTCAAATGCGGGAATTTAAAAAAATTGGGATTATCTTACCATTTCTCTTTCTCAGTGGCTGTGTGTCTTCACCAAACACACTGAAGTCACTCCCAAAGTGTGATGGATATTCTAAACGTCCACTCAACAGATCAATGTGGAATTGGGAAGGGAAAAAACCCACGCCCACGCCCATTATCATCAGTAACAACACCCCTTCACCCGTAGAAGGTAAGCTGGAAATGCTTCTGGCACAAAAATTAACGGATGAAGAAATCAAATCTTACAAAAATTGCGGGCAAAAAGCATGAAAGAAAAAGATATAGAACAATACATTGCTGAAGCACGCTCGTTCGATCAAGATCGCATGCTCGCCTCACGCCGCACCACCCGCGTCTCGCTTGCCATTGCCGGCATCGCCGTTGCTGTTGCAATACTGTCTTCTCTCGCGGTCATCACCCTCACACCCCTTAAAACCGTGGAACCTTTTGTCATCCGCGTCGACAATTCAACCGGCATCACCGAAGTTGTGGAAGCCTTAAAAGAAGGTCCCACCAATGTCGACGAAGCAATCACACGCTACTTTGCTGCAAAATATGTCCGCTCCCGTGAAGGCTTCACCACAGAAGAAACACAACACAACTTCCAAACCGTCTCCCTCCTCTCTTCTTCTGAAGAACAGGAAAGATTTGCCAGCTGGTATGGAGCAAGAAATCCCCAAAGTCCTCAAATTCTCTATAAACACGCCGCTGTTACAATAACAATAAAATCAATCTCCTTTATCAATGACGATGTCGCCCAAGTGCGTTACTACAGAACCATTCATGACAATGAAACCAACAAAGAATTCATCACCCACTGGGTTGCAACACTTACCTTTGAATATATCAATGCCCCTATCTCTGTCCAAAACCGTTTGATAAATCCTCTAGGGTTTATTGTTAGTGAATATAGAACCGATCCGGAAGTGGTCAACTGATCATGACAAAAAAAATTCTTTTTCTCATTCTTAACATCGCTATTACCCTTTCTTTAACGCCTAGCCATGCCAGTATTTTTCCCACCCGTGCGCCAAGCGATAGCCGCATTCGCTTTATCAACTATGATGCCTATAATGTCACAAAAATTATTGGCTCCATACGCTCATCGGTACAAATAGAATTTTCTCCCAATGAAGAAATTGCCCATGTAGCAATTGGCAACAGCGTTGCATGGGAAGTCGCCCCCGCTGGCAATATTCTTTTCCTAAAAGCGCGGGAAGTCCAACCCATTACCAATCTCCAAGTCGTCACCACAAAGCTTGATGGCTCAAAGCGCTCCTATCAATTTGAACTCATGGTCAAAGATGGGGAAATTTCATCTGGACAAGAAACATATTTCCTTGTGAAATTTCGCTACCCACAAGAAGAAGCAGAACAAAGAAGACTCGCAGCCCTTATGCGACAAGAAAAACAACAAGCCCAGCGTATCGATAATGTCTTCAACGCTTCTGAAACCTACGGACCTCGCAATTGGGCTTACACCGCTCAAGGCTCTATCACTCTCGAACCCTCCTCCGTTTATGACAATGGCAAAACCACAACATTTACATTTCCAGACAACCAAGAAATCCCTGCCATTTACATTGTCAGCAATGACGGTACAGAATCGCTGGTTCCCAAAACCACAAGAGGCAACATGGTGATTGTCCATGCCATTAGCGCACGCTTCACCCTAAGACAGGGAAAAAACGTCCTATGCGTCTTTAACGAAGCCTATCAACCAAAAGGCACAAATCCAAATACCGGAACAACCTCACCATCTGTTGAACGTAAAATTGCATCAGATCTTTAAATAAGCGGGAATTGAAGGGGACAACACATGAGTGATAAATCAATCATCGAAGATCGCGGATCTATTGGGGATGGCAAAAACAATAGCGCCAAAAGCGCTGGCAAAAAAATAGTTGTCGCAATAGCCTGTATAGGAATCTGCGGCTATGTGCTCTGGAACATCTTATCCTCCCCCACAGAACAAAAAGACACCGCAAAAGCTCATAAAAAACAAGAAAAAAGCTTTCACAATTCCCTCGCCCCTTTAGAGCTCGCGCCCTCTGACCCGCGTGCCAACATAGCGCCAATAACCTTACCACCCCCACAACCACTCGCACAAGAACCCAAAAAAGATGACCCACTACTTGATGCCGCAAGACGTGCCCCTGTTCTCGCTTTTGCCAAAGGCTCTAAATCTCAATTAAAAGACATCGTCAACACGACTCTCAACCCCTTTGAAAAATTCCATACCCTTGAAAATCTCGCGAATGCGCAAAATTCTCCTGCCCTTCAAAACACACAAAATTTTGCAACCCTATTAAAGCCTACCAAAACAGAAGAAGCAAAAGCAAAACTCATCGGCAATAGAAACTTTATCATCGCCATGGGAACCTCTATCCCCTGTATCTTAGAAACCGCATTAAACAGTGAGCAACCAGGCTTTGCAAGCTGCATCATCAACCGTGATATCCTCTCTGACAATGGGCGCGTTGTTTTGCTTGATAAAGGAACCCAAGTGATTGGCGAATACCGCGGAGGGATAAAACAAGGTCAATCTCGCCTCTTTGTACTCTGGACAAGAGCAAAAACCCCAACCGGTGTCATCATCGACCTTGCCTCACCCGCAACCGACAGTTTAGGCAGAGCCGGTTTTGATGGCAACATCAACACCCATTGGTGGGAACGCTTTGGCTCTTCCCTTTTACTCACCGTTATTGATGGTGCCACAACAGTTTTAACAAATAAAATAGTAGGCAATTCCAATAAAGAAGGTTCAAACAACTCTGGAGGCGGCGGTTTTGAAGGCGCAAACAACACTGGAAAAGAGGCCGCCAGTATTGCTCTTGAAAATCAAATCAACATCCCTCCTACCCTAGAAAAATTTCAAGGCGAACTCGTCAACATTTTCGTAGCAAAAGATCTCGATTTTTCCTCTGTCTATAAACTAGTCGTAAAGAGCAAAAGAAACCGCTCTACTCCCAGCTATTCCTTTTTTCATTAAGCCAATAAAGTCACATTATGCCATCAGCAAAAAATGCAGAACGCGCCTCCATCGTCTTAACAAAATTAAAGATCTTAGATGATTTCCTCAATGATGAGAATTTATTTGAAATTGTTATCAATCGCCCTGGCGAAGTAATCGTTGAGGGTCCCAATGGTTGGCAAACCCACATCTTAAAAGAACTAACCTACAGCGAACTAGAAGGGATTGCAAAAGTTGTTGCTGCCTACACAACACAAAAAATCAGTGTAGAAAATCCCGTTCTCTCCGCAACACTGCCAAACAACGAACGCATACAAATTGTTATGCCTCCAGCAGTTGCAGCCAATACCATTAGCATGACCATTCGTAAACCTTCATCACGCACTTTTTCTCTTGAAAGTTTACATGAAAACAATCTTTTTTCTGTTGCCCAAAACACCAGTTTCACACCCACGCAACAAATGACAGAACGGTTATCCGAACTCTCTGATACAGACAAAAAACTAACAGATTTGTTTCTGGCCAAAGACTTTTGCACCTTTTTAGAAAGAGCCGTTATTACACAACAAAATATCTTAATATCGGGCAAAACCGGTTCTGGTAAAACAACCCTCTCCAAAGCTTTAATTGCAAAAATCCCTGACTATGAACGAATTCTCACCATTGAAGACACACCAGAACTTGTCGTTCCGCACGCCAACAAAGTGCAGCTCTTTTATTCAAAAGATAACCAAGGCTTAGCAAAAGCAGGTGCAAAAGAACTGCTTGAATCAGGCTTACGCATGCGCCCCGACAGAATCCTTCTACAAGAGCTGCGTGATGGTACAGCCTTTTACTACATCCGTAATGTCAACTCTGGTCACCCCGGCTCCATTACCACCGTCCACGCCTCAACAGCCCTTGCAGCCTTTGAACAAATGACCCTTTTAGTCAAAGAAAGTGACGGTGGTGGTAATTTAGCGCGCGATGATATCCGCGGCTTATTAATCTCGATGATAGATGTCATCATCCAATGTAAACGCCTCGAAGGAAAATTTCGTGTAACAGAAATCTATTACGACCCCTTCAAACGCCGTGATGCTTTTTAAAAAACGCTACCCCTCACACCCCTTTTATACCAATAGAGCTTTCTTAAAAACACGATTAATCGCTTCAAGTTCAGTGTCAATAATCGAAAACAACAAGTAAAAAGAAGTAAAAATATCATCCCCATTCCCAATCACGAATGCGCCCCACAGGAAAACCAAAACGTGCCGAAAATGATATCTATAACCCTATATTTTTTCTGATTTTTTTGACATCAACATTTGCAGGAATATAGATACCAAATTTAGTATCCGCTTCACCTTTAACTTCAGACAAGAGCTTCACGAGCACCTTGTAATATACGAGATCCTGCTTTATGTGCCTTATCCATTATTATTCTTTTCGATATTCATCAAGGCGCAATATAAAAATTTTCTTCAACGCATTCCTCTCTGATTTTGTCAAATTACCTCAAGATGATTGACTGTAAATATCTTCGATCAACACCGGAATATTTTAACCACCAAAAAAGGGTATAACCTTATATCCCCCACTTTTACTCTTATGCTTTTAAACCTAACTTTCCTTGGCTTTCTCTCATACCTTGCATAAGACCACCAGCATCTGAATGAGTAGCAATAAAAGAAACAATATCAAATAATTATTCAGGCGATATGCCTTCTTCTTTTGCAGAAATTCAATAAGCTGCCATTTCAATCACGGTTTGCATACATCATTCAATATACGGAAACACCCATAACGATAATGATGTAAATTAAAAGCTAATTTGAAGTGAATGATCAGAAATATCAAATATCCAAATGACAAAACAAATCTTACCTATCTTCAGCTATATCTCTTTACCCTTGTCACTTCTCTTAACCCTTGTCACTTCTCTTAACCCTTGTCACTTTTCTCGAAAGTTTTAAGCGTTTTCGCATTAGAAATAGACATATCAAACGGCAATCCTTTTTCATGAACAACTTTTGTCAAAGCAATACGGATGAAATCAGACACCGTAAGTCCTAAACTTGCTAATATTTCACCGGATTTTTTTAACGCCCTATCTATGCAGGCACGTACAACATCTTTTGTCACACCCATATTAAACACCTCCTTTGATTACCTCTCTTTTACCGTATGGCTTAATAGGGCTTATACAGCATAAGGCTTTATCCTTGCCCTTACCGTATCATATCTATTGATCTTGCACGCGCTATTGCGTTGATTTTCTCCTGTTGTCTCTGTTGCAAAAACTTAACTGCCATTTGAAACTCTTTTATGCAATCTTGATCATGAGACTGTTCTTTGGGGATTGCTTTTGATAAATCAAAACCATATTTATGAATGGCATCATGTCCAAAACGTTTATCTAAAACAATTTGTAGCTTTAAAAACTCTTGATTAACCTGCTCTGGTATCTTTGAATAACTATCACAACCAGCTTCAACATTTTTCATAAAAGTCACTGCTTCTTGTGAAAGCGAGGGGACTTCAACTTTTAACTGTTCACGCTCCCGTGTAACACTAACCATCAGCGTCTCATAAGAATTCTCATAAAAGGATTGAAGCAGTTTAATAGAAGAAAGTGCAAGAGGAACATGATAAAGCGCTTCTTTTCGTTCTTTTCCTGTAGCCTTCAATTTATCGATAAAACGATCTGATCCACGCAGTTCGCCCGCTCTATCAGGTGCCCTATCCAAAATATCAGAGAGTTTATCGCCTTTACCTGCTAAAATCGTTTGCTCAATCCTAAGCGCAGCCTCTTGTGGATCTCTATAAATAGATGCTAAATGACTGTTTAACTCCTTAAACACATCAATGTAAGATTTTTTATTTCTAAGAGCGCTTAGCACCTTCTGTTCTAGATTAGAATTATCTATATAAGCAGCAAGGTATGGAGCTTTTTCTGTTGCTTTTGCAACAACATTCAAATCATTTTGTAATTGTTCAAGTTCTTCTTTTTGACGTTTAGCAAAACTTGTCTTTTCTCTATCCCAAGGAGTTTCAATCTTCTCTTTTTGTTGTTCCAAGCACTCTTTATTAAGATCAACGCAAAAAGCAATATTTTTGCCAATACCTTGAGAAACATCATCCCTTTTATTTTCTGTAAACTTGGTAAGGTTCTTATAGATGAGTGCAGACAGATATTCTGAATTACCAAAATGTGCTTCAATTGACGCACGTGTCATTTCTTGTCGCTCAATACCCTTCCAGTTGATATGATAACCAGCTTCACGAGCAAGTTGCACCATAAATTCGCGCTGAGTGCGCCCATTCCCCTCTCGAAACGGATGCAACGCATTCAACTCGCCCATGTAATACCCAGCCCTTTGGCTAAAGTCATAAGCGCCAAGACCACGCAGATACTGTTCTTTTGCAAGCTTTTTTGTAATCTTCGGTGCATAACTTTCAATCTGATTATAACTAGCAAACATACTATTGCCTTTGGCAATATCCACTAAACGAACTTGTCCCGCCCATTCATATATGTCGCCAAACAGTCTTCTATGAATCTCTTTCATGTAATCCAGATCAAACTTACCACCAATAGGAGTATGTACAAATTCGAAAGATTTCACATAAGAAATCGTAGATTCTACACGTTGCAGCGTGGCTTTGTCTTTAATACCAAACCGATTATACATCACACCAGTTTCAGGATCAGTATAAGAATCACCGCTCCCCTTATACTTCTCCACGTTTTACCCTCTCCATATAATCTTTGAGGATATCACTTGTTTCGAGCTCTCCAATAATAACACGTTCCATTTGCTCAACGACTTTTGGATCTGGCTCTAATCCCTCTAAACGTTGGCTTGCCAATGCATTTTCAGCATAAAAGCGACGCAGCTTAATTTCCTCTTCACTCAACATATTAAAACCCTCCTTTGCTTATATTTATTATAGCCAAACAGACTATAGAAACAAGATTTTATTGCCTTGTCTTATCCGCGTTACATCTTTTGACCTTGTACGCTCATACGCATGATTTAGCTCTTGTATACGTCTCTGTTGCAAAAACTTAACTGCCATTTGAAACTCTTTTATGCAATCTTGATCATGAGACTGTTGTTAAAAAATTGCTTTTGATAGATCATAATTTGTTTGCATAGCAAGCCAAGCACGTGCTGTGCTTACACCAGACATTTCAAGCCTAATAGCAAGATTAGCACTCATAGCGGCTTTTCCATTTAAAACTCTAGAAAGTGCTACACGAGATATACCAAGCTACTCTGCTGCTTCATTAACGGATAAACTAAGCTCTTTGATCACATCTTCTCACAATAATTCACCGGGATGTGAAGGATTCTTCATCATTGTTTAGATCTCCTTTTTGATGATAATCCAGATAATCAACCATTTCGACATCTATGCTATCAAAGCGAAATATTACGCGACAATTTCCATTTACAGTAATTGACTAATAATCCTTGAAATCACCTTTTAGCAGATGTAACCAAAAGGACGGATAACTCAAAATCTTTTGGCGATACATCTCCTTCAAGAGCACTTAGAATACGCTTTAATTTTTGAGCATGGGCGGTTCTAATCCCTTCAGTCGTACCAGTATTATAGAAGGCTTCAATCCTTTTATGTTTAAATCCTAAAATCATAAATGAATATAGAGTGTCCCCCTCCAAGATCCAAAAAATGTTCATTATTTTTACATCACACGGCTTTTTTTACTTTATAAACATTAGAACTGTCGTGAAAAAATTGCTTATTCTCATCTCTTTCTCATTATTCTACTAATTATTGGAAAAGTATAAGTTCATAATTAGGAGGAGCTAAACGTAATAGGAGCGTATCATATCTCCAATTGGCAGCGGCACTTAGAAACATCAAGATGATATAACCACAATGACCATTGCTGTTTGATGTTCATGGGGCGCTGCACCCGCTGTATGTCCAGTAAAAAGAATGAATAACACTAATAAACTCCCCCCCTACAAACTCTGTTAAACTAATAACCGGTTTACGAATAAGTAAAAGAAAAAGGAAAATCAAAAAAAGGCATATTTTTTATATCTTACGAACTATAGAGAACTCTATACGCATTGTAGTTATTAGAATTAGACTTTTCCCTTTTTTATTTAATTTGTTCGTAGATAGAGTATCCATTACCGTTATTACATCACTAACAGAGTTAATAATCATACCTTTTGTAATTGCCAAAATCCCGCATTAAAATCAGACCTTTATTCAAAGATGATCTGATAATTTTCTCAAAAAAATCAAGATTCCTCAAGTGCAGTCCCCATGCGTACATCATGATGAATAATAACATCCATCAACTCTGTCACGACAGTGTCCAATACTTCTCGTGCATCGCCTTCAGCCATAAGGCGGATAACCGGCTCAGTTCCAGAAGCACGGATCACCAGCCGTGCCTCTTTTCCCAACCGCTTCTCTGCTTGATCAATGGCCGTTTTGACTGGATTTTTTTTCAGGACATTTTTATTTTTAATCGTTACATTTTTTAAAATTTGCGGTACAGGTTCAAACCGTTTACACAATTGGCTCATAGGGCTTTGACTTTCCTTCATACAGGCTAAAATCTGCAATGCAGCCACCAAGCCATCACCCGTTGTACCAAAATCACTGAGCACGATATGGCCAGAAGCCTCACCACCAACATTATATCCCTTTTGGCGCATGGCATCGACAACATAACGATCTCCAACTTTTGTCCTTACAAGGTGCAACCCTTTGCTATTCAAGAAACGTTCTAGTCCAAGATTTGACATAATCGTTGTGACAACACCATTACACCGTAATCGTCCCATTTTATGCCAATTTTCAGCAATTACAGCAATTAACTGATCTCCATCAACCGTTTGTGCTTTTTCATCAACAATGAGAACACGATCTCCATCTCCATCAAGAGCAATTCCCACATCAGCACGCACTTCATGCACTTTTCGTTTTAAAGAGCTTAAATCGGTTGATCCACATTTTTGATTAATATTGGTCCCATTGGGTTCATCATGAATAGCAAAAACCTCAGCCCCCAATTCCCATAAAGCACGGGGAGCCGCTTTATAAGCAGCCCCATTGGCACAATCCACAACAATACGCACAGTATCTAAGCGAACATCACGCGGCAAAGTTCGTTTGGCATATTCAATATAACGATAAATATCCCCCTCAACCCGTTTTGCATAACCAATTTCGGCAGAACTTGCTAAAGATTTTGAAAGATCTGTATCGATCAATTGTTCAATTTTGGCTTCCATATCATCTGAAAGTTTAAAACCATCAGGACCAAAAAGTTTAATTCCATTATCATAGAACGGATTATGAGAAGCAGAAATCATCACTCCAAGATCCGCTCGCAAAGAGCGGCAAAGCATTGCAACAGCAGGGGTTGGCACTGGACCCAATAAAAAAGCTTCCATCCCCGCAGCAGTCAATCCTGAAACCAAAGCGTTTTCCAACATATAACCAGATAATCGTGTATCCTTTCCAATCACCACACGATGAGATTGATGTTGTGAGCGAAATAAAACCCCTACAGCCATCCCCACCTTCATGGCAAAATCGGGTGTCATAGGAAATGAATTGGCTTTCCCCCGAATTCCATCTGTACCAAAATATTTTTGCACCATGCCTCTTTCCTTTAATATATAATTCTTCCCTTGGCTTTTCCTTAAACCCCTAACAAGCCCCCTTGGTACAATAGTCCCCCCGCTCCCCGTATAAAATCAGATCATTGATCTAAACCTTCATGCATTTAAACAATCAAGCCCCCTATTCACCATCTACACATCTAAACCACTCTCAAGCAATTATGTTTACACCCTTCCACATAAAAGCAATATTATCTCCTCAAAATGCTCTATACACCCCTTTAATACAACCAACGGATAATCTCACACACTTGCTAAATCCGTAAAGAAACCCAGCACCAAACCTCATACCCTACAAAATCAGCAAGGAAATCTATCGCCTAACCTCACAACCCTACCACATTAGAAAAGCAACAGTCCACCTCGCCTTGTAGCATGCTAAAGCCGTCATAATACAACGGCTTTGCTTAATTTTTTGCTTCCATATTTTTGCAAATATTACAAGAAAGGCGCAAACAAAACTTGCGCCTTTCTCAAAAAAATTAGAAGTTTTCCTAAAACATCGTCACTCAAGCGGTATTAAATAATTCTTATTTTTCTTTATCATCTCCCGCAGTATTGGACTTCTTTTCAGCATTACTTTTAGAGCGGTTGACTGATTTTGTAGTACCTTTTGTGCTTTGTGCTTTTTTCTCAGTCTCATCCGATTGCACTTCTTTAGACTGAGCCTCCTTAAGCGCAACATTACTGGATTTTGCTGTTTTTTTCCCAACAGCTGCCTCTGCTTTATCTGCCTCGCCTTTATCGGTCTCTACTTTATGAGGCGCTGTTTTAGAGACTGCTTCAGCGTTTTTTTCATCTACCACTGTTGTCTCTGTCTTCATTTTTCCAGTTTTTGGAACAGAAGACCCCCGTGGCGCAGCACCCTCATCTTTCTGTGTGCGTGAAGGAGGCTTTCCTGCAATAACTTCGTTAATTTCAGCTCCCGTTAAAGTCTCATATTCCAACAAACCTTGTGCCAAAGCAAACCATTCTTTTCTTTTTGTTTTCAAAATGTTTGTCGCATTTTTATAGGCATCATCAATAAGCTTACGCACTTCCATATCAATCATGCGTGCTGTTTCTTCAGAGACATTTTGTGTTCGCGCAACAGAATGACCCAAAAAGACTTCATCTTGGTTATCGCCATAAGCTACATTTCCAAGCAGATCAGAAAATCCCCACCGTGTGATCATTGCGCGTGCTAATTTCGTTGCTTGCTCAATATCAGAAGAAGCACCGGAGGTGATATTTTCCTTTCCAAACTTTAATTCTTCAGCCACACGTCCACCCATCATAATAGCCAAACGAGAAATCATCCACCGATAACTCATAGAATAGCGATCGCCTTCAGGCAATTGCATCACCATTCCCAATGCTCTTCCCCTTGGAACGATTGTTGCTTTGTGGACAGGATCAGCAACCGGCACATTAAGAGCCACAATAGCATGTCCTGCTTCGTGATAAGCAGTGAGTTCTTTTTCCTCTTGTGTCATAGCGGTTGAACGACGTTCAGCCCCCATCATCACCTTATCTTTGGCATCTTCGAATTCTTGCATCGTGACAACTCTTTTATTACGGCTCGCAGCCATAAGAGCAGCTTCATTGACCAGATTCATCAGGTCCGCACCGGAAAATCCTGGTGTTCCCCTTGCCAAAATTTTCAAATCAACGTTAGGCGCTAAAGGCACGTTGCGCACATGCACTTTCAAGATTTGCTCACGCCCAGAAACATCAGGGTTTGGCACAACAACTTGCCGATCAAAACGCCCTGGTCTCAATAAAGCAGGATCAAGCACATCAGGACGGTTTGTTGCGGCAATAAGAATAATACTTTCATTGGGCTCAAACCCATCCATTTCGACAAGCAACTGGTTTAAGGTCTGTTCACGTTCATCGTTTCCACCGCCAAGACCAGCCCCCCGATGGCGCCCTACAGCATCAATTTCATCGATAAAGATAATACAAGGTGCATTTTTTTTAGCCTGTTCGAACATATCGCGCACACGGCTTGCCCCAACACCAACAAACATTTCAACAAAATCAGACCCTGAAATGGTAAAGAATGGCACATTGGCTTCACCTGCCACAGAACGTGCTAGCAAAGTTTTACCGGTTCCTGGAGGACCAACAAGCAAAACACCGCGTGGGATACGCCCCCCTAAGCGTTGAAATTTTTGTGGTTCGCGTAAAAATTCAACAATTTCTTGAAGATCTTGCTTTGCTTCTTCAACGCCAGCAACATCTTTAAAGGTAATACGTCCTTGCGCTTCATTAAGCAATCTTGCTTTCGATTTCCCAAATCCCATTGCACCACGTGATCCATTTTGCATTTGCCGCATAAAAAAGACCCACGCCCCCACGATAATAATAACAGGTAATAAGGAAAAGAGGAGATTGAGGAAAATGCTATTTCCAGAGCTTTCAGGAATAGCTTTAACATTGACGTTTTTGCTTTCCAACTTTTGTATCAAACCTGGATCGCGAGGAGCATAGGTTGAAATAGCTCTATGTTCAATGGTTTTCCCTGTTAATTTTTGACCTTGAATGGTCACAGATTTCAACTCATTATTCTCAACTTTTTGCAAAAATTCAGAATAGGAGACTTCTCCACCACCAGAACGTTGGCTATCTCCATTAAAGAGAGAAAACGACACAATCAAAATCAAGGCAATAACTCCCCAAATAAGGAGAGAGCGGTAATTGGAATTCATATTCAGCCCACTTAATCAAATATAGATTTCAAACAGTTCCCCTTAACATATAACCTTGTCAGCCCCTTGCCAAGGGATGAGAAGCTGTTTATTTTCTTTTAGAGTAATTTTCCTTTATCTTTTCACCTCAATATTAAAAAAAGGTTCCACAACATTCACCAAGGCAGCATCTTCTCGTGAGGAAAGCCAATCGAAAGGTGCCATAATCCGCTTGACGATAACATGTTTATGAACAACTGCTTGAGAAATCAACTCTGGAATATCATACCCTTTATGATTTGAGATCATCAGCAGCGATTGTAAAGAGGGAAAATGAGGCTTTTCAAGCTCAAAATCGCTATTTTTTAATAAAAATTTCAGCTGTTCTAAATTTGCGGCTCCAACCTTTATAGCCTCATATCCATGATTTGTGATATGATAGCGCCCATCCCATATAAAAGTTTTATCTGGCTCAACGATAGCCTCTTTCATATTTCGCCCTTCACGCCACAAAGAAATTCCGTGCTTGTTATATTCAATAACAGAACCCGCATAAGTAAAACGCTTCTTTTCTGGAGAATCGAGACAGAGTTTTTGAACAAGCATGCTTAATTTCTGATTGGGGAGCAAATAAAATCCCCCTCCCATCAGCACAGCAAAGAGCCCCACCACGAAAGGAAAACTGGAATGTTTCTGTAAAAACAGCGCAGGCTTTGCTATGAAACAACGCCCATGTTGGACAGTAATATCCAGCGCTAAGATCAAATCAGCAATATTTTTGGCTTGTTGACGACGCTGCAATGCGGCTTCATTTATTTTTTGAGCAATATAAGCCAATTTTTGTGGAGAAAGAGATTGACGCACGCGCACACGTTCAAAATTGCGATCTTCATTGGTTGGATCATCAATCCATGTTTGTCCTTGTAAGCGTAAATAATTCCGTAATGTTTGGCGTTTTACACCAAGGAGTGGCCGAATCAAACGCACTTTTCTATGCAACAACGCCTCACGCGGAATACAGGATAAACCGCGCTCATAAAGGGGACCATAGTTTTTTTCGGCAATATTTTTTCTCGTTTTTCTGGTATGATCCTCATCACGTATACCCTCGGCTTCACCGCGCAAAGCACCAGCAAAACCACTGGCATAAACCTCATCGCGCATAGCAACAGCTTCACTATATAAAGCACCTCTATTCTTTTGGAGACGTTGATACCGCATATGATAGGTCTCAACCTGATCATTGAGTGTATGCCCCGTCATAATAAGTGATGCGCCTTGTTTTTGTGCTTCTTTAACCAAGAGATCATAGCGTGCAACACGCGCGCTGGAAGCAATATGCGTCTTTGGCTTTTCGCCTTCCCATCGCACAGTGATATGTTGAATATCATGGACACGACAAATTTTCGCAACAGTTTCTGCTTCACGCATCGATTCTTTACGCAATTGATGATCAACCGTGACAACAATCATTTCTGGAGGAAATGCGAGAGTTTCCAAATGCTCTTTGACCAAAAACATCAAAGCCAAAGAATCGCTTCCCCCTGAGACGGCAAGAATCAACTTCTGACATTGAATAAAATCCGATGTTTTAAAGAGATTTCTTGCCAGTCTAACGCACACCGAAAACGACCTCGCTGTTTATTTTGCAGGTTTACAAAAAACAGATGCTAATGTTTGTTGACGTTTTGATTTTTTCACAAAATGAGCACAATCGTCTTTATTTGGCTCAAGAGCGACCATACTTCTTGCTAATTTCAGCAAAATCTCAGAGGTATAGAGCTTCTTTTTATCTGCATACCATGCGGTAAGATAAACTTGTGCTGCTTCATGATAGCGTTTTTGCCCCAACAAAGATTCGGCCAACCAAAATAAAGCATCATCACTCAAAGAATCTTTTTTGTAACGATTTTGAAAAGCGCAAAAGCTTTTTTCAGCATCAACATAGTTAGCAGAACGAATAAAATCATACCCTTCCTTATACAAAGCTTTAGAAGAAGAAAGATTGTCACTCTGATGTGCTTCAATTGGAGCACTTACTTCATGCGCTTTGTTAAAAGGTTGACTGTTTTCATGATCATGGCTCTCCACCTTAGCTTCCACAGCAGCAACCTTTGTCTGATCACCTGTACTATGGTCCTGCTCTATCTCTTCTTTTACAGTCTGAGATTTTTCATCTACAGCAGACTTTTCAAAAGAACAAGAATAAACAGAAGAGGCTTCTGTATCAAAAAGCTCGTGAAACTGCTTGTTAACATTTTTTAGACTGTTATGCTCAAGCACCATTCGTATCTTATGCAAAAGCTTATCTAAATCATAATCTTTAAATAAAGCCTGTTGATTCTCTAAAATAATCCCTTGGTGCTCCGCAACACTAGTGGCTTTTTCCATCGCGCTAGATGCTGCTTTATCGGTTGCTTCAGGAGCTTCTTTTACAGCATCAATTGCCTTATTAACAGCGTCAGTGGCTTTTTCCACCGCGCTAGATGCTGCTTTATCAGCTGCTTCAGGTGCTTCTTTTACAGCATCGACAGCCTTATTAACAGCGTCAGTGGCTTTTTCCACCGCGCTAGATGCTGCTTTATCAGCTGCTTCAGGTGCTTCTTTTACAGCATCGACAGCCTTATTAACAGCGTCAGTGGCTTTTTCCACCGCGCTAGATGCTGCTTTATCAGCTGCTTCAGGTGCTTCTTTTACAGCATCGACAGCCTTATTAACAGCGTCAGTGGCTTTTTCCACCGCGCTAGATGCTGCTTTATCAGCTGCTTCAGGTGCTTCTTTTACAGCATCGACAGCCTTATTAACAGCGTCAGTGGCTTTTTCCACCGCGCTAGATGCTGCTTTATCAGCTGCTTCAGGTGCTTCTTTTACAGCATCGACAGCCTTATTAACAGCGTCAGTGGCTTTTTCCACCGCGCTAGATGCTGCTTTATCAGCTGCTTCAGGTGCTTCTTTTACAGCATCGACAGCCTTATTAACAGCGTCAGTGGCTTTTTCCACCGCGCTAGATGCTGCTTTATCAGCTGCTTCAGGTGCTTCTTTTACAGCATCGACAGCCTTATTAACAGCGTCAGTGGCTTTTTCCACCGCGCTAGATGCTGCTTTATCAGCTGCTTCAGGTGCTTCTTTTACAGCATCGACAGCCTTATTAACAGCGTCAGTGGCTTTTTCCACCGCGCTAGATGCTGCTTTATCAGCTGCTTCAGGTGCTTCTTTTACAGCATCGACAGCCTTATTAACAGCGTCAGTGGCTTTTTCCACCGCGCTAGATGCTGCTTTATCAGCTGCTTCAGGAGCTTCTTTAACAGCATCAACAGCCTTATCAACAGCGTCAGTGGCTTTTTCCACCGCGCTAGATGCTGCTTTATCGGCTGCTTCAGGCGCTTCTTTAACAGCATCAACAGCCTTATTAACAGCGTCAGTGGCTTTTTCCGCCGCGCTAGATGCTGCTTTATCAGCTGCTTCAGGCGCTTCTTTTACAGCATCAATTGCCTTATTAACAGCATCAGTGGCTTTTTCTATCACATCAGATGCTGCTTTATCAGCTGCTTCAGGCGCTTTCTTCACATCATCAACAGCCTTATTAACAGCGTCAGTGGCTTTTTCTATCACATCAGATGCTGCTTTATCAGCTGCTTCAGGTGCTTTCTTCACAGCATCGACAGCCTTATTAACAGCGTCAGTGGCTTTTTCTAGCACATCAGATGCTGCTTTATCAGCTGTTTCAGGTGCTTTCTTCACATCATCGACAGCCTTATCAGCAGCGTCAGTGGCTTTTTCTAGCACATCAGATGCTGCTTTATCAGCTGCTTCAGGTGCTTTCTTCACATCATCGACAGCCTTATCAACAGCGTCAGTGGCTTTTTCCGCCGCATCAGATGCTGCTTTATCGGCTGCTTCAGGCGCTTTCTTAACATCATCAGTTGCCTTATCAACTGCATCAACTTTATCCGTATCATGTGCAGGATATTCGGAAGCCTTTCGTGCCGCACTTTGAACAAGTGAAGTAGAACAAGCTATGAAAACCCCCATATAAAAGAGTGTTTTCCAATTGATTTTACGATACATTCTTTTTTCCCCTTAAGAGCTTATTAAATAGTTGAAACAAACAATCTTCTTTTTAATGACTATTCATGTCATTCAACGTTGTCACAGCACGTCGATTTTGATTCCAACAGGAAATATCATCACATACTGCTACAGGTCTTTCTTTTCCGTAAGAAATTGTTTGAATCCGTTGTGCAGACACACCTAGAGACACCAAATAGTTTCGCACAGCAACAGCACGGCGCTGTCCAAGTGCCAAGTTATATTCACGTGTTCCCCTCTCATCAGCATGACCTTCGATCATAATAGAATAATAAGGATAATGAAGCAACCATTCTGCTTGGCGCGTTAAAATACGTTCAGCATCAGCATCAAGTGAAGAAGAATCGAGACCAAAAAACACGCGATCACCCACATTAACCGTAAATTCTTGTCCTGAACCTGGTGACATCTGATTCAAACCAGCATCATTCATATAAGCGCCATTCATACCGTTAAGTGCACCAACATTTTTTTTGCCACACCCACCCAAGCATAGTGAGAAAAGAAAGAGGATAGCTAAGGAATGAGAGATGGTTTTTTTGGTAGAGCGCATAGTCCGTTTCTCCTTGAATTTCGTAAAGAAGGGTCAATTCTTAAAAATATTTTTAAGAATAACCGTTAATTCCTAATGAAGACGAAATTTTTTCTGTTTTTTTTCGTCCTCATTTTTACTTTTAAGTCTCTGCCAATTTTTCTTCTCTTTGGCCATTCCTCTAACATTTCCATAAGAAATGTTTCCCTTATGCGTCATGGCTTTTTATGCATCATCTTGATCTTGATCTTGACGATTTTTTTGCAGCGCGTTCAGCTTTGCAAAAACTTTATCAGCGTCAAAAGTCTTATGCAGATTGTCTTCACTCTCATTTTCCTCTAGAGCAGCGTTTTCCGTCACAGAAGCGGGAAGCAACGACCTATCTTCTTCTGCAGCAACAGGGCGATTTTTCGCCGCACGCTGGAGCTCAAAATCTAAATCGATTTGCGAACACAAACCAAGCCCTACAGGATCAAGAGGAACCAAATTTGCACTATTCCAATGGGTTCTAAGGCGGATTTGTTCAATTGTCGCTTTTGTTGTCCCAATCAACCGTGCAATTTGTGCATCTTTCAACTCGGGATGGTTTGTAACCAACCATAGGATACCATTGGGACGATCTTGGCGTCGAGAAAGAGGGATATAGCGCGCCCCTTTACGTTTTTTTTCAGGAATATGCACCCTAGATTGAGAAATTTTCAATCGTGCGTTTTGATCAGCCTCCACCCGTGCAATTTCACTGCGCGTCAATTGCCCAGAACTAATCGGATCTAAACCTTTAATACCATAAGCCGCATCACCATCGGCAATAGCTTTTACTTCCAAGACATGCAATTTACAAAATTCTGCAATCTGATCAAAAGAAAGAGCTGTATTATCAACCAACCAAACAGCTGTTGCTTTGGGCATCAAAAGTTGCGTTGCCATTTTTATAAATCCTCTTCTGCGCCTCTTCTATGAGGCAGGTTACCGCCCACTCAAGAGCACTGGAACTTTTTTATATGTTTAGGTCTCTCCAACCACTCCTAAAACAAAGCGAGGCATGGAATAAACCATTTTGCTATGAGATTACATTCTGTTATAGCGTTATTTTTGCTCAACGACAAGAGATCTCTCTTGTAATGATCCTCAACTAAGGTGTCTTTACCTTTAAGATGAATTTTCTTATAAAGGGTTTATTCGATTATTTCACCTCATGCTGTGGCACATTTATTCTGGTGGGATGCGTGCTTTATCGCCTTAAATTCTAAAGAGTATCCAACTGGAAAGAAAGCCCTCAAATAGGAAGGAAAACTATGGCAGGCCATTCACAATTTAAAAATATTATGCACCGTAAAGGGCGTCAAGATGCAATGCGCTCGAAAATATTTTCTAAACTTGCACGCGAAATTACCGTAGCAGCAAAACAAGGTGCTCCTGATCCAGCCATGAATCCACGTTTAAGGCTGGCTGTTCAAAATGCCAAAGCACAATCGATGCCGAAAGATAATATTGAACGCGCGATTAAAAAAGCGTCAGGCGCCGATGTCGAAAATTATGATGAAGTACGCTATGAGGGCTATGGACCAGGTGGCGTTGCCGTCATTGTTGAAGCTTTAACTGATAACCGCAACCGCACCGCTTCAAATGTGCGCGCCGCCTTCACAAAATCAGGAGGAGCCTTAGGGGAAACAGGATCGGTCAGTTTCATGTTTAATCGGATTGGTGAAATAATCTATAAGCCAGAAGCAGGGACAGCCGATAACATCATGGATGCAGCAATTGAAGCCGGTGCCGAAGATGTGCAATCAGAAGAAACCGGACATCATATTACCTGCGCATTTGAAGATATTGGTGAAGTTTCCAAAACACTTGAAGCAAAACTTGGTGAAGCAGAATCGATTAAAACGATTTGGAAAGCCACCACCCTTGCACCAATAGATGAAGAAAAAGCTTTGTCCGTTTTACGGCTGATTTCAACATTAGAAGAAGATGATGATGTGCAAAATGTTTATGCCAATTTTGATGTCAGTGATGAGATTTTGGCAAAATTGTCTGTATAATTCCCATCATTTGCATAAGCCCTCTCTTCATTCATGAGGGCTTCAAAAGCATCTGTCACCTCTCCTCTTTATCCGCACATATAAAAGCCCCGCGTCAATAGCGGGGAAAAGCTGTCAGTGCAACAAGAAAACCGCAATTAATTTCAGAAAACATAACCAAAAAAAGAAAGCATACAAAACTCTGTAGCCTCACGCCTTTCTTACATGCCCCAAAAATTATCCCTATATCCCCTCTCTATTTGATCTTTTTGTTCTTTAAGATGAACCTCCTCTCCGCTCTCAAGTGATGAAAATGATCTAGCCTCTAAACAATTGGGATTTTCCTAACGTATTCCTATGACGAATCACCCATGGAATTCGCTTGAAACTTAAGGCTCAACAAACATGCACTCCCCTAAATATTCGCCACGCACTTAAAAACACTTAGAATATATCAAGGAGGTTTATACGTCCTATTTATACGTCCTATTTATACGCCCTATATCACCACACTTCAAAGGACAGTGTTTTTACAACATCACAGAATAAAAATAAGCAAATAGAAAGCCAGAGCTGATTGTTTAGCAAAGTATTGTACAAAAAGGCGGTACATCTCTCTAATCTGTTGCGGATAAATTTTTGACTTTATGGCATTAACTTTATGGCATCGTATATTTCTAAAATAACGTCATTTATCTTAAAAATCTGTCCTTTTGCTCTTACCAATCAATCAATATTCAGACCTAAAACAACCGCGTACTTGAATAAAACACATCAAAGAGCAACAGCCCCCCCTGACAAGAGGACTCTTCACAAACAAAATCGAAGAGGAAGCTTAAAAAAATATATATAGCGACACTTTGAATAAAAAATTGAAATCTAGAGATCTCAAAATTTTCGACTCTATTTTTTCAAGGTATTGTTTTGAATTTTTTTAAGCATTTTCCCCCAAGGAAATTCCATTATCGATCAACAACCGTAGATGATAGATGAAACCTATATAACTCCCCATGCCCACTATAATCAATTCCTTCTTTTAAATAATTAAAAAACTATTGAGATTGTTTAAACTTGAGACTGTATTCCTTCTATATTCTGTTTTTAAGCATTTTGTTTTATTGTATATTGAGCAAAGGCGACCATGCTGGATCTGAAGCATCATTGGGGGTGGGTAATTGACGTTCATTGCGACCCGTAATATCAATCGTATAAATTTTTGGTCCCATACCGGGATTTTTGCGAAAGAACATCAGCACACGACCATTAGGGGCCCAAGTTGGTCCTTCATTGTGAAACCCCGTGGTTAAAATTCGTTCTCCTTGTCCATCAGGGCGCATAACACCGATAGAAAATTGTCCGTTTAATTGTTTTGTAAAGGCGATATAGTCACCCCGTGGAGACCAAATAGGTGTTGAATAACTCCCATCGTTTGAAGAAATACGCTGAATATCACTCCCATCCGCATTCATTTTATAGATTTGCGGCTTTCCACTACGATCTGAAGAAAAGACGATTTGTTTTCCATCCGGTGAATAAGAAGCAGAAGTATCAATAGCAGAAGTTGTTGTAAGTCGCGTCATCGTACGGGTTCGTAAATCCATGGTGTAAAGATTGGCACTCCCATCATTTTGTAACAAACTCATGATAACTTTTTGTCCATCAGAAGAAAAACGTGGAGCAATTGTCATGTTATTAAACGTTCCGATCAACTCTCTTTGCCCCATTTCAATTTGTTGGAGATAAACATGAGGTACTTGATTGTCCTCATAAGCCATATAGGTCATTTCTTGTCTTTTTGGAGAAAAACGCGGCGTAAGCACCAATTCACTTCCATCAGACATATAAATCAAATTTGCACCATCTTGATCCATCATTGCTAAGCGTTTAATGCGTGCATTTTGGGGGCCTGTTTCATCGATAAAAACAATTCGTGTATCAAAATAACCACTTTCTCCTGTCATCTCACTATAGATCTCATCTGCGATCATATGTGCTACACGCCGCCAACGTTCTGTCGCGGTATAAAAACGCCGTCCTTTCAATTGTCTTTGTCCAAAAACATCCCATAAACGAAAATCGACCCTCAAACGTCCATCGATTTCTCTCATGACTTGCCCAGTAACTAAACCTTGCGCTTTTATTTTCTGCCAAGAAGCAAAATGCGGTTGTTTATTAGGATTAGAAATGTTTTCAAAAAAATTTGCTTTATCAAGCGGTAAAAAAAGCCCCGACCGTTCAAGATCGGCTGTCACCACAGCAGATATTTTCAACCCAATCGAATCATTGGAAATAAAGTCTGTAATTGCAATGGGAATGGGATTAAAATCAGCGCTCGAAATAGTTCCTTTCAATTGCGCATAACCCGATGAAATACTTGAAAGCCACAACCCACAAGTGACAATAAACCAAGCAAAAACTTTATGTCTCGTTATAGTCATCATGGAATGTGTCCTTTCGTTAAGCGCTTTTTTCTCGTTTATCATCTTATTTCTTGGAGGGGATCAACATTAAAGTCAAAACCTTGCCCCCATAGATCATATTGATCACGTGGGAGATCTGCATAAGGTTGGCATGAAAAGACAGCAGCGTACACCTGCCTTATCATAATAGCTTGTTGACTCTCAAGGCCGCTTACGGGATCAATGATAGGATCACCCACAACCATCCCTTCACGGTCTAAATAAAATCGCAACCGCACAACCGGACGGTTTTTTAAATCGCCGCCAAGCGCCACAAGTTTAAGCTTCTGTTGAATACATCCCCCCGCAATATTGACCAATGTTTGTGCCATTTTTGTGGTATCATTAATATTTTTTCTTGCACCCAAAGCTTCTGGTGTATGAGAACGTTTTGCCCCCCCTCCTTGTGACCGCGCACGATTAAGCAAATTATTTTCCTCCAGAGCTAAAATATCTTCAATGGTCTGTTTCTCTTGGTTTTTCTTGTTAAGCTTTGGCGTATTTTGATTCAATGCAGCCTCATTCTTCCTTGGAGATTTTTCGTCAAACTTTGGTTTAAACTGTGGAAGAAGAGATTTTTCTGGAAGTACAATTTTGGGCGCTTGATGAACAATCTGCTCTGCTGGTACTTTTGGGACCGTTGGAGCCAATTCTTTTGGCGATATCATCTCTTCATTTTTGTGCGCAGGCTTGAGCGCAACCTTAGAGGCATCTTCCGGCACTCTCAAAGGCATCTCAGGTGCAACCTTGGGCGCATCCTCTGGTGCCTCCAAAGGCATCTCAGGCGCAACCTTGGGCGCATCCTCTGGTGCCTCCAAAGGCATCTCAGGTGCAACCTTGGGCGCATCCTCTGGTGGTGCCTCCAAAGGCATCTCAGGCGCAACCTTGGGCGCATCCTCTGGTGCCTCCAAAGGCATCTCAGGTGCAACCTGGGGCGCATCCTCTGGGGCCTCCAAAGGCATCTCCGGCGCAACCTTGGGCGCACCCTCTGGTGCCTCCAACGGCATCTCAGGCGCAACGTTGGGCGCATCCTCTGCTGGTGCCTCCAAAGGCCTCTCAGGTGCAACCTGGGGCGCATCCTCTGGGGCCTCCAAAGGCATCTCAGGTGCAACCTTGGGCGCATCCTCCGGTGGTGCCTCCAAAGGCATCTCAGGTGCAACCTTGGGCGCATCCTCTGTTTTTGCTTCTAATAATTCTGGTTTTGTAAGTTCTGGTGCAAATGTTTCTGATGTGTTCTCGCTTGATGGTGGCGATGCTGTTTCAACGGGACGCGGCTTTTCCTTTGGTTGAAATGGTGCAAGACTATCTATTTGTCCCTCTCCAATATGGCGTGCATCTTCTTTCTCTTGTGGCTGCATAGTTGGTTTTATGGCAGGGATTGCACGGATAGGAGCCTTCACGGCTCCTTGTTGAGAAGAAAACTCGTCCACTAAAGGAGCAAGAGTAATGGGAATTGCTTCCAATGGTTGTGGTAAAGAGACAGAGCTTGTAAACTGAATGGCTCCCCAACTGAGAAAAATGACATGGACCACAAGGGATAAAGCCAAGCCTCGTTTCATACTATGATAGGAGTCTTTATTCATTCTTTATGCCTTATTTATGCCTTACATTTTTTCATTTTTAATCACTCTATGCTCTTTTTTAAAAAAAAATTAAAAACAACCGGTTATGCGCAATTTTATTACTTATTATTTATTGTGCTAGACTTGCTAACGCAACTTGAGAAAACCCCGCTTTTTGAATATCCGCCAGCAGTTTTAATACCTGCTGATATTCAACAGTTTTAGCAACCCGCACAAAAACCCGTTGATCTTTTTGTGTAGCATCTGCTTCCAGAAGAGTTTTCAGGTGTGCAATCAGGGCCTGTGACGTTTCATAATAATCTTGATTAATGGCAAAGCGCCCTTGCGCGTCAAGTGAAACCGTAAGGGGTGTCTTTTGAGCTCGTACGGGACCCGCTTGACTACGAGGCAAATCTAGAGGAACACCGTTCACTAAAAGGGGAGCAGAGACCATAAAAATAATCAACAAGACCAGCATGACATCCACAAAAGGAGTGACATTGATCTCACTCATCAGTTGGCTTCGTGAATGATGCCGCCTACGTGTATTTTTGCGAGAAGAAGAAGAAGCAACAGAAACGCCCATGGATAAGCTCCTTTTTATAAAGAGGAAGGTGCTGTGCGTGTTTCATCAATACGCCGCGATACAATTGTTGAAAATTCATCGGCAAAATTTTCTATTTGTGCAATGATGCGCGCACTTTCATGAGTCAACTTGTTATAAGCAATAACGGCTGGAATTGCTGCAAACAAACCAATAGCGGTTGCCAAAAGCGCTTCTGCAATCCCCGGCGCGACAATGGCAAGTGATGTATTTTGAGAAGCTGAAATAGAAAGAAAAGACTCCATAATACCAATAACTGTTCCAAAAAGTCCGATAAAAGGTCCAGCAGACCCCAGTGTCGCAAGAAAACTTAATTTTGATTCTATTTTTTCACTTTCACGTCCCAGCGTCAAATCCATAGCCTTATCAATTCTGCTCTGCAAACTTTTCGATGTATGGGTCCCTTTTTCAAGAGATTTTTTCCATTCAACCATTGCTGCTATAAAAACTGCGGATATACTATTGGTACGTTGACTTTTGCATGATGCATAAAGATCTTCTAGCGCTTTGCCGGACCAAAATGTACGTTCAAACTGCTTTATTTCACGCCGTATTCTCCGATACGTAAAAATTTTATCAAAAATAATTGCCCAACTCCAGATGGAAGCGAGCAGCAAGCCAATCATAACACCTTTCACGATCCAACTCGCTTGCATAAACAAATGCAACATTCCAATTGTTTCCGGATTTGTTAGTTCACCATGCGGCATAATTTTTATCCCTCTAAATGAAAGGTGTATTTTTAAAAGTTTTATAAAACAGATTATTTTATAGTTTCTAAATTTAAGTAAAAACTCTAGTCTCACATAAATCCATGCGCTAAAACAAGACTTGTTTCTTAAATTTCCTTAAAAAGTGATGACGAGAGACATCCCTCAATGCAGGCCCCTCCTCATTTCACAACAGCATTTATGAAAAATATAACGATAAGAACTTCTCCATAAATACTATAAAAATAAAAGATATAAAAATGCATAATATAAAATCTATTATGCACCACCATCTTTACGCTTATGAAAAGAACGCTAAATCATCATACGCGTTTTAAGCTTAAAATGCTGCAATAAGTCTTAGCACTTGAAAAGATTCATAAGAAGCATTTTATTCCTTTCTTAAGTGTTTTTGTACCCACTCATCAACCCCGCTTGTGACATGTAAGAAAATGTTTTTAATTAATTCGCAGCAATAGAGCTTGAAAAGAAAAAATCTTACAAGTTTCAGAATTATCTAAAAATTGCAACGCAGTGAATGATCATTATAAATAAATATGTTATCATCATGAAAAATTATGCTTTGCCTCAGGCTATTGTTTCTCTCATTCTTTAATAAGATCACACCATCGGGCAAAAAAACGACACTAAACCACCCTACCACACCTCACAACAATGCGCCTCCCCCACGCACCCCTACAAGTCCTATATAATCTAGTGTAAGTCTCATGTAATCTCATTGTGTTGTGAATTTGCCTCTTTCAATGCCTATCATCTCTCTGGCACTATGGTATAACGTAAAAGCTTCTGTGATATGAAAAAAGCCTTTTCACGTCTTTACTTCATGAAAACCAGCTTCTTCGCTCTCTTTGCTCACTTGCGATATTTGATCGTTATTGCATTGAGAATGATACATAAGGAACATTTTTACAATTTTTTCAATGATTTATATTGCTCTCTTATGATGTGTAAGCAAATGATTTTAATTGTTTCAACATGAACAGATTTGAAATGCAAAGTATTTTATTCCTCTATTGGAATTTGTGCCCGTGAGAAGTGATAATTTATCTTTCTAAGTCAATATATTATATAGAATAATATGCTTTTGAAACTTTAAATCAAGAATGCATTTCTGCTTTATATACATTGATCTCTCACTCATTTACTACGCTTAGAAGCGCACATAAAGTGATGCATTATAGATAGAAATGGATGAAACACGCGCTCTTGTGATGCCAAATGACAATCCAGTAAAAAAACAAATCAAATTGCTTAAAAACACCCTTTGGGCGTTTTTAGACAATTTTCAACCTAATGGCTTATTATCACTTTATTGCAATATTGCGCTGGGTATGTGCATTTTTATAAAAACAAATCTTAATCCATTTTTTATTTATTTTTTTTTGTACTTTTCTGTTGTTTTCTGATGCCAACAAACCTTTCTTCAAAAGAAAGAAAAATATCTTGAGTTTATAACAGAAAATGGATGATGAAACATTGATTTTGAATCATAACATGGATGAGGCGTGTTTAATTTTGTGAAATATCATCTTCAATTTATTGTAGTGTTGTAGCAGAGCTGTTTTCTTTTGCTGTATCGTGTAACCTTGTTGGAAAACATTTAGGCTATGATAAATGTATAGTTTTAGATTGTAGATTACTTTATATCTGCCGATCTCTCCTAAAGCTGCTGGTTCAATGAATAATACTTTTAACCAAGAATTTTTGCAAAAAGTTCTTTGGGTAAACGTCGCGGTTTTGCCTCCTCATTAATCAGAGCAATTTCAACTTTGGCTGTTACCAACGTGGTCATCTCATGCAAAATAGATTGCTCCATAAAAAAGCGTGCCCCTTGGATATGAGTAACACGTGTTTTAACGACTAAAAGATTATCAATTTTAGCTGGTCTTGAAAAATTAATTTCCATATGACGAACAACAAAAAACAGTTTTTCTCCCTCAACCCCTGCTGCTAACATCTTATTATTAAAACCGGCATCTCGTAAAAACTCTGAACGTCCTCGTTCAAAAAACTCAAGATAACGCGCATGATAAACCACACCGGAAAAATCTGTATCAGCAACATAAACGCGGACCTGAAAATTATGAAAAGCGTTTGTATGATTGCTCTTAAAAGGTGTTATTTCTGTCATCGACTTCATGCCCCATAAAATCATCTAATATAGCTAATATAGCAAATTGTTTATCAATCAAAAGATTGAACACATTTTTGTGTTGAAGTTGTGGAAAGCAAAAAACCCTCAATAGTGCCAAACTTTTTCGACCAGAATATGTTAAAGGAAGCACGTCTCTTGTATTTTATGACCTTGCTATAAAATGTTCAAATAGTTTCTTTTAATGAAGAAATGCCTTAGTCATCTTCCCCATCCCATAAAGACGTCTGAAGTAATGAATTGTCTTGAGCATCAGAAAGTTGAGAACGCCTTTGTATAGACGTTGTAGAGGCTGGAGCAGAAAGCCCTAAATGGCTCCAAGCCTTTTCAGTTAGAATGCGTCCACGAGCAGTTCTTTGAATAAAACCTTGTTGGAGCAAATACGGTTCAACAATATCTTCAATGGCATCGCGTGGTTCTGATAAAGCAGCAGCAATCGTTTCAATCCCCACCGGTCCCCCTAAAAAAGTTTCCGCAATCAGAAGCAAGTAGCGACGGTCAAGCGGATCAAGACCAAGATGATCGACCTCAAGGCGCGAAAGCGCTTCATCGGCGATTTTTTGGTCAATTTGTTTTGCTTGTTTAACCAAAGCAAAATCACAAACGCGCCGTAAAAGCCGTCCGGCAATACGAGGGGTCCCCCGTGCTCGGCGTGCAATTTCATGGGCACCATCATCACTAATCTTGACGGCAAAAAGCCGCGCATTACGCTGCACAATATATTCTAATTCTTCTATCGTATAAAAATTGAGACGAATTGGGATGCCAAAACGGTCTCTCAGCGGTGTGGTCAAAAGCCCCAAACGTGTGGTTGCCGCTACCAAAGTAAATTTAGCCAGATCAATTTTCACCGAGCGTGCGGCCGGCCCCTCCCCAATGATCAAATCCAGTTGATAATCTTCCATGGCTGGATAAAGAATTTCCTCAATCGCCGGATTTAAGCGATGAATTTCATCAATAAACAAGACATCACGTTCTTCAAGATTGGTCAAGAGAGCGGCTAAATCTCCTGCTTTAGCGATGACCGGCCCTGAAGTAGAGCGAAAATTAACGCCTAATTCTTTTGCCATAATCTGTGAAAGCGTTGTTTTTCCCAACCCCGGTGGCCCTACAAACAAAACGTGATCCAGCGCTTCTTGCCGCGTTTTTGCTGCTTCAATAAATATTTTTAAATTAGCCCGTGCCACTTCTTGACCAATAAAGTCATCGAGAACTTGTGGTCTTAAGGAACGATCTGGATCGTTAGGAAGGGAGGCGGAACCCAGAAGGCGTTTATCTTCATCTTTATGCATTGTTACCTTGATTTTAAGTAGGAGAAGAAAGCAATTTGAGACTATGGCGGATCAGCAGGGCAGAAGAAACAGTTTCCCCCTCAAGAGCGTTCATCGCAAGAGCAAGAGCACGGGATGCATGCTCCCGTTCAAACCCTAGCTTCATCAACGCGGAAAGCGCATCATGCGCAGGTTGATTGGTCATCTCACGCTGAGGAACCAAAACAGTCTTGAGCGCTTGTTCAAAGGGGAGTGTTTTACTTTTCAACTCACCCACAATTCTTTCACTGACTTTTTTACCAACGCCCGGCGCTCGACTAATCATCGCAACATCGTTTAAAGCAATAGCCTGTGCAAGTTCATCTGGCGATAAAGTACCCAAGATTGCCAAAGCAACCTTTGCCCCTACTCCAGGAACATTTTGTAGAAGACAAAACCACTCCTGTTCAGCTCTTGTAGCAAAACCAAAAAGGCGGATTGCGTCTTCCCGAACATGCGTTTCAATAAAAAGGCTTAACGCCTCCCCAACAGAGGGTAAAGAAGGACGCAGCCGATTTGACACAAAAACAACATAACCCACACCGTGCACATCAAGAAGGATATGATCATCAAAGATATGTTCAAGAGTGCCCTTTAATTTGCCAATCATGTTGCCACCCCACTCATATCGCTATCCTTGCCTGATAAGATCGGTCAATACTGTTACGGTGCATACTATGACAAAGAGCAAGAGCAAGAGCATCAGCCGCATCACTGCTATCAAATTCAGCCCGTGGGAGGAGAACTTTGACCATCATATGGATTTGTTCTTTAGCCCCATGTCCAACACCAATAACCGATTTTTTCACTTTGTTGGGCGCATATTCAAAAACAGGAAGATTTGCTTGCGCAGGAACCAGCAGTGCAATTGCACGTGCTTGCCCAAGTTTTAAAGTTGCTGTAGCATCTTTATTGACAAACACATGTTCTACAGCAGCTTCATGGGGCATAAATTGATGCACAACCTCTGAAAGACCTTTGTGGATCTGACATAGTCTGGAAGCCAGCTCACACTTTACATCAGAAGAAACCGTCCCTGCTGCAATAAACTGAAGACGATTACCCGCAACATCGATAACGCCCCACCCTGTACGCCGTAATCCGGGATCAATGCCTATAATACGAATCGTCTCTGCCATAAACTACAGTCTATACACTTTTCCCCCCTGTGAATAAAGATGTGAATAAAGACAAGACCACAAAGAAAACAGCAACCCAAGACAAAACCAGTAAAAAGATAATCATCCCCCCAAATTTATACAATTATAACACGCAACGAACAGCATCTTTATGAAGCATAACTGAAATCAATCAAAACCATTCACACATCACAAGCAAGCACCCTATCAAGCACCCTCTAAAGCATAAAAATTCCCTTTCTATATCATATCCAATGCCATAACGGTTAAACATCGCAAGCGAGAAAATAGAGCAGTGCTGGATTGTACATTCATAAGTGTAAAGAGGCTATGAAACGGATGGTACACACTTTGCGAAAACTTTTTACATTATAGCATGGCGCTACCATAACAAGACAACACGTTGATTTATAAAGATAATTAATTATTTTGTATGTTGCATAAGAATCCCGAATATCCTAAGATTTTCTCATTACAAATCTGTTTATATTGAAGCAATCAAAACCATTCTCTTACATATGAAACGTGGGATTGCCGTATAGAGTGAAACTGTACAAGAAAGGACTAAAAATAATGCTTCTAATGAATTGTCTCAAGTTCCAAAGGCTGCCGCAACATTGGGGACTGGCAAAGATGATGATAGTGCCGGCTTTCTCCTTTGCAAGCATAAAGATGAGAGAGGCTCAACGGATATGAATAAGAACTGAGAAATATTTTTGAATATACTCATCACACCACAATGACATTGCGTAGAGAGGGACATTGCATAGGGGCACAAGGAACCCATGGGACATTCATTATATGGCACTATATGGCATTTTATTTTGGATATTTTATTTTACGCGAAGGAAAATACCTTCCATTCAAAACAAAAGAAGCCCAAAAACTGTAACAATGTGTATCATCCTCATTAACACACACTTTACAGCAGCTTTATAGGCATAAATTATAGAGCATAAATAAATTGATGTACAAGCCCCTACTCTATCTTAGAGCCAGATCATTATCATAACCAAAACAAAATCACACGATAGATCAACAGAAAGTATTCCAGCTGCAATCAACCAAAGCCGATTTCCCACAAAACCAACCATACTCCATCCCATGCCATAATTTACAATCAATACTTATACACCCCCTCTAAGCTATAAGCTCAAGATATTTCCTACGCTCAAATAGAAATTAGGCAGAAAAAAGCACTCTAGATTAGTTTTAGTTGTGAAATTTCGGTTGTAAAAAAAATGGGTATACTGCTCTAAATATCGCAAGAAAGAAGCAAGGAGCTATTATTCTCAGCACGCCCACAAGTCGTTTCAGTAATTCGATTTGTTTTCCCACTAGATTATCATCGTTCAAGATAAAGCCGCCGCTTATTGACCAAAGTGCTTAAACTACAGCAGCATCTCTAAATGAAAAAAATGCACGCTTCTAAACGCAATGAATGAGAAACAAATTGGCGAAAAACTTCTGGCAATTCATGCCAATGAGGGGTTTCAAGTTCCAATGCTCAGTGTATGAAGTGACACTTTTACAATGTCTTTTTTATTTGTTCTGATGACATTTCCCCTTCGCACAAAGCAAGGGAGTACCTCTAAGAACGCCCAAAGGCTGTTTTGAGCAATTCGATTTGTTTTCCCACTGGATTATCATCTTCTAGAGCACAGGAGGCCGCAGTTTCCCACCCAGCACGCATATAGGTTATCCGCGCTTCTAAACGCAATGAATGAGAAACAAATTGGCGAAAAACTTCTGGCAATTCATGCCAATGAGGGGTTTCAAGTTCCAATGTTCAGTGTATGAAGTGACACTTTTACAATTTCTTTTTTTATTTGTTCTGATGACATTTCCCCTTCACGCTCTGCGCGAAGAAGAAGGAGTTGAGAAGCGATTTGCATAAGTCGTGTACTTAAATACATAGCCTCTTTTGCATAGATTGCAGAAACCTCTGCCGAAAGAGAGCGTGCTACTAATTTCCCTTCTGAGTCAATATACGCTGCGGTTTTTTCAATCAGCGCCATTGTTTCTTCATAGAGACGATTAAAAGCATTTTCAAAAGCATTATGCTCAATCATGATAATAGGTTCATCATATGGACGTTTATGTACACTCACGCTTTTATACTCCAAGTATCAGCACAAAATTATACCACTCAACGAACAGAGTATTAAAAAGTTTCTTTTGTTGCTGTATAGAACGCTTTTTTTAAAACTGCTACCTCTTTTAATTTTTTTGCGCAACGCACTTTTTATACTAAGGTTAACGTGCCCAACAAACACTATAGGAATGTTTTTTATAAACGGATCATTTTCCTTGAAAATGACCACTGCCAAGATTGCCGTTTTTCACAATAATAAGCGACTCCAAATTGCAAAGCAATACCCGTTATTATTAAGAGGGTATCGGAAAAAAACGTTTCTGTCATCACTGTTTTTATAATTTGTCCAAACATCGCAAAAATGGTTCCCGTTACAAAGACCGGTAAACTATGTTTTCCTAAAATTGCTAAAAGATGTTTCTGAGAGACATAAAACCATTTATTGATGCGCGGCAAAGAAAGAATGAGAAAGGCTAATGCAAGAACATGGAGTAAACGTGGCAAGCTTAAAAAGGTTTTATTAAAGTTCAACAATGGGGAAGACCAGCCAAGCCACCCCAAAATGCCCCACCAGTTTAAGCGAACCCATAACAGCGCCAACAAGAGATACGCTGCCGCACAAACAATCCAAAAAGACTGAAAAGCGATTTTTTTTCCTTGTTTAAGCGCTAAAGTACTGGTCAATCCTATGACAAATAAGAATTGCCAAGACAAAGGATTTAAAAACCACTTTCCCTTTAAAGGATAAGAAGGAGGAGCAATTTTATAAAATCCGCAGATAAGATACAGTGTAAAGGAGCCCAAAAGCAGCCATTTTGTCTGCTTACAACTCAAATAAAGGATAAAAGGCGCAAAAAACATCAAAACGATATAAAGAGGAAGAATATTATTATATCCCAATTGATGCCCAAAGCTTAAGGTACTCAAAAATGCGATACTAGGCTCTTTAAAAAAGAGTCCCAAATTGTTCATCGATAAAAGTTTTTCTGTTTTCCATAATAAAAAGGCAGCAAAAAAAAGACTTAACGTGACAAAAGTAGTAAAAAGATATGCACCATAGAGCTGCAGAGCTCTGTACCAAAGTTTTCGGATAATAAAAGCAAAGGATTTTTGCTGTAACCGTCCATGAAAGCTTAACCCAAGAGCAATCCCTGAAAGCAAAACAAACACTTCTGCACAATCAGAAAAACCGAAATTTCTATAAGTAAAAGACTCATAGATCGTTCTGGGAATATGGTTGATGAAAATCGTCAATAAGGCTAAAGAACGAAAAACATCAATACGTGTATCACGGCGAAAAGGTTGAGTATTATGCTCAAGAATACCTTGGTATTTCATCAGTGGACTCCCACACGTCACACCCCCCTTGAAGTCCCATAAAAATGGTGCTTACCCTTATTGCCAACAAGCATGAACAGGATGAAATTTTAATTTTTAAGTGTCAAGTTTCATTTTAAGCGTTTATTTTTTAAAAGGCAAAAGTTTTTTAAAGGCAAAAGAACGAAAAACGTCCATACGTGTATCACAACAAAAAGGCAACATATTATGCTTTAAAACACTTTCATTTCTCATAAGCAGGCTCCCACACACCCACAAATCCTTTAAACTACGTGAAAATGGTGGTCACTTTTATCACAAATAAGCATAATAGAATGAAACTTTAATTTTTAAGCGTTATTTTTTCTAAGAAACAGGGATTTGACATGACACAACAAAAAAATAAACCAATTGATCCACCTCTTTTCCCTCAGTTGATTTTAACACTTGATGTTCGGCGCAACACCCCACACACATTTTTGCAGCAAATTTTGCAAACAAAGTCTTTTGCATGCGTCATCCTCCATGATTCTGAAAGGTTGAAAGATGATGGCTCTTTTTTACAACAACAAGCGCAAACTTACGCAGAAGATATTCAACATCATGACGCAGCCCTTCTCATCGCTGATGACAGCCGCATTGCTGGACGCATAAAGGCTGATGGATTGCACATAGAAGATGATCTTAACGCTCTTGAAAGCTTCAAAAATCAGCAAAAGGAACAAAAAATCATAGGCTTTGGCAATTTACGCAATCGCCATAGTGCTATGCTTGCAGCGGAAACAGGTGTTGATTACCTGTTCTTTGGAAAACTCGGGGCTGATAAAAAACCCCAAGCGCACCCCCGCAATCTCCAGTTAGCAACATGGTGGGCAGAAATTATGCAAACCCCCGCCATTATCCAAGCAGGAAGCGATTTTTCAACCTTTGATGAAGTCTTAAAGACTGGATGTGAATTCATTGCTGTAGAAGAAGTCATTTTGGGGAACGACAACCCCTTAATACTGCTTAAAACAATGCAAGAAAAATGTGAGAACACCCCCTTGTAATATAGGAGGAGAATTTATAAATAAAGCGTTAACTTTCGTGTTTCTTATATAGAGCACATAACGGCATATACAAATAGGAGAAAAATTCGTTTCGTTCATTCACAATTCAATCAGATCGCTTCATCACGCAGTAAAATTTCCCATCATTTAGTCAAGTTTTCCCACGTTTCAATCAATTGAATGGAAGGTGACCGTCTCTTTTTGTGCATTGTATAAGAAAATGAAATCATAAAGCTATTTAAATTCAAATAGTTATAAAAATAAATCAACATTTTATATTAATAACCAGCGATATTGAAAGAATATAAACAGTGAAATATAGCGGCACCTTCGAAGACCTTAAAGATATAGTTAAAACAGCTGGATATAAAATCATAGAAACTAAGTTTCTATCACTTAATTCTTCTAAAGGATATCAGATCAAAACCTCCGAAGGAGGCGTTATTAATTGGTATGAAAGCACAGGAACAATCAACGTTCAAGGCAAAGAAAACATAAAACAAAAGTTAATAGAAGATTTAGCAAAGCATATAGAAGAAACATCAACGATTCCTTCCTCAAAAACTGCCTCCAATCCTTCAAATAAAAAAATTTTTATCGTTCATGGTCATGATTGTTATGCCTTAACGGAGCTTGAAAATGTTCTTCTCAAGCTTGGTCTCGAACCATACATCTTACAAAACACGAGTGGTAATGGTTTACCCATCATTCAAACTTTGAAAAAAGAAATTTGTGACAGTTCTATAAGTTTTGGTATTGTACTCCTCACGCATGATGACATGGGTTATGCTATATCTCAAGGTGCAGAAAAAATTCAACCCCGTGCACGACAAAACGTTATTTTCGAAATGGGCATGTTAGCTGCCACACTTCCTCTTGAGAGGATTGCTATTCTACAAAAAGAAGGCATTGAAATGCTTTCAGATGTTGGTGGAGTTTACTACCTTTCTTTTAAAGAACACGTAAACGAAACATTTCCCAAACTTATTAAGCGCTTACAAAAAGCTGATTTCTCTTTTAATACAGATACAATTCATGCATTAAAGTAAATTTGAATAATGCTTATGTTTATTTTTTAAAGCGCACGCCCAAAACCACATGCCACCCCACCACATTCCACAGACACACATCCTATAGCACAGAGAAACGATCACCCCCCCCTTCTTCAAACAGCAAGCGATTGTGCAAATTTTAATGAAGAGACCGCGCGTGAATTCATTACCGTGGAAGAAATCATTTTAGTCTCTTTGATAAACGCGGGGCTGATGTCATGATTTTGGTAATTGTTCCAGAAAGGTTTAAGAGGCAGTCTCTCATTAGATTAAAGAAAAATAGGAAATTCACGTCGGGCATGTACTACAGCTACAATTTCGATTTGATGTGCAGCTACTCGATACAATATAAGGTAATTTGGATGTGCTACAATTTCTCGTAATCCTAATACCTTCTCACTCTGTCTGTATAAATATGGATGTTCAGCCAATGGCAGTACGGATGCTTCCAAAAACCTTTTCATTCGGCGCGCGCGCAGCAGATGGATTTTCGCGAGCAATATAGGTAACATCTGACGCAAATCGTCACGTGCCGAAGACAACCAAACAACCGGAAGCATCACTTGTCCTGTTCAGCTTCAAGCTGACTGATTATAACTTCCATTTCAGCCATAACCTCATCATGCGGAATAGGAGGATATGGATTTGCAAGACTTCTCGCTACCTTATCGCGCAGCCATGCAGTGTAGCTGCTTTCCTGTTCAACGGTTTCGAACTCTGAAATTAGCGGAGAAAGGGTGGTCTTCATAATATATGTCCTTTCTATTCCAGAATATTGGAGATAATTACTCTTGTCTATGTTGTCAATATTAGCGAATTGAAAATGTTTAACTTTTAAGCGTCCAAAGTTCTTTTGATCTTAAAACTTAAGGCTTTTTAACCCTCTCAAAAAACACGGGGGCTGATGTCATGATTTTGACAATCATTCCAGAGAGATTTAAGAAGCGGATAGCCTCTCATAAAAAACAAATTTTGTAAGTAAAAAACTATTTTTATTGTAAATTTCCTGAAATTACTTTATGAATTAAAAGATGTTTTGGTCGCATACGCAACGACCAAAAGGGGCCTTGAAAACCCTAAGTTCTAGCGTAAAGATGAGCCCACTTTGTGGGTATCCCGGAATTCCGGGAGTTTTTGCTATGTCCAGGTGCTTTAAGCACTAAAAGCAAAAAGGCTGACTAGAACTCAGTATTTTCAAGCTCCCGGAATACTCATGCGAGGGCGCTCGCGACCGGCGGGGGCTTTAAAATGCGAACCAAAGATCTTGATAATGATATTTTCATTGGCAAAAAAATTCGTTTGAGACGAAAAATGCTAAAAATGTCTCAAACAACTTTAGGGCACGCTTTAGGCGTAAGCTTCCAACAAATTCAAAAATATGAAAAAGGCTTAAATCGTGTCAGCGCAGGGCGATTAAAGAAAATTTCCGATATCTTGAATGTTCCACTTTCCTTTTTTTATGCCGATATCTTAACAAAACAGCAGTCCCCATACCACCATGATGAAATCGCATCAAGCACAGAGGAATACCTGCTGCTCAAAAGATTTAGAATTCTAACAACGGTAAAAAAGAAAGCCTTTTTACAGCTGATCTCTGATGAGAATGCAAGCTAACATAACGCGATAGTGTGTGCTATTCAAAGTCCCCTTTGTGAACACTTTATTGCTTGAATGCAAAACATGCCACCCCTCCATTTTAAGAAACGACACGTTAAGAGACACTATTTTAATTTTTATTGTAAATTTCCTAAAATTACTTTATGAATTAAACGGTGTTTTGGTCGCATACGCAACGACCAAGAGGGTCTTGAAAGCCCGAAAATCTAAACATGAATTTACCCCACTTTGTGGGTATCCCGGAATTCCGGGAGTTTTTGCTATGTCCAGGTGCTTTAAGCACTAAAAGCAAAAAAAGCTGATTAGATTTCAGTACTTTCAAGCTCCCGGAATACTCATGCGAGGGCGCTCGCAACCGGCGGGGAAAAATGCAATCTCAAAATCTTAATATTGATCTTTTTATTGGCAAAAAAATTCGTTTGAGTTATTGGCAAAAAAATTCGTTTGAGACGAAAAATGCTAAAAATGTCTCAAACAACTTTAGGACACGCTTTAGGTGTCACTTTCCAACAAATTCAAAAATATGAAAAAGGCTTAAATCGTGTCAGCGCAGGGCGTTTAATGGAAATTTCTGATATTTTGAATGTTCCCATTGCCTTTTTTTACGCGGATATCATTACAAAACAGCAGTCCCCATACCACCATGATGAAATCGCATCAAGCACAGAGGAATACCTGCTGCTCAAAAGATTTAGAATTCTAACAACGGTAAAAAAGAAAGCCTTTTTACAGCTGATCTCTGATGAGAATGCAAGCTAACATCACACGGATAGCGTGCGCTATTCATAAGCATTCATACGTATTTTAAAAAGCAACCTCCATTGTAAGCATTTTTTCATTTTAGGGGGATAAGCCATTGATATAATAGAAGATAAGCATCTTTACATACGATAACCCCTCATCATTATTATTTTTAACAGGACTGTATTATTTTTAACAGAACTGTTTTAAACAGTCTGTCTCTCGTCGACATTTATGCTACTTTTTTAACTTACCCAACCCTACCTTGAACCAAGACGAAAAACTGAGAGATAAAAAGTAATATAGAAATGAGATTCTTATACGGCTTGTAATGATAAAAAAAAAATGTGAAAATTCTGATCGGTAATGAGGAGAAAACACCATGATCAAGAGAAGCGTGAAGCTGCTTATCTTAGGCGTGATTGGGCTTGCAAGTTCTGCTGTAATTTCAGCGGGAAACACTGAAGAAATCTCAAATTCTGAAAGCTCTTTCAATACGATTCAAGAAGCTTCAAACACTCAAGAACCCTTTCAGCCCTTAAAAGCTGGAGACTATGACCAAGCCTATGACTATTACATCCAAGGTTATTATTTAAAAGCTTTTCGTGAAGCACTCCGACGTGCTGAAAAAAATGATCCTTTTGCACAAACTCTTCTTGCCCGAATTTATATGGAAGGATGTGCTGTTCCTATTGACGGTGCGCGTGCTGCTTTATGGTTTGAACGCGCTGCAAAACAGGGGGAACCCCAAGCACAACTACGCTATGGACTTATGTTGTTTGATGGTAACTTTATAAAACAAAATCAAGGACTTGGTGAGCAATTCATTCAAAAAGCTGTCAAAGCAGGCGTCAAGGAAGCCTATTTTTATTATGGACAACTGCTTCTTTATAAAGCCTCACAGGAAAAACAAGCTCTCCCTGGTGTTTCTTCCCAAAGTCGTGAAAATGAAGCAATAGAGCAAGCCTTAAAATGGTACTTAAAAGGTGCTGCTCTTGGGGATGCTGATGCTGCTTTTTCTGCTGCAAAAATTCTTTCCTTAGGCACGTTAAAGCGACCAAAAGATGATCGCAATGCCCGCAAGCTCATGGAGGTAGCGGCTCAAAACAATCACTTAAAAGCTCAACTTCATTTAGCACAATGGCTTGTACAGGGGCGTGGAGGAGAAACAGATTTTCAGCGTGCTTTTCATTTACTTCAAAGAAATGCGATCAACATGGTAGCACCAGCACAGATTTCCCTTGCAAGGCTTTATCGAGATGGCACAGGAACAAAAGGCGATATAATAATGGCAGCGGCATGGTATATGCTCGCAAAGGAGGCAAAAATGCAAGCTCCTGATCTTGAAATAATGCTCCAAGGCATGGATAAGGCACAACTAGAAAAAGCGCACAAAGAAGCAATAAAGCTCCTTCCTGTTTTTTAAAATACTCCTCTCTGCATCAAAAAGATAAAATTTATAGAAATTCCGGGAGATTTTGCTCTGTCCAGGTGCTTTAAGCACTAAAAGCAAAAAGGCTGATTTGAGGTCAGTGTTTTTAGACTCCCGGAATACCAACGCGAGGGCGCTCGCAACCGGCGGGGGCTTTAAAATGCGAGCCAAAAATCTTGATAACGACATTTTCATTGGTAAAGAAAACGCACTGGTATCATTTGCTTAAGCAAACAATATCCAATAAGCAAAAGAGCTAGGCTATCCCGAAAATTCCGAAAGCTCTATTTTTTCATTCTTTTTTCTTGGACGAAAAACACGCCGCCTCTCAGTAAAAAGCTATTTTTTATTGTAAATTTCCTAAAATTACTTTATGACTTGAAAAGTGTCTTGGTCGCATACGCAACGACCAATAGGGATCTAAAAACCCGAAAACTCAAACATGAATTGACCCCGCTTTGCGGGTATCCCGGGATTCCGGGAGATTTTGCTATGTCCAAGTGCTTTCAGCACTAAAAGCAAAATGCTGATTTGAGTTCAGTGTTTTTAGACTCCCGGAATACCAACGCGAGGGCGCTCGCAACCGGCGGGGGCTTTAAAATGCGAGCCAGAAATCTTGATAACGACATTTTCATTGGCAAAAAAATTCGTTTGAGACGAAAAATGCTAAAAATGTCTCAAAAAACATTAGGTTAACATTTAGGTGCCACTTTCCAACAAATCCAGAAATATGAAAACGGCTTAAATCGTGTCAGCGCAGGGCGTTTAAAAGAAATTGCCGATATCTTAAATGTTCCACTTGTTTTTTTCTATGCGGACACCTCAGCAAAACAACAGCCCCCATACCCTCATGATGAAATCGCATCAAGTACAGAAGAATACCTGCTGCTCAAAAGATTTAGAGTTCTAACCTCGATAAAACAAAGAGCCATTTTACAATTACTCTCTGATCAAAATGAAAGCTTTTAACATCATGACATAGAGCACTACACTCTCTGTTCTTAACTTGCCTCCCATCCCTCAAAGGACAGAAGCCCCTTCCCTATCCGGTTGGGAAACAATCCGTCTTCTCAGAACAGAACTCTTTTAGCTTCCCATTTTATGTGGTTCATTTCACAAGATTATCCGGACAAGCTCCCTCAAATATTCACCACACACTCTCATAAAAACATCACATGTGCAAAATTTGATACCTTATAGCACCACACCTCAAACGATAGTATTTTACAGCAAACAGGATAAGCATTCATACGTATTTAAAAAAAGACATCCCTCAAAAAGCAATGCTTGAAAATTTTTTTGATCAATCTGGAATAACACTTAACACATCATTTTATAATGGTGATAGAGGACATGATCTTAACATGCAAACGCAAAAAATTGCTTTTTTACCATAATCACTAAAAGCAGCTGTTTATTAAAATATACGCCACCAGAAGCACTTCAAACAGCCTTTACAGCTGAAACCATTATTCATTGATTAGATACCGATATGTTGTTAATGTGCTATGCGTAAAGTTGCTCTTATTTCTGGAAGAGGAGCTTTGCAAATAAAGAGCAACAATAAGTAAGGGGAATTAAAGATGTTAAAATATTTATTGCTGTCACCGGTTGTGTTGGTGGCTGGTTGCGCATCTGTAGGCAATTATTCATCAAATTATGTTGATCAAAGTCTTACAAAGCGTCAGGCACAATTAGTCGCTAACAAATTTATTAGCGATATCAAGAGATCTCTACCACCAGCTACAACCACACTTCTTATAAAGAAAAATAATACAGCAGACAGCTTTACTCCTTTATTTATCAATCTGTTGCGACGGAATGGATATAATGTGATCTATACAGATCAACCTCAAAAGCAGCAAAACATGGGTGTGAATTTGAGTTATAGAATAAGATTAAATAGTAGCACTATAGTGTCTCTTCTTCAGTATAGTGTGAACGGAGAACCACGTGCTCATATAAGTACTCAGCCCAAATGAACCCGCTATTTAATGTAAACATTCTCTATATTTTACACGTAAAGACTTAAAAGCTCTTGCGAAAGGCAAAGAGATTTGCACCTCAATAAAAAACCTCATTTTTAGCCAGAGTGGATAAATTTTATTATAGATTGTGACAATACAAAATAGTGTAAATTATAGCTTTAAGATTTAAGAAAAGAAGAATACTAAAAATAATGAAAATGCCCCACACCCTAGTGAATTGTTACGCGAAGATGTAAATGCAAAACTTGGACTATCTGTGATTGAAGCAGCTGAAGAGTTTTCTATATCCCGTGTAGCATTTTCTAGGGTCTTGGTAAAATCCTTATAACGACATTTTCAGTGGCAAATTCATTGGCAAAAAATTCGTTTGAGACGAAAAATGCTAAAAATGTCTCAAACAACTTTAGGACACGCTTTAGGTGTCACTTTCCAACAAATCCAGAAATATGAAAACGGCTTAAATTGTGTCAGCGTAGGGCGTTTAAAAGAAATGGCCGATATCTCAAATGTTCTACTTTCCTTTTTCTATGCTGATATCTTAACAAAACAACAGCCCCCGTACTCTCATGATGAAATCGCATCAAGTACAGAAAAATACCTGCTTTTAAAAAAATTTAGAGTCCTAATCTCGATAAAACAGAAAGCCTTTTTACAGCTGATCTCTGATAAGAATACAAACGAACACCCCGCGATAACACACACCACGCTCTATCCCATGAGACACTCATAATAAACTCCGTATTCACATATTCTTAATTAAAAACACCTCATGGTTTTAGGGAACTTATATCATTACCATCAATTATATCATTGCCATCAATTATATCATTGCCATCAATGATGATATTTTACGACACAACGGGATAAATTTCCCCAAAAATTCTAAAAAATTTTTGTGCAAATTTTTAAAAAGCTTGCGTCTGAGCGCTTTTTATGGTCTTGCAAAGAACTGAAAAGCAAAAATACATAAAGGTCCTTTTTTACTTAAGCTTTTCTCTTTGCAAAAAGCAGGAGAAAGCCCATAAAGAGCACACAGGACCATGAGAGAGCCGCAAGGTTAATCAAAGGGATTTTAGCCCGAAAATAACAAAAGAGCTTGACTGTTAAAGGCAGCAAAGAAAAGCGCCATAAAGACAACAAGAGAGTTCTTTTTGCAAGAATAGAATTGGATAGAAACGATGAAAATTAATGGCAATGAAATTCGCCCTGGTAATGTGATCGAACATCAAGGAAGTTTATGGGTTGCTGTTAAATGCAACGCTGTAAAACCAGGAAAAGGTGGTGCATTTAACCAAGTTGAAATGAAAAATTTGATTGATGGTACAAAACTTAATGAACGATTTCGCGCTGCTGAGACCGTTGAACGCGTGCGCCTTGAACAAAAGGATTTCACATTTCTTTATCAACAAGGGGATGCTTTGGTCTTTATGGATTCAGAATCTTATGAACAACTTGAACTCCAAAAGGATTTTGTTGGTGAACGTGCTGCGTTTCTCCAAGATGGGATGACTGTCACAGTTGAACTTTATCAAGAAAAGCCTATTGGCATCTCACTTCCTGATCAAGTTGCTGTCACGATTGCGGAAGCCGATCCTGCCATCAAAGGACAAACGGTTACCTCCTCTTATAAACCCGCCATTCTTGAAAACGGGATTCGTATTCTTGTTCCCCCCTTTATGAATGCTGGTGAACGTATCATTGTAGACACCAATGAGTTGATTTATTTGCGTCGTGCAAATGAAAAAGATAAATAAAGGAATAAAAAATGGCCCATTCTGCAGTCATGAATGTCATGGTGCAAGCTGCAATGAAAGCAGGACGCTCGTTGGTACGTGATTACGGTGAAGTGCAAAATTTGCAAGTGTCTTTGAAAGGACCAGCAGATTATGTCAGCCAAGCAGATCGCAAAGCGGAAAAAATTATTTTCAATGAATTAAGCAAAGCGCGCCCCAAATTTGGTTTTCTGATGGAAGAGTCAGAAGAAATCATTGGAGAAGATTCACAACACCGTTTTATTGTTGACCCTTTAGATGGCACCACAAATTTTCTCCATGGCATTCCTTTTTTTGCTGTTTCCATTGCCTTAGAAAGCCAAGGGAAAATCGTTGGTGGTGTCATTTACAATCCCGTGAATGATGAACTCTTCACCGCAGAACGCGGGTGTGGTGCTTTTTTCAATGACCGCCGCTGTCGCGTTTCTGCACGGCGCAGACTAGAAGATTGTGTCATTGCCACAGGCATGCCTCATTTTGGTCGCCCAAATCATGGAGCCTATCTTATTGAATTACGTAATGTGATGGCAGAGGTTGCCGGACTTCGCCGTTTTGGTGCTGCTGCGCTTGATTTAGCTTATGTTGCTGCTGGAAGAACCGATGGCTTTTGGGAAGATAACCTGCAAATTTGGGATATGGCTGCTGGAATACTGATGGTTCGTGAAGCAGGTGGTTTTGTCACCGATAAAGAAGGTGGTAGCGATATATTCCGCAAAAAAAATATCATTGCCGGCAATGAACACATTCGCCTAAAATTAGAAAAAACCCTCAAAAAAGGCATTTAAACCTCAGAAAAGATCTAGCAGATTATGTCTGCCAAGCAGATCGCAAAGCGGAAAAAATTATTTTCAATGAATTAAGCAAAGCGCGCCTCAAATTTTGTTTTCTGATGGAAGAGTCAGAAGAAATCATTGGAGAAGATTCACAACACCGTTTTATTATTGACCCTTTGAGATGGCACCACAAATTTTCTCCATGGCATTCCCTTTTTTGCTGTTTCCATTGCCTTAGAAAGCCAAGGGAAAATCGTTGGTGGTGTCATTTACAATCCCGTGAATGATGAACTCTTCACCGCAGAACGCGGGTGTGGTGCTTTTTTCAATAACCGACGCTGTCGCGTTTCTGCACGGCGTAGACTAGAAGATTGTGTCATTGCCACGGGAAATGCCTCATTTTGGTCGTCCAAATCATGGAACCTATCTTATTGAATTACGCAATATAATGATGGAAGTTGCCAAACTTCGCCGTTTTGGTGCTGCTGCTCTCGAATTTAGCTTATGTCGCCGCAGAAAAAACCGATGGTTTTTGGGGAGATAACCTGCACATTTTTGATAAAACTACCAGCATACTGATGCTTCGCAAAACCGGTGGTTTTGTCACTGATAAAGAAAGCGGTAGCGATATATTTCGCAAAAAAAATATCATTGCCGGCAATGAACACATTCGCCTAAAATTAGAAAAAACCCTCAAAAAAGGCTTAAACTTTATAGTCTTTTAAAAAGCCCCTTAAAATCAGTCCCCCTCCTTAGAATTTTATAAAATCCGAAAAAAGCAATGTAGAGAAAGGATTTTCAACTTTCTTTACAGACACAATAGAAAATGATGAATGAAACACCATCACCAATCATCAAGCCCCCATCCCCCCTAAAGATGCAATTATAGCTTAGCCAATGTTATTAAAGCTGATGTTTTTCTCAATCCCCCTGCAAACAAACTGAAAAAGGCAATAAACACAAATCCCATCATAACAAAACGCCACAAGAAGCAATTATCGTCCCCAAAGCAAGAACACAGTCTATTTACTCCTCAATATATGCTCTTTACAGTGCGCTATCCATTGATCGAAAATCTCCTCTCTCATAAAAGCTGCCGCATATGTTTAAGAGTTTTCACTCTTTTCCACCACTACATAATAGCAGAAATTTCAGAAAAACCACTGATTCAGTGGGCTGTTCTCTACCCCTTTATTCAACCGTTTTACAAATAGTTTATCAAATGCCGACGACATTTATAATAATGAAAATCTTTGTTTTCCAAAATTGCTTTCTGCATTTCACTTGCAAGCTGCTCTTTATCTTTTTCAACAGCCTCTTTCAGCGCCTTTACCTTCTCATTACCGAAGATAATTTTTAATTTTTCTTTTAATTTTTTTTCCTCAACAAGCTTCTCCCAAAAGATCAATCGGTTATCACATGTCTCATTTGCTGCTTTTATCCATTCTCTGGCTCCTAATTTGTAAGCTTCTTCAAATGTTGGATTCCCCTCAGCTATGGAAAGCTTTTTTGCTCTATTTGTGTCATTCTCTTTACAAGTATTGATTACATCTCTAACTGTGACAGAATGGCAACCATTATCAAAGGCAACATAGCCTTTTTTCACTGTTTTAATAAGCTTCTTATAGTAAATGAAAGTTTCTCTTGCCGCCTTATAATCACTGGAAATATCACACAACAACAACAACACATTCTTTTTACAATATAATAATAAAGTACACTCACCAGACCAAGATTCCGAAAGCTTTAGCATTTTCTCTATCTCTTTGTGTTCTATACTTATAGATATGTTGTCCCACAAAGTATCTGTAAATTTTTTCTTTTCATCCTCCCCTGTAAAGTTTTCCTTTTGGTGCTGTTTGCATTCAGCTGTAATCATATCATCAAGAACATATAACCACCAATGAAGTAATAACATCGTAGGTTGACTCCGTTTTTTTTTCGTAAGAGGATCTACAAACTTTTGCAGAGTTATTCCATTCTTTCTCATTAATCGCACTGCTTTTATAAAAAATTTCCTAAAATACGAGGTATCCAAGAGACTACATATTTTTTTGTAATGTTCATAAGTAAGTTTTTTTTCGAGTGCTTGTTTGTACAATAAACGCACTTCGTGCTCCCCTCGAACACAAATATCCTTTACAAATGGAAGCCGATCTCCACTGAATTTCATATCTTCCCTAGGATTTTTTATCCCCAGTACGTCTCTTTCCCATAGCCTTACTCCCTCATCCCATTGTTTCAACCATTCCTGCGATATTTTTTGAGTTTTTTTAACAAGCCTTTGTTCCCCTTGAGCAATAATATCTTGATATCCAGCGCACTCTTGCTCTTTTTGCTCAAGTTGTTTAGTTAAATGCTTGTTCTGATAAATTGCCAATGCAAGCATTAAGCTTCCCCCACAACACACTATCATTGCCAAACCGAACAAAAAATCCACTGAGTATCCCGAATACCACGACTTCCCCATCCATATGATGCAGAAAATCATAACGCCGCATCTTACACTCCCACATTTTTTCCCCCATTTCCAAATGACCTTAATTATAGCTATTATGAAAGCTATTGCCAATTTTATGTCTTCTTCCATTCTTGCTCTCTTTTATTCCCACCAATATTTAACGCAGCTCTTTTATCGATCCCTCGATATTGTATCATTGTGTGTACATCTGATTTGAAAATCACTACATATTATATTTTAATAAAAACAATACACAAAATATAGATATTTTTTCTGGTAAAATAAAACAATTTGTATTTAATTGTACTGCTCTAATGATTTATGCACTTTTAAGAAGAGCTTTATAATTCTTAAAATGCACTCCCACAATATTGGTTCAAAGTACTCAAAAGCCTAACACAGCAAAACATGGCTGCGTGCTCACCTTGTTTTATAAAATTGATAAAAAGCATCTTTCTACTCATTTATCGGCTCTTTTTTAGTAAAGCGACATCATCATACACTTTCCTAATCCCCTCAATATTACTACAGCCCCTAAAACTTGAGACGCTTCATGAAGAAGACTTATTCTTTCTTTAAGTATTTTTACTTCACGCGAGCTCTCTCTGCTTGGTATATGCAAGAGACATGGTTTTGACTAATGCAACATAATCAAATTTGAAACGAGAAATTCCATGTAAGATCTTTCATGAAAAACAATGAGTTATCATTATAAATCAACGTGACAGTGCTGTTATAAAGAGAACTCCTCGCTCATCTTAATAGTCCATAGCGATTTAACTGGATATCGTTTTATATTCTATACACAGAAGTGTCTTTATAAAAATACTTCATCTCAGGCAAAAAAAAAGAACAGCCTATTAAAAAAGAAAAACATCTCAATACTTGCCTTTCTTTTTTCCATGAGAGTTTCAAATTGATAAGCCTGTCTGAAAAGAGTGCTGTTTATGCCCTTAAAAATACTGCTCTTGTATCAAGATCACTTACTCAGATGAGAATTGCAGTTTAGCCAAATGCGCATAAACATTATTTTTTATAATGAGTTGTGTGTTCCTTCTTCCACAAAAGCGCCTTTATCCATCACGAGAATACGATCAGCTTTTAAAACTGTTGCCAAACGATGTGCAATGACCAGGATTTAGGATTTTGTATCAATCCTTCTAAGGCATTTTGCACCAACTTTTCACTGTTTGCATCTAAAGCAAATCTTGCTTCATCAAGTAGCAAAATTTTGATTTATAATAATAATTCATTGTCTTGTATGTTGAATGAGAATTCCGAATACCGTAAGATTCTCTCATTTCAAACCTGTTCCATGGTGAACCAATCAAAACCATGTCTTTTGCACGTTACAAGCGGAGAGAGCCCGCGTGAATAAAAAAACTATTAAGAAAGGACTTAAAATGCCTATAGTAAATCGTCTCAAGTGCCAAAGGCTGTAGCAACATCGACGAGTTGGCAAATATAATGATGGTTCCCGATTGCAGCAAGAGGGGTGCATTTCTTAAAATCGCCCGTGCAATACCGATGCGTTGTTTTTGCCCCCAGAAAGCATAGTACCACGTTCTTCTACTTGCGTATCCAAGCCATCTGGTAAAGCTTGAATAAATTCAAATGCATTGGCAGCTTTAGAAGCGGAAAATACTTCCTCTCCATGGATATGTTCAGTTCCAAAAAAGAAGAAAAGTTTGCAATTATTTTATTTCAAGTCTTTATACTCTAGGGAAGAAAGGATTTTTGCGTGTATTTCAAAATGATTTTTGAATTTAAAAAACGCAACCACAATGATTTATAGACCCATCTGTTTATGTCGGATGCGTTTTTGAATTAATATTTAAAGTGCACTCTTTGATAGGATAAAAAATCCATCCATTTGCAATCGTTTTGTTTAAAACCCTTGTACCCCATAAAGAGGAGGCTTTTACATGCCAATATTACCAAAACGATTTTTGAATTTAGAAAGACGACCACCACGATCTACGAGCGTTTGGGAGCCACCTGTCCATGCCGGATGCGTTCTTGGATCAATATCTAGATTAAGAGTATCGCCTTCTTTTCCCCAAGTAGAGCGCGTCGTATATTGGGTTCCATCCGTCATAACAACGGTAATTTTGTGATAGTTGGGGTGAATATTCGCTTTCATGCGTCAAACCTTTTGCGTTTATAGAGTGAAATAGCACTTGCTTGTTTTTTTAAGTGCACTTCCTTTGTCTTTTTGATACATTGATTAAAGTATTTATTCCTATAACTGAGCACGCATCAAAAAACAAGTGTTCAAGATACATCATTGTATCAAGTGTTACAAATCCAATACAGTGAGCAAAATTTTATGACATTACGTTCTCGTTCAGAAAAATCGACAAAGCCTTCCCCTAAGAAATCTTCATTCTCTTCGCTTGCAATTTTTGTTCCTTATCTTTTGCGCTATCGTTGGTTGTTTATCTTTGCTTTTCTAGCGTTATCTGTTGCTGCTCTTGTCACATTAGCTTTGCCTGTGGCTATCCGCCAAATGTTTGATCATGGGTTTTCTACTTCAAGCCATGGACATATCAATTTTTACTTTGGAATTTTGTTTATCTTAGCCTTGTTTCTCGCATTTGCTTCAGCAGCCCGTTATTACTGTGTTATCACCTTGGGAGAACGGATTGTTGCCGATTTACGGCGTGATGTGTTTGTCCATATTATGAAACTTTCTCCTGCTTTTTTTGATCGGTCACATTCAGGAGAGATTGTTTCAAGGCTTCTCACAGATACCACACAAATAAAATTAGCTGTGGGCTCTACCGCCTCTACCGCTTTACGTCAGCTGATTATCGTGATCGGAGCCGTCGTGATGATGGTGATCACCAATGCTAAATTGTCTTTGTTGGTTTTAGCGGCTATTCCTGTTGTGGCCATTCCCTTGGTAGTCTTTGGACGTAAAGTTCGCTCTCGTACCCGCGCGGCGCAAGATCGTCTTGCAGATGCCAATGCTGTTGCTACAGAGCAGGTAAGCGCTATTCGCACTGTGCAAGCTTTTACCGCTGAAAAACTCGTTACAATACGTTTTTCACAATTGATAGAACGTGCTTTTCAAACAGCACGTGCTTCTGTAATCTTGCGCTCCTTTTTTACGGGGTTTGCAATTTTTTTGGTTTTTAGCAGTGTGGTTGCTGTTTTATGGATTGGATCGCGCGATGTTTTGAATGGAACGATGACAGGAGGAACATTAGGGCAATTTGTCCTTTATGCGGTTTTTGGAGCTTCTACTTTTGCGCAATTATCGGAACTGGGAGCAGAATTAATCCAAGCAGCAGGCGCTGCTGAACGGCTTGCCGAATTGTTACAAGAGCAACCTACTATTGTAGCACCTAAAAATCCTTTATCATTAGAGCAACCTGTTCGAGGTGAACTTGTTTTTGATCAGGTTGATTTTACTTATCCTTCTAGACCACAAGAGAAGGTTTTACGCTCGCTTTCATTTTCTGTAAAAGCAGGCGAAACGGTTGCTTTTGTTGGGGCTTCTGGAGCAGGAAAAAGCAGCATTTTTTCTTTGATCCTTCGTTTTTATGATCCGACAAATGGAACAATTCGGTTGGATGGCATGGAAATTAATCGCCTTTCTTTACAAGATTTACGCAGTGCAATTTCCTATGTTCCACAAGATGTCGCCATTTTTGATGGAACATTGCGTGATAATATTATTTTTGGAACTGAAACTACCCATGAAGAGGAAATCCTTGCTGCCGCTAAAGCGGCTAATGCACTTGAATTTATTCAAGCTTTACCAGATGGCTTGGATACGCAAGTAGGAGAACGTGGTACCATGCTTTCTGGGGGTCAAAAACAACGCATTGGTATTGCACGGGCAATTTTAAGAAATGCACCCCTGTTACTACTTGACGAAGCAACATCTGCTTTAGATGCAAACAGTGAAAAGTTGGTGCAAGACGCTTTAGAAGGATTGATGCAAAATCGAACAACATTGGTCATTGCGCATCGTTTGGCAACAATTTTAAAAGCTGATCGTATTCTTGTGATGGATAAAGGCGCCCTTGTGGAAGAAGGAACCCATGCCGAACTTGTGGCAAAAAATGGCGTTTATGCTTACCTCGCAAAACTCCAATTTTCGCCTGAGTAAGTGATCTTGATACAAGAGCAGTATCTTTAAGGGCATAAACAGCACTCTTTTCAGACAGGCTTATCAATTTAAATCTCTCATGGAAAAAAGAAAAGCAAGCATTGAGATGTTTTTCTTTTTTAACGGGTGGTTCTTTTTTATGCGCAAGATGGAGCATTTTATAAAGACACTTCTGTGTACAGAATGTAAAATGTTACCAAGTTAATCTCTATGGGCTATTAAGATGTGCAAGGAGTTCTCTTCATAACAGCACTGTCACGTTGATTTATAAGGATAATTCATTGTTTTTCATGAAAGATCATGAATACCATAGGATTTTCTCATGTCAAACCCTCATAGTGAGTCAAACAAAATCTCTTGGCTTGCTCATCACAAGCAGAGTTGGTGTGTGGAGTAAAACGGTACAAGAAAGAGGTAAAATACCTCCCTTGCCCCTTTACGTTCTAAGGGCTGTCAAAATATTGGGGCGCTGGCAAAAAGTATAATAGGTGCTCGCTTTCTTGAAGCCTTTATGCGGCTCATTTGATAGGCTCTAGGGACACAAGCTCTATCCTAAAGACTGACCACACTCTTTAAAAAACTGAATATTAAAATTTTTTCATGCCCTCTCTCACCGCTCTAAACAATAGTGTTTACCGAAAATCATGACAAATTGTAACTCACAAATACGCTTCTCTCTATTGCAAGAGTATCCTTTTATGCTCTTTCAAAAACACGAACACTTTTTGAATATTGTTTGCAGATCCGTCTTATTGAAAAAGAGCAAAGACTTTTTTAGCACTTTTGGGCTTCTTATAACTTTTGTATGAGCGCGTATAAGCAACAGCTTTTATAATAAACTGGCTTTTGGCAAAATTGTAAAATTTTATCAAATTTATTGTTTTTAAATATCACCACGACTACTGTTCTGCTCTTGCAGACACGCAACCTCAAAACACTTTCTCTTTGCTCACAAATCGTCTCTCCAGCTCTCTCTTTCAGGCATAGCCCATAAAAATAAGGATAGAGTACTTCGATTGAACACCATCTTCTCACACCACCACCAACGCCATCATTTATATTTACAGCTCTCAACTTTATAGCCACCCCCTGTCGTGCTTTAAGAAGGCATTTTAACGATGATAAGAACATGTACAAAGAGGATATATCTTTAGGGTATTTATGTTTTAAAGCTTGCACGAAATCGTAATTTTTTTGTATAGCGAGTCAAGCATATGCAGAACTGACACCCTAACCATTTCAAACCATTCAGCTGTTTCAGGAACAGATAAGCCAAGTTCTACGATTATATCTTCAACCACGAATTCACCGAAGTACGGAGGATTTTCATCATTTTTTAGCGCTCCCTCTTCAGTGATCCTCTAGATAATTAACTTCATTCAGCATCTATACCAGCAAAGCGAAATATTACGTGCTAATTTTCCTTTACATTCATTAGCCAAGCCCCCTCAAAATGACCTTTTAATAAATAGAGCTAAAAGGATAAGTCTTCAAAACCATTTGGTGAGATAGCTATATCAAGAGCACCTAAAATACGCCTTAGTTTCTAAGAATAGGCGATTTTCCCCCTTTTATTGTATCAGTCTTGTAGAACTTTAAACCCTTTATCTTCAAATCAAAAAATCATAATTGGATTATATTGCATAAAGATGCTTTTTCTCATTTTTCCATTTAACACACGATAAGTTACCATTTAGGCACGATGAGAAGCTTGCCCTTTATATCATGATTTCAGAACCGCATGAGAAGAATAAAAGATGATGTGGCTTAATAAGAGAGTTTGTTCATAAACCGTTTTTCTGTCTTAAGGTCAAGGATGCCGTTAGGCGCAACTTGTAAAGGGTTGCCTTGAGGCTTAAGGACCAAAGCTTGTTAGCCCCTTCATTAAAAGCGGGTCTGATGTCATTATTTTGGAGAGCGATTATTAAGAATTTGAGAGGCAGACAGCCTCTCATTTTGATTTGTATGCAAACGAATTGCACCCTATTTATTCAGGGAGAATAAGAACATACCCAGGAGGTGCTAAACGGAATAAGAGAGCGTCGTAACCCCACGCAGCAGACAGGCAGCAAATAGAAGAAACGCCTTCAGCAATTGCCATGAGTAATGCGAACGATATACCGGCTTCATCTGCTGTTGCGTCACGGCGTTCTAAGTAGTATCCGACAAAAAAGAAAAAGCACCCTATTCCACTCACCGACCCAAAAACTTTTAATGCGGTATGAACCGGTCCACGTATGCTGAGCAAGATAATAAAAATTATGAAAGTAAATACTGTAAAGATCCCTTCGAATACCCCACGCACCATATTGCACAATTTTCGCATCATAATTGCAGAAAAGCTCTGTTCTGCGTATCGATTTTTTCTTTTGATGCTTGTATTCTTAGAAGATATGCTGTTATTTTTAGAAGATATACCGTCCACAACTCCCCCCGTTTTAAGCCAAGATGCTATGAAGTTAGTTATCTTTAATTATATCATCAAAAAATACAAGAAAAATTTATCCATTTTAACGAAAAAATAGGTGTTTTATTGAGGTACAAATCTATTTTCTTTCGCAAGAGTTATTCAATTCGTTCGCCAATAGAAAAACTACCCCCATTGAAGAGGAAGCTATCCTGACGCAGAAAAGCTTCATAAGCTGTATTCCAATCCACTCATACATCAAAACTCTCTAATCTACCCGCTTAATCCACCTTTAAAACTGCAATCAAATAAATTCTGCTGATGACAAGTAATGATAACATGAAAAAGAAAAAATATCACAATATCAAACTCTTCAATACAGTATGAGCTTTCTGATTTTCACTCAAAAAGCAAGTGCCCACCCATGAACGACACCATACTAAAGTGCTGTGCATTCACAAATTTCCTAGCATTATCTCCCCTTCTCGAAATTGCACCTCTCCCGCAATCTTATCTCTCGATAGCACCCATTAAAGACTTTTAAAAGGTCCAAGGAAAAAACTCTCTGAGAAAGCTTTCAAGTCTAAAACGCCCCCGCCATTTTTATCATGATGAGGGCACAAAAAATCACGCAGAAACATGCAAAATCTCTCCGCATTTAAAAACAGGGCTTGTGCTTCAATCGCACGCTTTTTCTTGTTCTTTTGTCCATTGTCCCAAAGCCGCAAGATGGTTCATCCGAGCCCGATGACGAAATGCCTTCTGTGCAACAGCAATATTTTCATCTTTTCCCGCCCATGCTTTTAAGGCAGCTGCTTGCAGTGCTCGTCCATAGGAAAAGGTCAATTTCCAAGGCAATACGCCCAAAGAATTCATAGCAGATAAATGCGCCGTTGCTTCCTGATCAGACTGCCCTCCAGAAAGAAAAGCAATTCCGGGAACAGCGGCAGGAACAGTCTGTTTAAGCACTTGGACAGTCTTTTCAGCAACTTCTTCAACAGAAGCCTTGCGAGCATCCTTTCCATCAATCACCATATTGGGCTTTAAAATCATCCCCTCCAAAAGAACACGAGCTTCAAACAATTCTTTAAAGACAGCCTGCAAAACAGTGCGTGTCACCTCAAAGCAGCGTGTAATTGAATGCCCACACGATGATCCATCCATCAACACTTCCGGCTCAACAATGGGCACAATATTGAACTCCTGACATAAGGCAGCATAGCGTGCAAGAGCTTGTGCATTTTGTCTTATGGCGCCTCTTGTTGGCAAAGTGTGTTCATCAATAGCAATTACCGCACGCCATTTAGCAAAACGTGCTCCCAAAGCATAATAATCTTTTAGCCGCTCACGAAGACCATCCAACCCTTCGGTAATTGTTTCTTGGGGAAAAGCAGCCAAGGGTTTTGCACCGGTATCAACTTTAATCCCTGGCAAAGCGCCTGAATCCAGAATAAGATCCGTCAACATTTTCCCAGTTGATGCTTTTTGCCGAATGGTTTCATCAAATAAAATAACCCCAGAGATGGCGTTTTCCATCGCTTCTTTTGTACTAAAAAGCATTTCACGATAAGCACGGCGCTTATCTTCATTGGATTCAACACCAATGCTTTCAAAACGCTTTCCAATGGTCGCCGTACTTTCATCTGCCGCCAAAATACCTTTACCTGCATGCACCAAAGCAAGTGCAATATCTTCAAGCCGTTCATTCATAAAAAATTCCTCTTTATTTTGTCTTAATTTCTAAAAATGCGCAACACTATCAAAAAACACTCTACACGACTGTATAGTTTTTCTTTAACCTTCCCTTCAAAGAAGCCCTTTAAGCCTGCATGAGGGCAAGAATACCAGGAAGAGTCTTTCCTTCCATCCATTCCAAAAAAGCTCCTCCAGCAGTTGAGAGATAAGTAAAATCATTGGCAACACCGGCATGATTAAGGGCAAAAACCGTATCGCCCCCTCCCGCAATTGAAACCAACTTTCCCGTCAAACTACGTTCTGCTGCATGGCGTGCAACGGCAATGGTTCCCTTATCAAAGGGAGACATCTCAAAAACACCAAGGGGTCCATTCCACACAAGAGTAGCAGCTTCATCTATCGCAGCATTGATATGCGCAATAGAGCGCGTCCCAATATCCAATATCATGCCATCTTGTGGAATATCTTCAATGTCATAAAGACGATGCGGTGCATCTTTTTCAAAACGAAATCCAACGACAGCATCCTGAGGGAGCAGAAGCGTACAGTGACACTCTTGCGCTTTTTTAATGATTTTTTTTATCGTTTCCATCAATGCATGTTCACACAGTGATTTTCCTACATGGATACCTTGTGCAGCTAAAAAACTGTTAGCCATCCCCCCACCAATAATTAAGGAGTCAACTTTTTCCACCAAATGATTGAGCACAAAAAGCTTACTAGAAACCTTTGCTCCTCCCACAAGGGCAACCACAGGACGTGCTGGATTGCCAAGTCCTTTTTCTAATGCCTGCAATTCACCTTGCAAAGAGCGTCCTGCATAAGAAGGCAACAAATGCGTTATTCCCTCCACCGAAGCATGGGCACGATGAGAAACTGAAAAAGCATCATTAACATAGAGATCTCCATTATGAGCCAAAGCTTCTGCAAAAGAACAATCATTCTTTTCTTCACCAGCATAAAAACGAACATTTTCAAGCAGTAAAACACCACCATTTTGTAATGACTCAACTGCAACCTGCACCGCCGAACCGATACAGTCCGGAGCAAAAGCAACCGGCTGATTAATGATCTTTTCCAGCACTTGCACAACAGGACGGAGTGAAAACTCTTGCTCTACCTTTCCTTTGGGGCGACCACAATGAGAAAGCAGAATAAGTTTAGCACCACACTTTTGTAGCTCAATGAGTGTCTCTTTATGCCGTACAAGACGCGTCTCGTCACAAACTTTGCCCTGTGCCATAGGAACATTAAAATCTACGCGCACCAGAACACGTTTGCCCAAAACATCAACATCATCAAGTGTACGAAACCCCATCACTGCTTCCTCTTCACTTTCCATTGTTTCAAATAAAAACGCATCCAACAACCCTGCCCACTTTTCTTTCCACTTATCCCCCTCTTTGCTTTTACAAGAGATCCACGACAGCCTATCTCTCACCCTTTGCTTAATAAAAATCCAAAGCTTTTATCGTCAAATGTACAAAAGCCCACCATTGCTCTTAATCTTCATATTCCATTGTGGCAAACAAATGCATTGGCTCAACTTGATCTCCATTAAAGCTTCCTTTTACTTCTAGGAAAAAGAGTTTACATCTCCTGTTTTCTAACGTTTTCTCAAAAGGTATCTCGTTCAGATCTTACTTTTTAAAAGTTTACTCTTTCATGCATCTTTTAAAAGCACGTATTGACACAGTATTAAAACAAAACACATCATCAATTTTTCAATAGCCTCTTCTCTCTAGCGCATGAGAACAACAGCCTCTATCTGTTTTTCTCAAAATTGCACAAAAATGAGACTTTTCCCTATAAAAAGAGGACCCTGAGGTCCTCTTATATTGTCTTAGCAAAAGCCACTGCCGTATCACTCATACGGTTAGAAAAGCCCCATTCATTATCATACCAAACCAGAACGCGACAGAGCTTACCATCAATCACTTTGGTTTGATCATTGTGGAAAATAGCTGAATGAGGATTATGATTAAAATCACAACTCACGAGTTTCTCTTCTGTAGTGTCCAAAACGCCCTTCAAAGAACCCTGTGCAGCAGTAGCAATAGCTGTATTAATTTCTTCGATTGTTGTGGAACGCTTAGCGATAAATGTCAAATCAACCACAGAAACATTAGGGGTCGGAACACGAATCGATACACCATCAAGCAATCCCTTTAATTCTGGCAAGACCAATCCCACAGCTTTTGCCGCTCCTGTTGAGGTAGGAATCATAGAAAGAGCTGCCGCACGTGCACGATAAAGGTCCCGATGCATTGTATCCAATACAGGTTGATCACCCGTATAAGAATGGATTGTTGTCATAAAGCCCTTTTCAATGCCGACCGTATTGTGTAAAACTTGTGCAACAGGCGCCAAACAATTGGTTGTACAAGAAGCATTTGAAACAACGCGATGCTCGCTGCTTAAAGATTGATGATTAACCCCATAGACGACCGTAAGATCTGCTCCTTCAGAAGGCGCAGAAATAAGAACACGCTTTGCCCCCGCATCTAAATGAGCACTTGCTTTATCACGCGCAGTAAAAATACCCGTACATTCCAAAGCAATATCGATATCCAAATCTTTCCAAGGCAATTGAGCAGGATCACGCTCTGCGCATACCTTTATTAAACCACCTCCCACATCAATAGCATCCCCTACCACCTTAACGATCCCAGGAAAACGCCCATGAACTGAATCATAGCGTAATAAATGGGCATTTGTTTCCACCGATCCCAAATCATTAATTGCAACCACTTCAACATCTTGTCGTCCACTTTCCACAAGTGCACGTAAAATATTGCGACCAATACGACCAAACCCATTAATTGCAACACGAACTGTCATTTCACATGTTTCCTCATCAATTTTTAAAAGCACAACATTTAAAACACAATAAATGGGTATTTCACCAATCCAAAATCATTAATTCCCACAATGTCAATATCTTGATCACTCACTCACTTATCCACAATAATGCACAAGATCATCCACAATACTGCACAAAATATGATGCCCTACAATCACCCCATTCATGACAACATAAGCTGTCACTTTGTCTTTTCCTCTTTAATCTTTTCCAGCTCTTTTTCAACGGTGGCAACAACATTTTCCCAAGTAATACCAAAATGCGCATAAAGGGCATCAATTGTTCCACTTGCCCCAAAGCCCTCCATACCAATAAACACACCACCACAGCCAATAAAACGGTCCCATCCTTGGGCGACAGCAGCTTCAATGGCAATTTTAATCGGTGCATCTCCAATGAGAGCACGCTGATAGGAGAGAGATTGTTGAGAAAAAAGTTCAAAACAAGGCACAGAAACCACACGCGTTGGGATGCCTTTTTCTTCTAACACCGCATGTGCCTCCACTGCAATTTGCAATTCTGAACCAGAAGCAAACAGCGTCACTTGTGCATCATCGCTAGCTGTTAGGAATTCATAAGCACCAAGCATACAGAGATTTTCTTCTTCATACTCTTGACGCAAAAGCGGTAGATTTTGTCGACTTAAAGCCAAGGTAGAAGGCGTCCCGCGTGCTTTCAAAGCCAATTGCCAACACTCGACTGTCTCCATAGCATCGGCAGGACGGAACACAAAATGATTAGGCATTGCACGCAGGCAAGCCAAATGCTCCACGGGTTGATGGGTCGGACCATCCTCACCAAGACCAATAGAATCATGAGTCATGACATAAATCACCCGCAACCCCATGAGAGAAGACAAACGCATAGCAGGACGCATATAGTCAGAAAAGCATAAAAAGGTTCCCCCATAAGGAATAAAGCCGCCATAAAGGGCAAGACCATTCATCACAGCTCCCATTGCATGTTCGCGAATTCCATAATGCAGATAGCGCCCTGAAAAATCTTCAGCAGAGATACTTTTCATCTGGCTACTTTTTGTATTATTAGATCCGGTTAGATCAGCCGAACCACCAATAGTCTCAACAACGACCTCATTGATCACTTCAAGAGCCATTTCCGAAGCTTTACGCGTAGCAACAACGGGGCGCTCTTCAACCAATTTCTGTTTATAAGTATCAATAGCGCCATCAAATCCGCCCACGAGATCGCCCCGCATCAATCTTTCAAACTCCACACGCTCTGAGATAGGAAGATCAGCAAATTTTTCTTCCCACTTTTGCCGCCTTTTAGCAGCATTAAGCCCTGCCAAGCGCCAATTATCGAGAATATCGGCTGGAATAACGAAAGGCTCAGCATCCCACCCTAAAGCGATACGGGTTTCAGCGATTTCTCGTGCGCCCAAAGGGGCTCCATGAACTTTATTGGTCCCCGCTTTATTCGGCGCTCCAAAACCAATTGTTGTTTTACAAGCGATCAAAGTTGGTTTATCGGAATTTTGTGCCGCCTCAATAGCCCGCGCAATTGCTGCTTGATCATGCCCATTGACTTTATGTGTCTCCCAACCAGAAGCTTTAAAACGCGCAATCTGATCTGTACTATCAGCAAGGGAAATCTCTCCATCGATAGAAATATTATTATCGTCCCACAACACAATAAGCTTATTGAGTTTCAAATGACCGGCAAGGGAAAGTGCTTCTTGAGATATCCCTTCCATAAGGCATCCATCGCCCACCAACGCATAGGTGTAATGGTTGATAAGATCACCAAAACGGGCATTTTGCAAACGCTCTCCAAGAGCCATCCCCACGGCATTCGCCAACCCTTGTCCGAGAGGACCAGTCGTTGTTTCGATTCCCGCCACATGCCCATATTCTGGATGCCCAGCAAGCTTTGCTCCTAATTGACGAAAATTTTTGAGATCTTCAATGCCAATATCTTCATAACCAGAAAGATACAAGAGAGCATAAAGCAACATAGACCCATGTCCTGCTGATAACACAAAACGATCACGGTTAGGCCAGCGAGGTTTTTTGGGGTCATGAGCAAGGAATCTTGTATAAAGAACCGTAGCAATATCGGCGGCTCCCATTGGCAAGCCTGGATGACCAGAATTTGCTTTTTCAATCGCATCAATAGCAAGAAAACGGATAGCATTGGCCATCTGATTCTGTTGGTGGGTGTTTGTCATGAATAATCGACCATTTCGTTAAATACGTTATTCTGTTGCTTTTTCCGTATTCTCTTAAAATTCTCAAGAAATACTATTTTCTAACCATTAGCGTGAGACTTTTTGCCACCACTTCAATAACATTAATAACATTCCCCTCACGCGTCCTGTATATCCATGTCATTTATGCCAATACGCGCAAAAAATCCAGCTTTTAATTTATATCTATCCCCTGCTTTGCTTGCTAAAATATCTTACATACTTAAAAATAAAATGCACACAACACAAGAGTGAAAGTGATTCGTTTTTGCATAACACATTGATAAAGGATACAATTACCCAAAGGATAAAAGCAATGAACCAAGAGACTACAGTTCTACAAGATGCTTTAGAGCACCTAGAAAAGGCACTTAGAACTTTAGAGATCACCATAATAAACCGTAATGCCGTTATTGATAAAAATAACGAATGGGAAGAAGAAATCCAACGAATGAATGCTGACCGCAGCCATCTTGCCCAAGCGCTTGACAAAGCTGAAGCCCAAATTGAACGCTTAGAGTCCGTAAACAAAGAAGTTTCCAAACGTCTTATTAAAGCAATGGAAACAATTCGTGTTGTCATTGATAGATAAAGGTTTGAATGTATGGAAACTGTTTCCGTTACCATTGATGGTAAAATTTATCGCATGGCTTGTGACAAAGGACAAGAACGTCGTCTTATTGCGCTTGCTGCTCAATTAGATCAATATATCACACATTTAAAGAACAATTTTGGTGAAATTGGCGACCATCGTTTATCGGTTATGGCTGGCATAATGATTATCGATGAAATGGAAGAAATAAAACGAGAAAATAAAAAATTACAAGAAGACTACAATGCTCTTTTACGACTCCACAACGAAAGAGACCGCACCATGGGGAAAATTATGCGTGACACCACACAACGCATTGAAAATCTCACCAACCAATTGCTCAAAGATGATCAAAACCACACAAACATTCAAGAACAAGAACAGGAAGATTTCTAAAAAGTACATCAGCGCATAATAAACCAGAGACTTGACTTGTCCGCCACATCTCACAGGATAAAAATTCTTAAACCCACACCAGTCTGTAAACAGTCTGGTTTCTTATAGGAAGGATTCCAGCTACTCACAACTTATGGGATTAACTTAAACCTCAACAAGAAAGCCCTACCCTGAATATTTCACCTCCGCACAAACGCTTCCTATATCAAGGAGGCTGCCTTATATCACCACATTTCAAATGAGATGTCTTTTAACAGCGCAATAAGATAACAAAACCAACATCATTGTAAAAAATCATATAAATGACAACAGCAACAAACAAATAAAGCACCCTTCGAAAAAAAGAACTATATTCATGTTCCCTATGAATGCATGTCCAAAATCCTTGCCCCTAGATAATATCAAGCAGATTCAATATATTAAAAAAATAACCTTATCTATTATACCGTAAAACACCGCTATTTGATAATATAAGCACCATGGAGTCTTTGCACCTAGAATGTCCATCCGATGAAACCCACCGAAAAGAACCGTATCATTTATAAACCAGCGTGAATTAAGTATTTTCATCCTTTAGAGCAGGAAAAAAGTCAAAACCGAAGAGTATGTTAATCTCATACAACCTCAAACATCATAAACAACAATAATAGCTCTTGAAAACATCCTCTACCGCTATTTTTATCCTTATAACAAATAATCCATATTCCTCTCCCCACCCCCCAAAATCTCCAAGCTTAATAAAAGAGCAAGTCGGCACCATCATTATAACCAGCCCTCAATATTGCGACAGCCCCCTTGGCTCTTAAAACGGTTCATAAGAATTATGCCTTTCTTGTACAATTTTTACCCACATGTCCCACCCGCTTGTGACGTACAAGCAAAGAGTTATAATTAACAAAACATAAATAAATTGAAGAGAATTTTACGGAATTCGGGGTTCTAATTCAAGTTTAATAACGATAAATTATCATTATAAATCAATATGTTGCAAATGATCAGACAAAGCATATTTTAAAAACACATTCACCCATCACTTTTTCTCATAACATACCAGTACGATTTTTTAGGCACATAATTTTAATTTTATTCAATTCTGTCTGCAAAAGTTTAAAATGAGAACAATTTCAAGGCTCTCATTCAAAAAGAAAAAGAATAAATTCTCATTATCAATGAACATCTCGCTCGTATAAACTCAATAAAGCAATCCCCAATATGCCTTAATGAAATAAAAGGGGGGCTCCCATTAAATGCCCTACCGTAAAAGCAGCTTCCTCAGAACTAAAACAAAATCAACAGACAACATCACCGCATCTGCTCCCATCCCCAAACTGGACAACCTAATGCAACACCTTTCTATCTTACGATAAGAGATAAAAGAATAATGGGTTCTATGGAGGCATTCACAAGAGGCGCGCACCCGTTGTTTTTAAAGCCTGTTCAAAGGCGCATGAAAAAACACCATGCGTAAACGGCTCAAATCCCTTTCGTTCCATCTTGAGAGACAGAAGCAATACGCAAGAGATTTGTCGCACCGGGCGTTCCAAGGGGGAACCCCAGCTGTCACAAGGAAGCGATCTCCCCCTTTGCAAAAACCTTCCTGAAATGCAATAGCTGCTGCACGATCAACCATATCCTCTAAACTCCGTGCATCTTGCGTGACCACACAATGAAGCCCCCAAACTAAAGCCAAACGCCGTGCTGTTTCCACAATGGGCGATAAAGCAATAATCGGTCTATTAGGGCGTTCACGAGAGGCGCGCACCCGTTGTTTTTAAAGCCTGTTCAAAGGCGCATGAAAAAACACCATGCGTAAACGGCTCAAATCCCTTTCGTTCCATCTTGAGAGACAGAAGCAATACGCAAGAGATTTGTCGCACCGGGCGTTCCAAGGGGGAACCCCAGCTGTCACAAGGAAGCGATCTCCTCCTTTGCAAAAGCCTTCCTGAAATGCAATAGCTGCTGCACGATCAACCATATCCTCTAAACTCCGTGCATCTTGCGTAACCACACAATGAAGCCCCCAAACTAAAGCCAAACGCCGTGCTGTTTCCACAATGGGCGATAAAGCAATAATCGGTCTATTAGGGCGTTCACGAGAGGCGCGCACCCCCGTTGTTCCTGAAGCCGTATAGGCAACGATAGCGGATAGAGCAAGTGTTTCAGCAATCTGACGTGCAGCAAGAGAAATCGCATCCGTTCCTGTTGATTCTGGTGCTGGATGTTGTGCTCCAACCTGAGCGGCATAAGTGTGATCCTGTTCGATTTGCCGCGCGATTCGGTCCATCATAAGCACAGCTTCTTCAGGATAGCGACCAGAAGCAGATTCAGCAGACAACATCACCGCATCTGTTCCTGCATAAACTGCTGTAGCAACATCCGACACTTCTGCGCGTGTGGGAACAGGAGATGTAATCATTGATTCGAGCATTTGTGTTGCCACCACAACAGGCTTTCCTGCTAAACGACAAGCTTTTATGAGCTCCATCTGAAGTGCAGGGACCTTTTCCAAGGGCATTTCCACTCCAAGATCACCCCGTGCAATCATAATACCATCGGATACCTCAATAATTTTCTCTATATGCTCCAAGGCTTGAGGTTTTTCGATTTTAGCCATCAAAGACACCTTGCTTTTCGTCAACTGACGCACCGCTATAATATCTTCTGGACGTTGAATAAAAGAAAGAGCAACCCAATCAACAGGCTGCTGTAAAAGAGCCTGAAGATCCTCCTTATCTTTTGACGTCATCGAATCAAAAGGCAAAATTGTATCGGGAAAACTGACACCTTTTCGATCAGAAATACGGGTTCCAGCAACCACGCGACACTGTACAGAATGACCATCACAAACTTGCGCACGCAGTTCCACCCTTCCATCATCAATCAACAACCGATCCCCTGGTTTAACAGCCGAAAATACATCCTCATGAGGGAAAAAAACACGCTGTGCATCACCAAGAACATCGCGATTATCTAATGTAAAGCTTTGCCCAACACGCAAATCTTCTTGCCCCTTAGCAAAACGCCCCACACGCAGTTTTGGCCCCTGAAGATCCACTAAAATACCAATGGGGCGTCGAACTGTTTTTTCAACTTCTCGTATAGACTTGACCAAATCACCCAGCATATCACGATCAGTATGGCTCATATTAAGACGAAAAACGTCTGCCCCTGCCCTAAAAAGCTTCTCAATCATCAAACGAGAAAAAGAAGAAGGACCAAGAGTCGCAATAATTTTTACTTTACGTGCACGTTTCACGGTGGAGAATTTCCTGAAAGAGAAGGTATAACTGAATTGTTTAACAAAGACTCATCCGTCAACTGTACCATCCAACTGGTTTGATTTCCGGTATCGATCTCTTTAAATTCAGCCTTTTGATATCCTCGAGGGAAACAATCATGAACCCCTTGAATGGTAAATTGGCTATCTTGTACACACATGGTCACAGAGCCTGCCCAGTTCCCTTTTTTTTGTGCTCCTTCCGCATAAAAATAATAAAACCGTGAAGCAAGAGGCCCCTCAATTAAAGTTTTACATTCCGTCACTGGTACCGTCCACCAGCCTTCGCTCACCCACCCTGAAAATGTACGATATCCAAGAGCAACCCCTACAGACTGTTGGGTTGTATTACAAACTCTAAAGTCAGCTTTTGCAAAAACAACGAGGGGAAACAAGAGCAAAATACTCAAGAGAAAAACTTTTAATCCTTTCTGAAACACCCAATATCGTTTTTTTAAAATCACAAAACTTCCTCTATAATGTCAAATTCTCAAAACAAATTACACATTTCTTTTTTAAAAGCTTTTCAAGTCTAAAACGTATATTTTCATATTTTTCTTTTTATAGCCCTTTTATCAATGCATATATCTTAAAAATTTTACAAAATATTTAAAGTCAATTTGTAAAAAAGCTGTGTAGCTTGATTTACTTTTTATTTTCAAGCTTTTTTAACATAAATTCGTCGTCGAAAAACAACTTAAAATATATAACTTGGAGAAAAATACAATGAACGATACAGTAACCGATCAAACACACGCTATATCCGTAAACCAATTACGCTCTTTTATCGAACGTATTGAACGACTAGAAGAAGAGAAAAAAACCATTTCTGATGATATTAAAGACGTTTACACTGAACTTAAAGGCTCTGGCTTTGATAGTAAAGCTGTTCGAAGCATTATACGGCTGCGTAAAAAAGAAGAGCATGAAAGAATGGAAGAAGAAGCAATCATTGAACTTTATAAAAATGCGCTTGGTATGAATTAAAACCATTGATAACATTGGAAATTTTCTTAAGAAAAGAAAATACAAAAAACAAATGGCAAAAAATAAATGAATGTATAAAAATTTCACCCAAACAATAAGCCGTTTGTGTAACTTGTAACGAGACTATCGGTCACAGAATACACAATATTGCAACAGCCCTCACATTTAAAAGGATTTATACAGAGAATTTTTATTCTTATTCTTCAATCATTGTTTATCCACATAAACCCTCACTTGTATGCCAACCCAGTTTGTGATGTGCAAGAGAGGTGTTTTTTATGATTAAACATCAATAAATTTGAAGTGAGAAAGTCTTCCGATATTGAGGACTCTCTTCAAATTGAAAAAAATGAATTATGATGATAAATCAATTTATTATCTACGAAAAGAAACATATAAAAATAGTCAGCAGTTGAAATCCGCTAAACGAGATTCTAAACTATTTATAAAAGAAGAGGTGGTTAAAGATCTTAATCTTTGAGGATAGGGAGAAATTCAGCATATTTACACATTTGATAAAAAGACCCTTAACAAAACTTTATTGGAATCTATTAACGGACTCATAAAGATCATTGATTCGAGAGGTTAGAATGTGATCTCTCCATTTTCCAGAAATCATCAAATAGTCTTTGGCATAGCCCTCTTTTTCAAAATGAAGGCGTTTTAATAAACGTTCGCTTTTTATGTTCTCAGGTCTATAATTTGCCATCACTCCATGCAGATGATAAACATGAAAGATATGGCGTATTAGAGCCGATAAACTCTCAAACATGAGACCTTTGCCTTGTTGTTTTTCATCAAGAGAAAAACCAAGATGACAGGCTTGAAAAACACCCCGAACCACATTTGTAAAATTCACAACACCGATGACTGTGTTTTCATTTTTTAATCGTACAGCATATCGATATGCTTGTCCCTGTGCACTTTCACAAGCAAATGCATTGGCTCGTGTTTCCCAAGCTGTTAGGGTATGGTAATCATCAGATCTAACAGGTTCAAAAGGATGCAGATGATTCGCATTACGGAGGTAATAAGAAGACAGTTCAGCTGCATCTTCTAAACCGATCAATGTAGAAATTGTTCGCTTTGTTTTAATTGCCATCATTTTCTCCTCCTAGACAATGTAACAATAACACGTTGATTTATCTTAACAAATCATCATTTTTAAACTCAAATCATAATGTCGAATACAGTAAGCTTTCCTCATCACAATACTTCTTACGTTAGAATCAATGAGGATCATTTGCTTTTCCATCATAAGCGGAGGTGGTATGTTTAAAGCATAAGGTAAAGACAAGGGAATATTTCTTATGAATGCTCTCAAGTTCCAAGGGGCGCTGTAGCAACATTGGGGACTGGCAAAGTATGCAATGGAACTGGCATACTTCCATATACGAAATTTTGAAAAAACTCACGGCAAAGATAGTTTTGTTTCTTTGCCTTGTAAGCTCAGAGCATGCTTGTTTTGCGCTATCATCTCACTGTCCCCCCGTATACAAATCCCAATGACCATCACCTTGAGGTGCTATATGTTACAGTGCGATCTAAAAAGTCTCTGCCATAACTCGTCAACAACACTGTTCGCGCAAAATCAGCCATAAGATCTTGTAACAAATCAAAGAAAAGCGATGATGCAATACGAATTAAAATGCTTAGATATTAATATCTAAAACATTACCGTGAACACGCTTCCATTTCTTCGCGTAAAATTTCAAGCTCTAACCATTCTTCTTCTTTTTGTGTGCAAGTATTTTTCTTTTTTTCCAACGTTGTTGATAAACGCTCAAAACGCTCTTTATCACTGCGATAGAGAGCTGGATCAGAGAGTTCTTGCTCAATTTTTTTGATTTCGTCCTGCAAAACAGCAATTTCTTCAGGCAATTTTTCCAATGCATAAACCTGCTTATAAGACAATTTACTTCGTGTTTTTTTCTCCCGCCCTATCAAGCCATGATCTGTTGATGTGTCCTGCTTTGAAAGCTCTCCCGCATGAGATTTTGAAGGTGCTTTACGCTGCGATAATTCTGTTTTTTTGCGTTGTAAACGAAGAGCATGCTGGTTTTGCGCCATCATATCACTGTAGCCGCCCGCATACAAAACCCAATGACCATCACCTTGAGGTGCCAACATATGCGTTACAGTACGATCTAAAAAGTCTCTGTCATGGCTGACCAACAATACAGTTCCCGCAAAATCAGCAATAAATTCTTGCAACAAATCCAAAGTTTCCATATCCAAATCATTGGTCGGTTCATCAAGAATCAAAAAATTTGCAGGACGAGAAAGAAGTCGTGCAAGCATGAGGCGTGCTCTTTCTCCCCCGGAAAATTCTTTAAGGGGAGTGCGTGCTTGTTCCGGTGAAAATAAAAAGTCTTTCATATAAGAAACCACATGCCGCTCCAGCCCATTGATCACAAGAGTATCACCTCTTCCTCCCGTTAAATAATGCGCTAAAGTTTCTTCTTCATTTAAAATACGTTGCTGATCAAGCAATGCCATAGAGAGGTTATAGCCATGCCTCACCGTTCCACTATCCACGGCTTCTTGCCCAATTAATGCAGAAAGGAGCGTTGTCTTTCCGATTCCATTGGGTCCTACCAACCCGATTCGATCACCCCGCTGAATGCGCAAAGAGAAATCTTTCACAATAATGCGATCACCATAGGATTTTGAAATTTTCTTTGCTTCAAGCACCAATTGCCCAGAATCATGACTTTTTGCTGCTGTCAAAAGTGCATTTCCCGGCTGCCCTTTATAGGTTTGATGACGCTGTCTTAAGTCTTTTAATTCGCCTAAGCGCCGTACATTACGCTTACGCCGTGCGCTCACGCCATAACGCAACCATTGCTCTTCACGAGCAATTTGGCGCCCCAATTTATGCTGTTCGATGGCTTCTTCTTCCAGTGCTTTATCACGCCAATTTTCAAACTCAGAAAAACGCTTTTCCAGTCTTTTGGTTGTGCCACGATCAAGCCATACCGTTGACCGCGTAACATTTTCTAAAAATCGCCGATCATGGGAAATCACCACAATCGCTGAACGCAAAGAAGCCAAAACAGCTTCCAGCCATTCAATGGTTGGTAAATCAAGATGATTGGTTGGTTCATCTAAGAACAAAATATCGGGTTTTGCAGCAATGGCCCGTAACAGTGAAACACGCCGCTTTTCGCCTCCCGAAAGCGTTTCCAATTTTTCCGCCCCAGAAAACCCTAAATTTGTGCGAAGCGTATTGATCCACTGGACATCAGATGTATCGTCCAGCCCCGCTTCCATATAAGCATTAATATCTTCAAATCCTGAACAATCCGGATTTTGTGAGACATAACGGAGCGTTACTCGCGGGTGGCGAAAAATTTCGCCACCATGAGGTTCTAATATTCCTGCGGCAATTTTTAATAGGGTCGATTTTCCACAACCATTACGGCCGACCAGCGCAATACGCGCCCCCTGCTCAACCGATAAACAAGCTTGATTGAGCAAAGGCGTTTTTCCAAAATTTAAGAAAATGCGGTCAAGCCGCAGAAGCGGCACCGCCATTAACGAACGCGGCGCGGACAAGGTGCTTTATACATCACCCCTCTTGCATCACGGTAAGCACATAATTGTCGTACAGGAACTCTCTGTCCACAAGGTGCTTGGTAAACATGCCCTCTACGACCACGATACGTGCACAATTGTGATACCTGTCTTTGTTGTTTTCTTTGATTTGCAGCTGCACCTGTTACTGTTCCAGCCAAAGCACCAAATGCTGCACCGGTCAGTGCTGCTCCAGGCGTACTTCCAGCAATAGCAGTTCCAGCCAAAGCACCGATTGCTGCTCCTCCTACGCCGTAACGTGCAACGCGTTCATCGTTTGTAGTACAAGCGACTGAACTGAAACCAATGGCTGAAACAACGGCCACTTTAAAAATTGATTTTAACATATCAAAACCTTTCCTTCTCAAGATCAATACATATATCGTTTATGTCGGCACTTCATCACTAGGCCCCCCCCTGCCTTATTCAAAATATATTGGAAGAGCTTTATGGAATAGGTACAGACACTAACAATATAGCTTTTCCAGAACCTAAATGGCAAGAAAAGGTTCCACAAATACGGTTAGAAAGTGTTAAAGAAGAGCCAAATGACACATTTTTGTCACAAATTGGCCATTTTACCCCTTTAAGAGTTAAACCTTTTAAATCAGAAAAACCGATAATACTAAACAAACATCCCTTAGGCAAATCATACGAACAAGGTTTTGACAAAACTGGCCAACCTTCTTCCAAACCGCTTGTCAACAACACTGAAATACCCCTTTCAGCCATCATCAACGCTTGCGTTATATGAGAAAGGCTGTGATCACTTCGCTCCCCTCCCAAAGCACCGCACAAAATAAGCTTTTTAGCGCCATTTTGCAGCGCTCTTTCACATGCCAGAGCACTATCTGTCATATCTTTATCAGAGGGAAAAACTTCACGCGGAACATGACTATATTGACGTATTAAATTCTCATCTGATGAATCAAAATCCCCTAACCACAACTCAGGCGTCGCATTAAGCGCTGCCGCATGACGCATACCACCATCAGCAGCAATTACCCGACTGTTTTGAATTTGATTAAGCAAACGATCAGTGATATGAACATCCCCATTTAATAATATCGTAAATGTTGTCATGCCATACTTTGCCTTTCACAAAATTTTCTTTACAGTGCATCTTTTTATAAGTGAGAGTCATTTTTTATAAACAAAAAGCATGATATAGCCAAACGAATCCTTATCTCTAATGCCTTTCTTAAAGAAACATACGATACAAAGATACAAATGCAATTTGCCAAATTACTCCGCAGAAATAATGTGCACCATGGTCCAACGCACCCCATTTTTCACCGCAATTTTCTTTTTCGCTCGTGCCTGTATAAAGCCACTCTCATAAGTTTAACGTTTCTCCTTTCGGCTTGTCATACACCACTTTCTCAAAATGATAGGCTTTCTTCCACTTCTTCTAAAACGATCAAACGTACCAACAACCACAATATCTATGTCACATTAAGCGCTCTGCAACACCCACGTATTCTGCAAATGTATGGTGGCGCTTATCATGATGCAAAACTTGAACACCTTTTAGCAAAGATTGTCCGTAAACTGGCAGTTGCATCACATAGTTCTCATCAAAGCTATTCTGTAACAATTTTAAACTCAGAAACTGTCAATGCCTTTGCGCTCCCCAATGGCTCGATCTACATCACTCGTGGTATGCTGGCATTAGCCAATGATTCTTCAGAAGTTGCAGCCATTTTAGCCCATGAGATAGCACATATCAGAGCCAATCATGGCATTTTACGCCTGCAAAAAGAAGCCCAATTAAAGATGACCAATCACATGTCTTCACGTCTTCTTTCTTCTATTGGCAAAAAACTTCATAACCCTATGCAAAACAAGCAACAACTCGCGCAATTTTCCCGCAATCAAGAGCTGGAAGCTGATTCCCTTGCACTCGAAATGCTCCAACAATCAGGATATGATCCATTTGCTTCACCGCGCTTTCTTCAAACAATGGAAGCCTATAGTGCTTTTCGTAATATCTCCGGCACCCAAAATGCCTCTCTAGATTTTCTAGCTTCTCACCCAACCACCCCTCAACGCATTCGGCTTGCGATAGAAAAAGCGCGTAAAATCAGTAAAGGGAATAGTACAATATCCGATCATGATTCTTTTCTCAAAAGCATTGATGGCATGATTTTTGGAGGAGGCTTTTATACAGGTTTTGTACGAGGCAACCAATTTATTCACCCACAATTGCGCATAGCTTTTTCTGTTCCAAATAATTTTACAATAGAACATTCAGCACACACTGTTTGGGCCAGTGGACCAGATAAAATTGCGATTCGTTTTGACGCTATTCCACATCCTGCTGAAATATCTGCGAGTGATTATTTGAAAAGCGGCTGGATTCTCGGGCTAGACCAATCATCTATCCGCCCCATCACAATTCAAGGGCTCCCCAATCAAGAATTTACGCGTCAAGGATTCCAAAGCCAAAGTTTACTTGGAGCACAGGCCTATGCTACCAATGATCAATGGCAATTTGATGTGGTTGCCATTCCATTCAACAACCACATCTTTCGTTTTTTGACGGCCGCTCCACATAATTCTCGAAATTTTGCAGAGGTTGCCAAAAAAACGCTACAAAGCTTTCATTCTCTTTCATCTTCACAGTTAAAAAAATTGCAGCCCTTAAAAATCCGTGTTGTTCGTGTTAAACAAGGAGAAACCGTTGCAAATCTTGCAGATAAAATGCAATACACACCATATAAAGAAAAACTCTTTCGCATCCTCAACGCCCTCTCACCAACGCAAACTTTACCCGCAGGTACCAAAGTGAAAATTATTACAGAATAAGCCCTTTTTCTCATCTGCTACAGTTTTAATTCTTTTCTATCTGTATCACGCCCTCCCCCTTAAAGCATATTCGAAAATAAGGAGGAACACTTTAAAATCCAATTTCATCATGCCTCTATAGGCCTCCGTGTGATACATATTTCCTCCAACTAACTCTGCCCCCTGTCTTCCTCTGTTTACCAGTAGCGCCCCCAAGGAGGCATATTCCTAAACAAATATGAACACCCCCTAAAACTGACTTCATCATATTCTCATATGCCCCCACTTAATATATTCTCTTTCCTCCTCCCCCCCAAAGCATTTCACTGCTTATATATCGTAAGCGTCTTCTGAATGAACCGTAAGGAGAGCAGAACGCAATTTTTGCAAAGCCCTAGCTTCAATTTGACGCACGCGCTCTTTCGAGATTCCTAACTTTTCACCCAAAACTTCGAGAGTCGCCCCCTCTTCATTTAAGCGACGAAAGCGAATAATTTCCAACTCCCGTTCGTTGAGAATTTGCAACGCATCGTAAAGCCACTGTGTACGCCGTTGACCATCAATGACTTGCTCAATTAAAGCATCAGGAAGAGGACTATCATCCACCAAAACATCCATCTTAGCAATGGGATTATCACTGTTCTCAGAAACAGAAACACTCAAGGAATTATCAGAACTGGAAAAACGAAAATCCATCGTTTCAACATCGCGCACGGAAACGCCAAGCTTTTCAGCGATTGTGCGAAAAATATCCTGTTTTGACAAAGCACTATCATCTTGTATCAGTTTTGCACGCAAACGCCGAAGATTAAAGAAAAGTGCTTTTTGCGAAGAACTCGTTCCCCCTCGAACGATTGACCAATTTCGCAAAATATAATCTTGAATAGAAGCGCGTATCCACCACGTTGCATACGTTGAAAAACGCACTTCCCGATCAGGTTCAAAACGTGCAGCTGCTTCCAATAGTCCCACATACCCTTCTTGGACCAAATCTCCCAATGGCATTTTGAAACGTTTAAAGCGATTAGCAATAGCAATCACTAAACGCATATGAGCCGCTGCAATTTGATGCATGGCATCATCATCACGTTTGTCTTTCCACCGCAGAGCCAAATCATGCTCTTTTTGTCGTTCAAGATAAGGTGCTTGCATAGCAGAACGCATCATATTACGTCCTAAGCTTTTGTCTGCATCGCTATAATTTTTGCTGCTTTTATAAACAGCATTTGAAAGATTACCCATAATAACCCCTTGCGATTAAAATTATCAAAATTGATTTGGCAACGACATCATTGTTCTTTGCTTAAAAAGAACGCAAAAGTTGTTAACTTCTGTACCTACTACTTTAACGTGTAATTTTATAATCGCAATTGTTTTTTTTACTGTCATGGTAAAACTTCTTGTCATAAGACACAATTTCACCTGCAAAATGCCTTTACAACATGCCTTTTAGCCTATGAAATATTTGAAAAAACTTTCTCTCCACTTTTCATGACAAAACAGCAAAAAAAATAAAGTGATCACGCAAAACAAATGCTGTTTTTTGATAACCAATTCCGTTTCCTTTTAAATTGAAGAATTTATTCATGCTTTCAGCTTTACAATACAACTAATAAGTGTAATTTGCAAATATAAAGCATCTAAACTGAATGAAAACTGAATAAAAAAAGAATCATTCAAGTTTTAAAGGCGCAAAGAAACAGCAAAAAATGACAAGAGTGATTGAAGCAAACGCAACAAACGTGTTAAAGAAAGAGCACCATTATGAAATTGTCGCAAAAAGCTTTTGACCAGTGTCACACTGAGAAAGAAAATGATCATGGATAGCAAGATTGTTCAACAGAATGAGATTCTTCAAGATGATATTCTCATTGAAAAACACGGAAGGGGTAAATTTGAAGGTTTTCGTTTTTATGCCAACAAAAACAGTACCGATCAAATAGCTGAGAAGCAAATTTCAACAGAGAATGAGAATTTGATTCTTGCTTTTTCCAAACGCGCGACACGTTTTTGTGCTTGTGCAAATGGAGATTTTACCCTCAGTTCTGATGGAATTGTGCGCTGGATTGGTCAACCCGTAGGACAACTTGTAGCAACAGAAGATTTTTTCAAACCAAAACTGATTGTTTTAGCAGATGAACAACTCACGGGAGAATCCCGCAATAACGTTGTGAAGCGATTAGAACGCTTTGTCACCTTTCATTTTGAAACGACTTTAAAACCCCTGTTTGATTTGCGCAATGCTGATAATTTAACGGATTCAACAAACAGTCTTGCTTTACAACTTTTTAACTCTTTAGGGATTTTACCACGCCGTGAAGTTTTAGACATTGTCAAAAAACTTGCGCAAGAATCACGTGCCGTGCTTCGGCGTCTAGGCGTGCGTTTTGGCGCTTTTCACATCTATGTTGCCGGAATGCTTAAACCTGCTCCGGTTCAAGCCATTACTCTCCTGTGGAATCTTCAAAATGCGGGACAAGATCAAACTGGTTTGGGTGAAATTTTTTCAGCATTATCTGCTGGTCGAACCTCTTTGATTGTTGACCCTACCTATAACCGCCAATTTTATCAATTAGCCGGCTACCGAATCTTAGGACAACGTGCTGTACGGATTGATATTTTAGAACGTCTTGCCAATCTCATCCGCCCCGCACTTCATTGGAAACAAGGAAGTGATCCCAGACCCGATGGAGCCTATGATGGCAAAAGTTTTTTTGTTACACCAGCCATGATGTCCATTCTTGGGGCCAATGGAAATGATATGGAAGAAATCCTCAAAGGACTTGGTTATCAATCGTACAGCATAAGCAATACTGTTTTTGAACAAAATCTCTTTGCACACCAAGCCTCTTCCCCTGTCAATAGGACAATACAAGATGTTCCTGCAGCAGAATGCGTTGGAAGTCAATGGCAAACAATAAGCGATTTAAAAACAACACGAGAAGAAAAAAATACCTCATACCCAAACACTTTATCCTCTGGTATTGAAAAACATCTCCATAAAACCAATCGCTTACCAGCAGCTGAACCTGTTGGGAATTTTGCCAAATCCCCTCGCTCTACAGAAGAAGGTAAAGTTATTTTATTATGGCATTATAAGCATCAATTTCACCACCACGCACAAAAAAAACATGATAAATTAGGAAATAAGTGGCAAAATAAATCGAAGAACGCTGTAAAAAAAGCGGAACACACAAATGAAAATTCCCCTCAAGAAGCACTATCACAAGCAAAACGCTCTCATAAGTTCCACAAATCCCAAGGAAAACATGCAAATCATAAGCCTTTTCACAAAGAAAAGCGCCTTAATCCTGATTCACCTTTTGCGAAACTAGCTGTACTACGCGATCAACTCACCAATCATAAAAACACGCACCCACTTTCCTCTAAAGAGAATTAAAGTAACAAATGGAGTTTGATCTTGACCCACGTAGTAACCGACAACTGCATTCACTGCAAATATACGGATTGCGTTGAAGTCTGCCCTGTTGATTGTTTTTATGAAGGGGAAAATATGCTTGTTATTCACCCCGATGAATGCATCGATTGTGGTGTTTGTGTGCCAGAATGCCCAGCAGAAGCGATTTTACCTGATACAGAACCAGGATTAGAAAAGTGGTTAGAACTTAATCTTCATTATGCAAACAAATGGCCTAATCTAACCACCCGAAAAGATCCCCTTTCTCAAGCAAAAGAAATGGATGGCGTTCCAAATAAATTAGAAAAGTATTTTTCAGAAAATCCAGGAAGTGGCGAAGAGTAATGATACAGTGTACACCCTCCTCCTTCAACGACTGAAAGACTTCTCTTGTAAAAATAAAAAAATCCTTAAGCGAAATGATTGATTCTTTTAAAGTTTGATGTTAGTGTTATTTTAACATGATCATCTTTCTAAGTATTTTTCTTTGCTTTTTACAGTAAAGCAATGTATTTTTTTTGGATTTAAAAGTACTCGGCTTTTATGCTCACTTAATTGGTACAATATACTTGGTTAAAGAAAACTCAACCCTCAGGTTTATAACCTGTTTTCCGATACATTTGTTGATCATAAGGGAGTAAACTAAAATATGGCATCCCAACATGGAACGTCTTCCAAGACCAAAGAATTTGCAACCTCTGAATATATCGTCTACCCTACACATGGAGTAGGACAAATTATAGCGATTGAAGATCAAGAAGTTGCAGGACATAAATTGAAACTTTTTGTCATTCATTTCGCGAAAGATAAGATGGATGTCAAAGTCCCCATTGCAAAAGCCCTTTCCGTTGGAATGCGTAAATTATCTGCTAGTGACTCTGTCGAACGTGCCTTAAAAGTTTTACGTGGAAAAGCACGTGTTAAACGGACCATGTGGTCACGTCGTGCACAAGAATATGATGCCAAAATCAACTCAGGAGATCTTATTTGTATCGCCGAAGTGGTCCGTGATCTTTTCCGCTCTAATCTACAACCTGAACAATCTTACTCTGAGCGCCAACTTTATACAGCTGCTCTTGAAAGAATGGCCCGCGAAATTGCGGTTATTAATAGTCTTTCTGAAACAGAAGCTATCAATCTCATAGAGATGCATCTCTCCAACAAGCCGGAACGCGAGTTTAAAACTGAGAGAGAAGAAACAGATGAAAACAGTAAAGCTGTCTACGCTGCATAATACACTCTCTCATCATAATGATGATATTTCGATAAAACCAGCGAAAAGCTGGTTTTATTTTTTAACATCCTCTCTGCCCTTAAGGACAAAGTTTCTTAACCAGCGCCAATCTATAAACAATCTAACTTTTCGACAAATTCCTCCTTATTTTCTTTCTTCATAGATAACAAACTGATTAATCATCATAATCTAGCATTATTCATATTAAATTAGAATCTTGAATATGGTAAGATTACTCATTTCAAATTGCTCTCATGTTGAATTAATCAAATCACTTGCTTGTCAATCACAAGCGAGGCTGATCTGTGGGTAAAAACTGTACAAAAAGAGCAAGACACTGTCTCAAGCACCAAAGGATATACCGACATTGGAATCTGGCAAGATGTGTAAGGGGGCGGGACTTGATTTTTTATTAAGCGTAAAGATCATAGTGCCGTTTATACACTACACCGAGATTTTACCATTTACCCTTCTACAAAACCATTATAACATTCAAAAACGCCGTCATAAAATGGATAGCACAAATATTGAAAAATATTCCTTTTAAAAAACGCGTGACGGTACAACATAAGCATATTTTGTCGTGGGCGCTCTATTTTGTATGAGAAGCATTCCTCCTCATTAAAGAACGCGATAAAAAAAACATGAACTAAAACCATCATCTCCATTCTGTAAAAGGCATGCCAAATACTTTTGAAAGCAGTAACGCTCACTTAAAAAATAACAATAAAAATGAACGTTGGCATTGCCCTTTCAATTTTATATTTTTCCCAAATGAGGTTATATTCTCATTTCAGAGATTACGAGATATACGCAATATTCTTACTCCAATCGGACACATAAAATCTAGAATGATTCATAGAACTCTTAAAAGTCTCAATCTCTGTTTCAAACAAACCGCTAAAGATTGGATATTCTCAGCAGGAATTGTCCAGATATCATCTTCAATCTGATCTTCACGAATATGACGCAAAGGATTAGTATGAACGCCTGTCAGGATAAGCAAACGCAAAGCCAGTTGTGTTATGTTTTGTGTTTTACAGAGTAACTGATAAAAAACCGGCACATCTCTCCAATCCATAGCTGGTCTATTTTACGTTTTATGACGTTGTTTCCCTAAGAGCGCGCGTGCTTTTATCGTTGCTTGTAAATCAACATCCAAACCCTAATGCAACCGCATGTTTAAGACAAAGATTAAGACGCTTCAGTGCTGTCTGAGCTGTTCCAGCTTTTGCATGCCAAATGGGAGAAAGCGTATTGCGTATCTCAGTTTGCGTAATCTCTGAAACGGGCAGACAGCCTAATTTAGGGAGAATATAAAGGCGTAAGTGTAAAGACCAATCACAAGCCTCACCATCATTTTTTAATTCAGCTTTACGGCTTTCAAAAGCATCTAAAGCAATATTTTTTAAATAATGGAGATTGCGCATTGCCTCACGCTTTTGTTTCTCACGTTCTTTAATGGGATCACTCCCCTCACGTAAAACAGCCCGCCACCCAGTTGCCAATTCACGGGCTTGTTTTAAAGAAACATCTCTCAAGGCACCCAAGCCCATTTCGCAGCCCCCGGAAAGGTATAACGGTAAATCCATTGACACCACCCCCATCTCTTACGTTTGTGAAGAAGCAAGCCGGCACCATCGTTATATTTGTCAGCTCGTGGGTGTTGTGCTACAGCCCTTGGCTCTTAAGACAATTCATAAGAGTCCTTTCTTATACAAATTTTATCCACACACTCATCCCGCTTGTGACGTGCAAGCGAGTGGTTTTGATTGATTCTAGATAGAGAGATTTGAAATGAGTGAATCTTACGTTATTCGGGGTTCTAATTCAATATGAAAACAGTGAATTATATATATAAATCAATATATTGTCTAGTAATGAACAGATAACAAAAAAAATCATAAACTTAGGTAAGCACCACCATAAAATCACTCATAAACCAGCTATGAACTGGAGAGTCGTACCGGCTTTGATAAAATACTTTGCTCATCCCCATACACAACACATTTGGTTTTAAGTTTACTTATTTTTACAAGCTGTTCGCAACAAATCCCTTATATTCACAAAAATAAGAAAAATATATGGACAATTCTTAGTTCAAAAATATGAAAAGACAGCGTGATATTCATAGAAAAGTCTCATGTACCTTTATCAATCAAAAGCACTAAAGATCATTGAATGTGTACACCTTCTGTCTTGTAACGGTTGTCTCTTTTCTGCTCATAAGAAAGCACGCTGGCATCAGCATACACTTAATCCCAATGTTACAACAATTCTTACATTTGAAAGTATTCATTATAGACATTTTTTCCTTTTTTATAGAGTTTTTACTCACATACCATCCCCACTTGTGACCGAAAAGCAAGTGATTGTCATTGATTCAACATGAGAGAAATTTGAAATGAGAAAATCCTACGATAGACCTTCCATTCAAGGCGCAAAACAACAAATGATCTTTATAAATCAATGTGATGTCGATCTCTATTTTTTTAAGGAGAATCACATGTCACAATATAAGCCTATAGACAACCATTGCCTTAAATATTCTCATAAAAAACACCGATATGCTTAAAGCCTTACATAGATCAACTGCCTTAAACGATGATATTTTACGGTCTAATAGGATTCTCTCTATAATCAATAAAGATTAAGTGCGATACAAAATGATTCTATTACTGAGCTAACTTATATCAATACCCAAGCTCTTAACGAAGTCATCATAAAAGACACTGATACAAGTAGCCCTTTATAGCCTCTCAAGAAAACAAGAAAATCATCTCCCACAATAGAATCATTTCTCTACGGCAAAACTTTATCCCACATATGTTCCCAAGAAAAAGCGAAAAACGCATCTTACCCAATGCATTCACTAATGAATCAAGAGAAACTTACCACTGAAAGAGATAAAACGCTAAAGTTTTAACCACTAAAACAGAACGTCCACGATACATTCCCTGTTCCACATCGATAGAAGACGATGCAAGAGAACCTCAACATTCACCTTAAAGCGAAAATGCACGCCCCAAGCGTGCATTGATCGATGAAATAAAAGAAGTTCACCACTGGAAAAGAAAGAAAACGCTAAGTCTTTAACCACTAAAACGGAACGCCCACGATACATTCCCGTTTTCAAATCAATGTGATGAGGACGACGTAATTCACCAGAATTTTTATCTTCGATATAAGTCGGCGCCTTCAGAGCATCAGCCGAACGGCGCATGCCCCTCTTCGCTGGAGAGGTTTTTCGTTTAGGTACAGCCATAAAAAGACACTCCAAATCCATTAAAACAGAAAAAGCAATGTCAAAAATGACAATGCTTCATTTAAAAACACCATAAAATTTTAAGATATTATACACTGATAAAAAAGAAGAGGCAATGTCAAAATGATCCTCCTCTTACTAAAAATGACCTTCTTGTTATCAAAAATGGTGTCACAATAATCAAAGGAATATCAAAAACACTGCAAAATTTGAGAATTTTATACACCAATGAAAGCTTTTTTATAAGACCTTCATTCAATTTTTATTTGGTTTAAAAAGGGATTTGCGCATACAGTAGAGATACGGATAAAAAGAGAAGTTGATTTTTAATAAAAAACGACGCCAATTTATGAAAACAAGAAAAAGCGACAACCTTTCTCTTTAAACTTCATAATTTCATTTTTGTAAAAACAAAGGAAGCAAGAATGCACGAATTTACCACCCTTCTTGCAAAACATAGAGACACCGTTGAAAAGCGGCTTGATACCCTGTTAAGTGATCAAATCCAAAATGGTGAAATTTCACGCCCTAAAAACTTAATCAAAGCCATGCGTTATGGTGTGCTGAACGGTGGAAAACGCTTGCGTCCTTTTCTTGTAATTCAAAGTGCTGCACTTTTTGATGTCCCTGTAGAACATTCTCTTGATGTTGCATGTGCCTTAGAATGTATCCATTGTTATTCGCTCATTCATGATGATCTTCCCGCTATGGATAACGATATACTCCGGCGTGGAAAACCCACTGTCCATGTAGCATTTGATGAAGCAACAGCAATTCTAGCAGGCAATGCCCTCTTAACATTTGCCTTTGAAATTATTGCTCATAAAGCTAGTATTTTATCTACAGATATTAGAATCAAGCTGATCACGTCTCTTGCACAATCGGCAGGGCTTGGCGGTATGTTAGGTGGACAAATGCTGGACCTTGAAGCTGAAAAAAGACCGCAAGAAAGTACTGACATTATCACTCTACAACACATGAAAACAGCAGCCCTGATAAGCTTTGCTTGCCAAGCAGGTGCCATCATTGGCAATGCATCTAAAGAATTAACTGAAAAGCTTACTGATTTTGGTACCTATCTTGGTTTAGCCTTTCAATTAACCGATGACCTTCTTGATGTCACCGCCAACACGCAAACCCTAGGAAAAACGGCTGGGAAAGATGAAACGGCACAAAAAGCCACTTTTGTTCATCTTTACGGCATTAAAGAAACCCAAAAAAAGCGAGATACACTCATCAGTAAAGCAGAAGCATTCTTACATCCTTTTGGCGCTAAAGCACTCCCCCTCCAACAAGCAGCACACTTTAGTGCAATACGCCAAAATTAAACTTCATCCGCCATATTGTACATAGTGTACACCATCATATTTATTGAATGCATAATAGACTTTTCAAAGAAACGTTACCATTAATCTCCATTATAGTCCTTATCATGAAATGGGTGCGACAAATCTTAAGAAGAATTTCATTAAAACAAGCCGCGTGAATTTATAACACAAATGCATTCTGGGTATCCTATTTTGCATGAAAAATGCCTTCCATTAAAGAATGAAAGAAAATGTGAAACAATGCGCAATCACTATGCTTTAAAAGATATTACCGTAGATGCTTTAAAGCCAAATAAAAAACGACCGAAAGAGGAAAACTCGTTTTCTCCTTTATGTCTTTAATCTTCTAACGATAAGGCAAAAAATAAACAGAATAAGTATAAAACAAGGCATTTTATAAACCCGTAAAAAACAATAAAAGAAGTACAATGCTCTAAGTAAATGCCCTCAGTAGAGAATCGTAATTTTTATGCCTTTCCACGCTATCTTGTTGTAGAAGATCAAATATGGTTATATTCTGTAAATTCACTCGTGTATTGCTTGCTCTCTAAAAACACTTTTACAAAAGTTCTCATTGTTTAGTTCAAGCATCATTTTTTTGAAGCTCGTATTTAAAATATCAGAAAAAATGAACACAATGGCTATTTTGATTTTTATGCCACCCTCAAAGAACAAAGTCTTTTAACCCAATCTACTCTGTAAACAGTCTAGTTTCCTACCGAGTAGGTTTCTCTCGCTTTCCACGCATGCGATTCACTTAAACTAAAGACACAATAAACAAGACTTAAGAATATTCACCATGCACTTCTTAAAATACTTAATATATCAAACAGGACACCTTCACCACCCCTCAAATGACAGTATGTTACGGCATAACAGGATAAATAAAACCACTAATTTCAATAGAACGAAAAACCAAAGCAGTATTATTACCGATCTCTCTTTTCTTAGCAAGAAAGATATAACACATTGATTTATAATGATAATTCGTGGTTGTTCAACTTGAATAAGAACCCTGAATATCATAAGATTCTCTCATTTCAAATCTGTGTATGTTAAATCAATCAAAATCACTTGCTTGCACGTCACAAGCGGGAAAAGCCGTGTGGGGCAAAACATCAAAGAAAAGACTAAAAAAATGCCTCTTATGAACCGTCTTAAAAGCCAAGGGCTGTCCGCAACATTAGGGGCGAGAAAAGTGAATGATTGTGTCGGCATGCTCCTTCAAAAGCAGAAACATTTTTATTTACAAAATTGTGTAATAACTTCAATTTAATAATAATCACGATCACTGTACAACTTTAATTCGTCACACTCTTTATCTCGTTTATTCAATTCATCGCATAAAAAGAGAATTGATAAGATTAAACAGAGAATGATCATTGAAACAGAAAGATAAAGAAAATCCTTATTATTATATATAATAGCGCAATTTAATTTATGATAAGTAATTTTTTCAATCCAAGTGTAAATTTCCTCCTTCAAGTGAAATTTTCTTATTAAAATGAAGAGCATCATTGTAAGTGAGCCTATACCTGTTGTAAAAGCTGGAAAATATGTCCACCTTTTGAAGCCATAATAAAAAAACATGCAACATGGCCAAGAAAATGCCGCGATTATCAAGAGTATTATAGCCATTTAATATCCTTCGAGAGAATTTTTCTCACTACCCATTCAATATCATTTGTAAATTCTTCTTGGTTTCATCATGTCATATATCGTGTTTAGCTCTATGCAAAAACGCGCTATTTGTTTAACATTTTCATCATCACCGGTCCTCATACTCGACACGAGATCAATCATTTGTGTTTTGAAACTCATGCCATTTTCACTTGAAGAATTAAGAAACTTTTTCGCGTAATCAATCATGGGGTCGGTAGAATTCATAGACATATTATAGGCCCAAATAAAATCGCTTTCTCTCCAATTATAGTCATTACGCAAACTGCTTATGACATTGGGTAGCATTGCCCATGACATCTCCTCATTATAATCACCGCGCAATAAATTAACAAAACGTCCACATAAAACAATCAGTATGTGACGATGCCATATAATATCAAATTTGGGCGCTATATTCTGATAGCCACGGCTATAGACGAAATTTCTTGCTTGTTCCTGCTTTTGAAAATGTTCAAAAGCCTCGTATTTTTCACTTATATATTCTTCGTAAAGGTTATTGTACTGCTCTAGACTATCTACGCGCGTACATCCCAACAACACGGATACAAAAAAAAAGAGTTATAAATGTTACAATATGCGTTATGGATAACGATTTCACCGCTTTATCTTTTAATAACTACAATTTGTACAGCCTAACAGATTCCTATCAAATATATCAATATGTGCTGGTTTCTTGTAGCTTATTTATAGCAAATTGTACTCAACAATATTTCTGTACTTGATTTTATTCCCTCTCAAAGAGGGGGCTGTCATTCAAAGTTTCCATAGATAAGTTTATTATCTAGATTAAGAGTATTTTCTAACATCAGAAAATACAAAGCTAACGCCACAACCAAAGAGAAAATACTCAAAAATGAGCTATAATGAGAATGAAAAATGTAAGAAAATATCTCAACAAGATGATTGATATTTTAAAGGAGGCAATGGTAAAATCCGCTAAATATACCAACAATAAAATAGATCATCAAAATATCAAAATCGATCATAAGGGAATTCTGATGAGGACAGGCTATAAATTGTCCGACTGTTTAAATTAGCTCTAATGAGATAAAGTGTTACCAGCAAGGAACCAATGAAAATGGGAAAACTGCTCCATCACTATTCCTTAATAAGCATATAATCCAGCACAATCATTTTCTTTATCAGCGTCCAATCTTATCAGAAACTCTTGGCGCAATATTCATGAGCAGCATTTTTATTTCCCTTTTAACGATTATTATGCCAAGCCCACTTATAACGACAAGCGGATGACTTTGATTGCTTCAACATACATAGATTTTAAATAAGAGTAACTGACACTATTCAGCTTTCTCATTCAACATACAAAAACAACGATGCGCCTTAATAAATCAAAGCCTTGCCCCACTATGAAACCCTATAAAACACGTATCGTAATAAATTAATATTTTCACTGAACTTTTTTGAGAGTTCCTTCTAAAAAAAATACCGCCAACAAGTAAATCAATAAATAAATAGCAAAAATATAAACGAGTGAGAAAAAGCCAAATATATTGACCATATACGCACTCATGTAAAAAAATACCAATAAGCTAAATCTCCCAACGGTTGACAAGAAAGATTCATATGTAGCCCTGAAATGATCACTAATACTATCATGCAAAACAACTTCTACACGAAGATACGTATACTTAATGAGATAAAAAATCATACAGACTAAAATGACAGCAATTTCTTTTCTTGGTTCAAAGAAAGCAATGGTAAAAATCAGTGAAGCCGAAAGAAACAACAGTAAAATAAAATTCACTCTTTCACTTAGTTTTGTAAAGAGAAAACTAGCCAAGAGCTGAGAGAGCAATATCAATGAAAATGTCACACCAAGATCAAAATAAGTGACATTAATATCATAATCTTTAAATATCCACTGCCAATACTGCGAGAATATATTGAAAAAAATCAATGAAAAATAAAAGCATAAAGAGATATAAGGAACTTTAATAAAAATAGATAACATCTCCTTAGCTTCACAAATGAGAGAATTCGCTTTATTTGGTTTTTTCTCCCCCTTCAAGTCATCAAGAAAAAACAAACCAAATAGTGTTGTCATCAACATTAAAAACGCCGCGATATACCATATATATTGGCTAGAATAATCAGCAAAATATGCCCCGATTAAACTGAATATAAACATGCCGATGTAATTATATTGAGAGCTGGAACCAAGCACTTTTTTAGTGGATGTCACTTTTGCTTTTGCATATTGAACAAGTAAAGCATTATAAGCCCCAGCAATTAATGTTAGCGATAAGGCATTAAAAGTTTCTGCCAAAAGAAAACCATAAAAGCTTGTAGAAAATCCCATGAGAAAGAGCCATGTAGCAGCAAAAGCAGCTGCCAAAACGATCGATATTTTATAACTTTTTCGATCAGCAAAATATCCCAGAGGAATATCGGTAACCATCATAATAAAAGCCTGAAACGACTTAATGACACCTATATCAATAAGCGTTAAGCCTTTTTCAAGCATATAAAAGACAATAAAGGCGCCAGTTAAAATCCTTATACCATTAAATAAAAAGCCAAACGCTAATATACTTGTCATGCATTCCCCCAATAACGCCCAAAAAGGCACCCGTATACATCATTTTATATCAATATAAAAGCTTACATTTTACGACAAATAGGACTATAATCGCTATAAGGATTTCCAATCCTATCAATTTGATACCCCAAAAAATGCTGGGAAAATGCCTGAAAAATCAATAAACAATGTTCTTTCTATAATTTGATATTTGAAGAATCCGTTAAATATTTTACTGTCTCAAGAGCAGCCCAAAAACCAGCAACAACATTTACGGATCTATTAAAGTATTCATATCGTTTTGCTTAATAGTCTTAACACACTCAAACTCATTAATATCCTTCATAAGCTTCTGATTCTAAAACAGGCATATCATCTGGTTTTACCTAAAATAATAAGCAACCAACAACAGTATTGACCATAGCTAAAGCAGCATACAACAGCACCCTCTTCACATTGAAGACAGCTTGTTTTAAAAAACGACACACCATTTTTACTTCAGCCTTATGCGATTTTTACCTCAACCTTGCCCAAAGCGTGTATGAATATAATCACTCAAAAGTGCTTCAAATTCTTCAGCAATGTGATCACCCCGCAAAGTTTTTACCTTTTGTCCCTCAATGAAAACAGGTGCCGCAGGACTTTCCCCCACTCCAGGCAAAGAGATTCCAATATCCGCATGCTTTGACTCCCCCGGTCCATTGACGATACATCCCATCACAGCAACCTTCAAGCTTTCAACGCCAGGGTATTTTTCACGCCAAATAGGCATATTTTTGTATAAATCTGCTTCAATTTTTTGCGCCAATTGTTGAAAGACCGTTGAGGTTGTGCGCCCACAACCAGGACAAGCCGCAACAACAGGCAAAAATTGCCGAAAACCCATCACTTGCAAAAGTTCTTGCCCCACCTTTACTTCTCGTGTCCGATCACCACCAGGTTTTGGCGTTAAGGAAATTCGTATCGTATCGCCAATCCCTTGCTGTAATAAAATGCCCAAAGCCACCGAAGAAGCAACAACGCCCTTTGTTCCCATCCCAGCTTCCGTTAATCCCAAATGAAGAGCATAATCACAACGCGCCGCTAAGGTGGTATAAACAGCAATAAGATCTTGGACGTCACTCACTTTAGCAGAAAGAATAATTTTATCACGTCCCAACCCCATCTCTTCAGCGCAAAGAGCCGATTGCAAAGCCGACTGCACAACAGTTTCCCGCATCACTTCAGCAACCGATAAAGGATTTTCTTGCTGTGCATTTTCATCCATAAGCCGTGTTAACAATGCATTATCAAGAGAGCCCCAATTCACGCCAATGCGAATAGGTTTATGATACCGACAAGCAATCTCAATAATTTCTGCAAATTGACGATCTTTTTTTGCGCCAAAACCAACATTTCCAGGATTGATGCGATATTTTGCAAGCGCCTCAGCACACGCAGGATGCTCAGATAAAAGCTTATGACCAATATAATGAAAATCCCCAACCAATGGTACAAAAAATCCTAACCTCTCCAATCGCTCCCGTATTTTTGGTACAGCAGCCGCCGCTTCATCGCGATCAACAGTAATTCGAACCAATTGTGAACCAGCTTGCCAAAGAGCAGCCACTTGAGCAACAGTTGCATCAACATCAGCGGTATCTGTATTGGTCATTGACTGTACAACTATCGGGCTCTGCCCCCCAATGATCACATCACCAACAGCAACACCAACAGATCGACGACGCTCAAGTGGTTTAGATAAAAAATAGGTCGTATTCATCAAGTCCTCAAATTTTTAAAACCTGCGCTATCAATCATTACTTACATTGACTTCCTCCGCGCTTCAAAGGACGAAAATTACACCGCCCACCAATCTTAACAGATTGCTCTCAAAAGGTTCTACCTACTAACACTGATGCAATTCAACTCATAGGTGGATTCATTCTATAGACGCACCGGATAAGTTCTACTACTTCTGTTCAAGTTTATACTTCTACACTTGGTTGATTCAAAAAGAAACTGAAACCAAACAGAGACAATACTGTATTTTTAGTTGCATGCCGATACCTTACATCAACGTCATCACAAAACAGTGTTTTACAACACAACAGATAACGCCTAACAAAACACCATTTTTAAAATGCATGAAAGACATCGCCAAATTAATCCAACATATTGATTTATAATAATCTATTTTTTACAAATTTGAATGCTAAACCCAAATATCGTAAGATTTCCTCATTTTAAATCTTCTTAATTGAATCAATCAATACCACTCCCTACAGCCACAAGAGAATATGTAGATAAAAACTCCTTATAAACTATTTCAAGTGCCAAAAGATATCCCAACACTTTAAACAAACAAAAAAATGAAGACATCGCCCACCATCTTTATGATGAATCTTACACCATTTTGTAAAAATTTTTACCTTACATCCTTAACAAAAACCATCATGAAATGAACTCGGACACATTAAAAAATGCCTCATTAAACTCAAACTCTTAATTTTCATCTCACCCACGCGCGGCATTATCAATGCAACTTTTCAATTTTCAAGCCGTTATAGCAAAACCCCAAACACAATTCCAACTGTCACGCAACAATTTAACACATGAAGGAGTCAATAAATGTGTCTATTTTCACCCCATAGAAAAAATGCTAAAATTAAAAAACGTATAGCACAATTAAAAAGAGAGCTGGTCCCCGTAAATCATTGGAGTTTTCAAAATGATAGCTTTGAAAACATTTCTGAGCTGTTTAACACATGGAAACAAAAAGGCCGTCACGCACTTTATCACCTCAACGAACATGCTACAGAATTAAAGAAAAAAGCGAAAGAAAATCCTAAAAAAACCCTCGCATTAGCAGCAGGAATTGTTTTAGTAAGCTTCTTGCTAATCCGTAAACATTAATAACACAATCAATAACCTTCCCTTTTAATGCCCGATTCAAAGCGGGCATTTTTATGGTTTACAAAATATAAACTTTACGTCTTTCTCCTAACTTTACGCCCTCTCCCAAAAGGATAAGTTTTCCAGCCATCCAGCCAGTCTATAATCCAGCTTTTGTCTATCGGAAACCTATCAACGCATGCGATTCACATCACCACCCCTCAAAGGAAAACATTTCTAAAGGCAACAAACAAGCCCTACAACGAATGTGCTCCCCACACAAACACTTAACGCATCAAAAAGATGCCTGATACCACACCTAAAATGAGGATATTCACGGGACAATAAGATAACAACTCAAATATTCAATCCAAAACTTCCCCCAATTTCCCAGCCTTCCCAAAACTTCATTATGTATATAGACTAAAAATAAAGAATTAATACTGGAAAAGCTTACACTTTTACTCTATACGCCCCCGATTGTCATTTTAATTGGGGAAAGGGGAGGATATTTTGATATTGAAAACCCACACTCCTCTCACTACCAGGTATTTTTTATAAAAAATACCTTTAGACAAAAGAAATGTTTCTCAACAACAATCATTGCATTTTCCTTTGAATTTCACACGAGCGTATTTGCAATAATTCTTCTATTTTTTTCCAACTCATTTTGCCAAAATATAGAACAGATTAAACAAGAAAAACAACAGCTTGCACATTTTAAAAATCCACTCGATGAAATAAAAAAACGACATGGTTTCTTAAATAAAACATCCGCAGCTCTACAAAGAACATTCAAAAAGCAAAAGAGTCATGGCCTCCATCGCTCTAATTTTAGTCACTTTCAAAAATTGACAGGTATCAGCAGCAGCAAAAATACTGAAAAGAGGAAAGAAAAATTCTTATACTAAAGAGCCATTAAAAAACGCAAAATCAACAGCCGCAGTTGATATTTTTGATGAACAAAAAGCCAAAACACAACATAGAACAAGCTATTTACGAAAAAGCGCGTGAAAAACAAAAAAACCATAAAACAGCTTATTGATCAACTTAAAAGTCCTAAAGATACTGATCAAATTCAGCCCATTCAAACACTCTACGCAGCCCTACAGATTCACGAATACGAGTTCTACAAATGAAAGCCTCGGCAATAACCCAACAAAGAAAATTAGAAAACGACACAAAGATTATACCCAACCACTCTATAGTCATTAAACTAAAAAAAATTGTGAAAACGTACGAGTAGCTGATCATGAACTTGCCATAGAACGTCAGAAAAAAGCTGAAGAGGAAGCTAAACGAAAAGCCGAATATGAAAATGGGAAGCTGAAGCTGAAAAACGGAGAGCTGAAAGTGAAGTTAGAGGACGAGCTAAACTTTAAGAATTACAGTGAACATAACAAGAGAATATTCGTAAAATGTTTGGAACTGAAAAACAAAAAGAAAACGAAGGCATATTGACCTAGATAGATAACGATTTAGTCCCTTACAAAGACAAATAGACAACACCATTACACATCTTTCATCGGCTATATCTGCTCCGGTAACTACATTTTATACGCTCTATAGTGTGTCCCCATAAAGTACAATATTATGTATAAGCGTTTTTTAGCTAGATTATTGCGACAGTTTTCAAACTTAGCATCATTGTTATACACACAATACAGATTGATAATAACAACACATCTATCAGAGATAGATTTTTCAATGATCTGCCTCACATCATGCAAATATCACATAAAGAGTACACTCAGATAAAAAGAAGAGCCTCCTTTCCACACCTCAAAAGATGATGTTGCTAGAAACGACAGGCAAAGCTTCCAATACTCCATCCCCCCCTACTGAGTTATTTCAAAAGAAATGGAAGTGAGTAAAGATGCATGCGCTTTAATATTCTAAGGCACATTATTTTACATCATGAAATAGAATAATAAGAAGCTTAAGAGCTTTAAAAGATGTAGTATAGCAAACCAAACGAAATCTTCTAACGTGAATATCCATTTGCTATAAGTAAATGACGCAAAAATTAAACTGAAAAAACCCAAAATTTTATCCTCCAGAATCGACTCGCTGCGAAGTATCTACATAGGTAACCACGGACATGCCAGGAATGAGCTTTTCAATCCCTTCCTGTCCAGGATCTAAAGCAATCCGTACTGAAATACGTTGCGCAATTTTGATAAAATTACCAATTGTCGTATCCGTTTTTAACAATGAAAACTCTGAGCCTGTAGCAGGTGCAAAACGAACCACACGCCCTGTTAACTTTTTGTTGTTCAATGCATCAACAGAAAAAACAACCGGTTGTCCCACACGCATCTGAGAAAGTTGCGTTTCCTTATAATTAGCAATAATCCAAATATCATCAGAAATAACAGAGACCAATTGTGTCCCCGGCATAACATATTGCCCTACCCGCGCTCCAACTAATCCAATATAGCCTGTTCGAGGAGATAAAATCTTTGTATGATCGAGATTAAGTTTTGCCAACTCAACACTCACCTTCGCTCCAGAAATTTCTGACTGTAAACTTTGCCGTTCAAGATCCAATTGTTTTTGCAATTGGCGTTTTGTTTCGAGAGCTGTCAAGAGTTGTGAAAGAGGACGAGAAACAGAACTTGCCGCATCACCAAAACCTAACTTTTTACTATCTGGAACAACATTTGAAAATGCTCGTGAACGCGCCAACTCCACCTCTGCTGTATTAATCTCGCCCTGCAAAAGCTGTGCTTGTAATTCAATACTTGCCAGTTTTGCATTTTTTGAATCGAGAACAGCCTGTGCCCGTGCAAGCTGCTGGCGAAAAAGAGAATCATCGAGCTCAAAGAGCAGCATTCCCTTTTCAACGCGTTGATAATCTTGCACATAAATCCGTGCAATCACCCCAGAGATCTGTGAACTAACCAGAGTAACATTGCCCTTAATGGAAGCATTATCGGTTATTTGAATGTTACTCACAAAAGGAGGAAGTCTCCAAGCCCACAAAATCAGCAAAACACCCGTAATACCCGATAGGAATGCAACAATCGTAGCTTTTGACCGTAATGTTTTTATCATTTTTTTGCACCCCTCTTTCTATGACATTACTCTACTTTTCTAATGCGCGCAAAGAGCATGACTTAACAATCATTGTGACAAGAAAAATAACGAATACAACCATTGAAATATAAAAATAAAGCCGAAAAACGTCATCATAAGCAAAAATATTTGCTGTTAACTTAAATTTCTCTATCAACATAGAAGTACCTTGCTCACTTCTCAAGCCATTGGGAACAGAAACACCATAAGAAGGCGAAAATAAAGTATTCATCTCACCAGAAATAAGCGGATCAGTAATAATAATATTTTGTGTTAAGGACTCAAAGTTTTTATGGGCAAAATAAAACTGTAGGCTGCCAAAAAAAGCCGACCCCATCAATCCCCCTGTCACTTGCGTTAACAAAAAAACAGCAATAAAACTTAAAACGTAACGCGGTCCTCGCTCACCAGCGATCACAAACCCTTTGAAAAGAGCAGGAGGCAAAAAAAGTGCATAACTAAAACTCACCAACCCTTGGCTCAACATCATATCTTTCGGACGCGTTAAATAGTTTACATGACTGTCTAAATAAGCTCCCAACGCCAAACAACCTAAAGATAACAAATAAAAATAATCCTCACGCCCCGCCCGTAAAAAAAAGACACAAACAGCCCCCCCTAACAGAATCCCTAATGTCACCGCAAGATACATGGGCGCCATCTCACGATTGAGCAAACCAAAAAGATTAAAAAACCCTACGGGCAAATTTGACCGCTCCAATAAAAAAACATGAAAGATCAATAAAATAAAAACAGATTGGATCATTTCTTTACTGAAAATCCAACGTAAATCAATCAACGGTTTTTCTCTATTAAGCTCAATAATAATAGCAATAGCCAACGAGAAAATAGCAAGTGCGAGCCCCCAACCAATCCATGGTGCTTCATACCACCAATACAATATGCCAACAGACATGATCACAGCATTTAATCCAAGACCAAGAGCAATCAAACCATAGCTTATCCAATCTAATTTTTGAATAACCTTACTACGCACAACAGGAGTAAGAGGCAAAGTATAGATACAGACCAAGCTGATAAGAACCAACCCCATTTCCAGAGCGGAAAGACTGGAAAAACCACCATTTTCCAGCAAATCAGGAGAAATCAAACGTGATAAAGGTGCCGCTAAAGCCGCATTCATATAATTCAAACTAAGACCAATAGTAAACTTCTTTGCTGGAGCAAAAGCCTCCATCATATAAAGCAGCGCAAGCGAAGCCAAAGGAGCAGCAGCAATCCCAGCAAAAAAGCGAATAATCAATGCAGAACGCAAATCCGTAACAAAGAGCTGCAACACGCAAACCAAAACAAAGCCAAGAATTGATAATTCAGCAAAAGCGCGTAGCCCAAATTGATAGCGGATTTTGATCAACATAATCGCTACACTCACATTTGGCGCCATATAGGCCGCTACCAGCCATGTCGTCTCGGCCAAAGTTGCATGAAAATCACCCGTAAGATGGACAATATTAGACTGAACAATATTAGCCCCTAAACCATAAGCCCATTGCAAAATAAGAGAAGCCAAAATATAAACAAAGCACTTTGGCAAAGGTCCCGCAAAGACACGACCAGGACGAGGAAAGGGCTTTGCGCTCCTTTTAGCAGACACAACCGTACTCTTTTTTCCGCTCATGTCACCTTTTCCTGTATACTCTGCTACGCTTCTATCAATACAGCACCATCAGCTGACAACTGCTGGAAAAAAGACTCTATTTTATGATTGTCCTCATCACTTGTCCCTCCTTCTAACGTCGCTTGAATCTGCAAAATCTGCTGTTCTAATGCATCAAAAGAAAGATTCTCTACAGCCACAACGTGCTCTACCAATAAAGAGCAGCCCGAAAAGGTAATATTTGCAACGCCCCCGCATACAGCAAATAATTTTTCACCCAAAGAGGTGCGAACACGAACACTACCCAACACAATACTTGCCACCAATGGCGCATGATGCGCCATAACTGTCAAATAACCTGAGGCTGAAGGAAGAACAACAGACGCTACCTGCTCTGAAAACACAATTTTTTCAGGCGATATAAGCTCAAATAAAAAATGCTCTTCTCTATTGTTTTCCACAAAAATCTCCACAATACCCGATATAAGGACTCTCTGTTTTCTTCAACGATGCGTCCTTTTTAACGAAAAATACCCATGACAGTTTTCTCTTGAATAAGAAGCTTCTTATTAAGAAGCCTCTGCCAAGAGACGCTTTCCTTTTTCAAGTGCTTCATCAATCGAACCAACCATATAAAAAGCAGCTTCTGGCAAATCATCATAATCACCAGCACAAAGACCTTTAAAGCCTTTGATTGTCTCTTCTAAAGGAACGAGTTTCCCCGGCGAACCAGTAAAGGCTTCCGCAACATGGAAAGGTTGTGAAAGGAAACGTTCAATTTTACGCGCCCGCCCCACCAGCAACTTGTCATCTTCAGAAAGTTCATCCATTCCAAGAATAGCAATAATATCCTGAAGCGCTCTATAACGTTGTAAAATGGTTTGTACTTGACAAGCAACTGTGTAATGCTCTTCCCCCACAATCAATGGATCCAACATACGTGAAAAAGAGTCAAGCGGATCAACCGCCGGATAAATTCCCTTTTCCGCAATAGAGCGCGAAAGCACAGTTGTTGCATCCAAATGAGCAAAAGACGCTGCAGGCGCCGGATCCGTCAAGTCATCTGCCGGAACATAAATTGCCTGAACGGAAGTAATAGAGCCTGTTTTTGTACTGGTAATACGTTCTTGCAACGCCCCCATATCCGTTGCCAAGGTAGGCTGATACCCAACAGCAGAAGGAATACGCCCTAAAAGAGCAGATACCTCAGCTCCTGCTTGCGTGAAACGGAAAATATTATCCACAAAGAAGAGAACATCTTGTCCTTCATCACGGAAACTTTCTGCAATTGTCAATCCTGAAAGAGCCACACGCGCACGTGCTCCTGGTGGTTCATTCATTTGCCCGTAAACAAGGGCACACTTTGACCCTTCCGTTGAACCATTATTCTCTTTTGGATTCACATTCACGCGGCTTTCGATCATTTCATAATAAAGATCATTTCCTTCACGTGTACGTTCTCCCACACCAGCAAATACAGAATAGCCACCATGTGCCTTTGCAATATTGTTTATAAGCTCCATAATGAGAACGGTTTTTCCAACACCAGCACCACCAAACAAGCCAATTTTACCCCCTTTAGAATAAGGGGCTAACAAATCCACGACTTTAATACCGGTGACGAGAATTTCCGAAACAGTCGATTGCTCAACATATTCAGGTGCCTCTTGGTGAATAGAACGTGTTTTGGTTGAAGCGATTGGTCCCACATTATCCACCGGCTCCCCAATCACATTCATAATACGTCCCAACGTTGCTTCTCCTACAGGAACGCTAATTTGTGTGCCTGTATCCACAACCTTTTGGCCCCGCATCAAACCATCAGTCGTATCCATAGCAATCGTACGCACGGTATTTTCACCCAAATGCTGCGCAACTTCTAATACCAAGCGATTACCTAAATTCTCTGTTTCCAAAGCGTTGAGAATATTTGGCAATTCACCTTCAAATTGCACATCAACGACAGCACCAATAATCTGCTTGATTTCACCAACAGCGCCTTTTGCACGCTCTTCTTTTTTTGCGGATGTATCTTTTTTTACAGGTGTATCTTTAGCTGCATCACGCGCAGGTACAGAGGAAGCCTTTACATCCACTTGAGATTTCGAAGCGGCTTTTTTCACGCTGGAACGAGCAGCTGGTTTCTTTTTTTCACCTTTTTCTGTTCCTTTGCTTGAGGTTACTGCTTTTACCATCAATCCTTACCTTCTCCATTTAAAGCGCTTCAGCGCCCGCAATAATTTCGATCAATTCTGTCGTAATCTGTGCTTGACGTTGACGATTATAAGCCACCGTCAATTTACTAATCATTTCACCCGCATTGCGCGATGCATTATCCATAGCTGTCATCTTGGCGCCCATCTCACCAGCAACATTTTCCAGCAAAGCCCGAAAGATTTGCACCGAAAGATTACGTGGTACAAGGGCCTCTAAAAGAGACGCAGCATCAGGTTCATATTCATAAACAATCGATTGTGAACCTGTGTTATGATCGGTTTGCTCCACAACATCTATTGCCCCAACAGCTGCTTTTGGAGCAACCATTGGAATCAAATCCAAAGCTGTTGGACGCTGATTAATTACGGAAACAAATTCAGAATAAAACAGCGTACAGACATCGAAAGCGCCTTCATTGAATAAATCAACAATCCGTTGACTAATCATCACTGCCTCTGCAAAACCAATTCGCTTTACAGCATGCAAATCGATATGGTCAATTATCAAGCCTTTGTAATCACGCGATAAAATATCCGCGCCCTTTTTACCCACAGTGATAATTTTTACTATTTTATCAGCCGCCAACAATGCCTTAATCTGTTCACGTGCACGACGAGCAATTTGCACATTAAAAGCACCACACAAACCGCGCTCAGCAGTACACACCACCAAAAGATGCACATCATCGCGCCCCGTACCACGCATAAGAGCAGGCGCATCAACACCATCTACATCAGCAGCAACACTGGTCAAAATATCAGCCATTTTCTTCGCATAAGGGCGTGCAGACTGCGCTGCCTCTTGAGCACGATGCAACCTTGCCGCTGCAACCATTTGCATAGCTTTGGTAATCTTTTGTGTTGCTTTAACCGAAGCGATACGGTCTCTAAGATCTTTTAGTGAAGCCATTCAAGCATTCCATCAATTCATCACGAGAAATTTTTCGCATAAGTATCAAGAACAGTTATCAACTTATCTTTCAGCTCATCTGTTATTTGCTTTTGCTCAGCAATTGCCTTTAAGAGATCTTGATAATCACTACGCAAAAGCACCAAAAGTCCCTGCTCAAACCGCGCAACATCAGAAACCGCCAAAGCATCAAGATAGCCATTCACACCCGCGAAAATAACCACCACCTGTTCTTCTGTTTTGAGTGGAGAAAATTGCGGCTGCTTCAACAGCTCTGTCAAGCGCGCACCCCGATTTAACAAACGCTGGGTTGACGCATCCAAATCAGAGCCAAACTGCGCAAAAGCTGCCATTTCACGATATTGCGCCAATTCACCTTTAATCGAGCCAGCAACTTGCTTCATCGCCTTAATTTGTGCAGCAGAACCAACACGCGATACAGAAAGACCAACATTTACAGCAGGACGAATTCCTTGATAAAACAAATTAGTCTCTAGAAAAATTTGTCCATCAGTAATCGAAATCACATTTGTAGGAATATAGGCAGAAACATCATTTGCTTGCGTTTCAATAACTGGCAAAGCTGTCAACGACCCAGATCCATTTTCCGCATTCAACTTTGCAGCCCGCTCTAAAAGACGCGAATGCAAATAGAAAACATCTCCCGGATAAGCTTCACGACCTGGAGGACGACGCAATAAAAGAGACATTTGACGATACGCTACCGCCTGTTTTGACAAGTCATCATAACCGATCAAAGCATGTTGCCCATTATCACGGAAATACTCACCCATAGCACATCCAGCAAGAGGTGCAATAAATTGCAGTGGTGCTGGATCAGAAGCAGTCGCTGCAACAATAATAGAATATTCCAGCGCTCCACGTTCTTCTAAAACTTTAACGAACTGTGCCACCGTCGAACGTTTTTGACCGATAGCCACATAAATACAATAAACTTTATCTTGCTCTCGTCCAGCCCCTTTTTCATGAAAAGGTTTTTGGTTTAAAAATGTATCGAGCAAAATTGCTGTTTTTCCTGTTTGGCGATCACCAATCACCAATTCACGCTGCCCCCGTCCAATAGGGATGAGTGCGTCAATCGCTTTCAATCCGGTCGACATCGGTTCATGGACAGACTGACGCGGAATAATTCCAGGAGCCTTAACATCGACACGACGACGCTCTGTTGCTTTAATGGGCCCCTTACCATCTATAGGGTTTCCCAACGCATCAACCACACGCCCAAGCAAAGCGGGGCCCACAGGAACATCGACGATAGCGCCTAACCGCTTTACACAATCACCTTCACGAATATCACGATCTGAGCCAAAAATGACCACACCAACATTATCAACTTCCAAATTGAGTGCCATACCGCGCACACCGTTTGGAAAGGCGACCATTTCCCCTGCTTGGACATTATCCAAACCATAAACGCGAGCAATACCATCTCCCACAGAGAGAACCCAACCAATTTCTGAAACCTCAGCCTTTTGGTCAAAGTTTTTGATTTGCTCTTTTAGAATTTTTGAAATTTCAGATGGTCTAATATCCATCAGCTGACCTCTTTTTTCAATGCAAGCTTAAGCGAAGACAATTTTGTGAGAAGAGACGTATCAATTTGAGACGACCCCACACGAACGATTAATCCACCAAGAATTGTTGGATCCACAATGATGTGCAGCAAGACTTTTCCTCCAACAACACCTTCCAAAGCCTCACACAACTCTTGTCTTTGTTGAGAACTTAAGGGGCGCGCAGAAACAATTTGCGCAGTAACCTGCCTACGAGCGCGTGCAACACAACGCTGGAAAGCATGTAAAATACCAAATACGGCACTAAGCCTACGGTTTATTACAATAACGCGTAAAAAATTACCAATGACCTGCCCTGCGTTTTTATCAGCAAATTTGATGTTTGCACAAACAGATTGCATCACCTTAATTTGCTCTTTAACTGAAAAGAATGGACTGAGCACAAAGAATTTTAAATCCTTATTCTCCAAAACAAGCAAAAGATCCTCTACTGCCTTTTCAACCTTTTCGACGTTTCCGGCTTCTTGAACGCAATCAAAAAGCGCTTGCGCATAGCGTTGATCTACCAACGGCAGCGGTATGAGAGAAAATGAATCCGACACGAAATACCGCCTCTTTCCCTTGAGCGACTCTCTGATAGTTATCAGATGAAATGAAACAGACATTCTCAATCTTAAGAATCTTCTTCTTAAAACCTAGAACAAAAATCACTTGGTTTCTAGCATAGACATAGCCGACTCGCAACACCACAAATCGCTGCTTTTTAAAAATTTTAATAAAATATTCAAAATATTTTTGAAAAGCATTTTTTTAGATATACAGGATGGCATCACAGTTTTTTTATGCCTCTTTTTGACATTCTCTGAGCGATTTTTTCACTCTCTTTGATTTTTCTTCAAACGCTCTTGTCACCAAACGCTCTTGTCACCATAACAAAACATTCCCTTTATCACCACAAAACCTTTAACGAAAGACGACGGCGACTGAAAAAGTCTATTATTTCAAACTGATAAGAAAGAAAAAACAATGAATATCCTCCTAAAAATTAAAGAAAACATTGATCTTTTTTCTTCAAACACCCACTCCTTTTAAAAAATTTTACCAAGTAATATTTTCTTGTAAGCACACTCTTTTAATATACAAAACATTGATTTATAATGATAATATATCATTTTTCATACCGGATGAGCTTCAAATATCGAAAGATTCTCTCTTTTCAAATTTTTTTATCAAAATCACTCCCTTGCTTCATCACAAACAAAAAAGGAAATGATTAAAGAAAACAACACCTCTTATAAACGCTCTCAAGTACTAAGAGTTTTCGTAATACTCAAAGCTAAATAATAAATGGCGCCATTTTATACCTTTATGAAATAAAGATGGGGAGCCTTAACGTGGTTTTTTCATTCATGAAAGCTTTGATATTCTACACTCGAAAAACATCGTAAAATGAATTCGAGTATGCTGAGAAACATTTGCTTAAACAAGCATATGAATGTAGTAATACAATAGATGTTCTGTAATATTCCGCTTTGGGCGTTCTGCTTTACATGAAAAATGTGCCCCCATTAGAGAACGAAAGTAATAAAAGCATGAAACAATGGATAATCTCCATTTCACGACAGCGCCTATGAATGCTATAATGGTAACCCCATTGAGCAGCCCCATCTTTACACTTATGAAAGAACAAGCCGGCACCATCACACACTTTGCCATCTCCCAATTTTACGACAGCCCTTAATTCTTGAGATGATTAGGTATTTTGGTCCTCTCTTGTATAGTTTTACGCGACACAGGCTCCCCCATCTGTAACATGCAAACGAATGGTTTTGATTGATCAATATAAATAGATTTTAAATAAGAGAATCCTACGATAGTTGAGGCTATAATATGAATAACGGCATATTATCACTATAAATCAATATTTATTATTTATAAAAATTATTATTATGGATGCTTTTGAAAATTCTAGAGCCGAATGAATAAGGATGACAACGATGAATGCTCATTTTGACCTTCACGTTCCAAAATGAGTCTGTGTTCTCGTCAAAGATAAATAAAATAGATATATGCAATATTCTCGCCCTAATCTAGCATACAAACGCAGGTACGACTCGTACAGCGCTGATACATCTTATGAACGCTGCTTCATAAGGCTTTAAGGTCAAATAACATCAAAAACACGTCCCTCATTAAGCCCACATAGCGTCACTTTATATGACACTATATTGCACTGATTTAGAAAAAGCATAGATCAATATCAATTTGAACGCGAACGGAACTGGGCATTTTGGGTGTACAGCTAAGCATTTTAAGCCCTTATAAAAAGAATCCGCCTATCAAAAGAATACTGTCCCTCATACAAAAAAGGAGTAAAAGCCGAAATGATAGTGCCCTCGAAGAAGAGAGGCGCTTCTGCTGGTTCTATAACAAAGATATTTTTTCCCGTAGCTCTACTTAATGCAATGTACATGTATCATATTTTGCTGCCTGGATGCTTATTCTGAATAATATAAGAGTTCAAGTAAAGCATCTTAAGCAAAGAGACCTTCACTTTATGCGATACTGGTTTTAGAAAAAACTTTGCGGATCAATATCAATTTGAACCCGAACGGAACTGGGCATTTTGGGTGTACCGCTAAGCATTGCACGTATAAACCCTTGTATATCAAAAGAACGCTGTCCTTGCAGCAAAAGCCGAAAACGATAACGCCCCCGAACCAAAGCCAAAGGCGCTTCTGCTGGTCCCATAACCGAGATATTTTTTTCCCGTGGCGCTGCTTGACGCAATGCGCGCGCATAATGTTCTGCTGCTTGGCGCTGTTGTGCAGAGATAATCAAAGAGGCAAGCCGCCCATAGGGAGGCAAATGATAATGCTGACGCGCTGCAATCTCACGTGTGTAAAAATCTTCTGGCTGGCATGCAAGTAAGGCTTTGATGACCGGATGATCTGGTTGATAAGTTTGCAATAATCCTAAACTTTTCAATCCCACACGCCCTGCTCTTCCGGTAACTTGAGAAAGCAGCTGATAGGTACGTTCACTTGCGCGTAAATCGCCATTGGCAAGACCAAGATCAGCATCAATAACGCCAACCAGAGAGAGCTTGGGAAAATGATGTCCTTTAGCGACCAACTGTGTTCCAATAATAATATCCACATCGCCATTTGCAATGGCTTGTAATTCGCTTCGCAACTTCCCAATCCCTCCTTTGAGATCTGTTGAAAGGATCAATGATCGCGCTTGAGGAAAAAGCATTTGTGTTTCTTCGGCAATTCTTTCCACACCCGGTCCACAAGCCACGAGATGATCTAATGTCCCACATTCAGGACAGGCTTGAGGAAGTGGTTCATGATATCCACAATGATGACATTTCAGTTGCCCTTGCGCACGATGTTCGACCAACCAACTTGAACAATCGGTACAATGAAAACGATGTCCGCAAATTCGGCATAAAGTTAAAGGTGCATAACCACGACGATTAAGAAAAAGAAGAGCTTGTTCGCCCTTATCAAGCGTTTGTTTTAAAGCCCTTTCAAGAGCAAAGGAAATAAAGCGCCCCTTTTGCACCCCTCCTTGGCGCATATCAACCACCCGCAACTGTGGAAGTGCAGCTTCTTTAAAACGGGAAGGTAAATGCACCTTTTGATAACGCCCTTTTAAAACATTGGCTTGGCTTTCAATCGACGGTGTGGCTGAAGATAAAATAACAGGAAAATGCTCAAAAGAGCCCCGTGCAACAGCCATATCACGCGCATGATAAAAAATGCGCTCTTCTTGTTTATAAGCGCTATCGTGCTCTTCATCGACAACAATCAAGCCAAGCTCATGAAAGGGAAGAAAAAGCGCCGAACGAGCCCCCGCAACGACACGCACCCGCCCTTCTGCAACTTGTCGCCAGACGCGTTCTCTACGACGTGGCGTCAAATCAGAATGCCATTCTGCTGCCGCAGCGCCAAAACGTGCATAAAAACGATCTAAAAACTGCTGTGTTAAAGCAATTTCCGGCAATAAAATTAAAACCTGCTTGCCCTCTTTAAAGGCTTGAGAAACCGCTTCAAAATAAACCTCTGTCTTTCCTGAACCCGTAACACCATCAAGCAAAAAAACTTGAAACTGAGAAGATAAAACACCTTCCCGCAATAATGTTGCTGCTTCACTTTGCGCTCCCTGCAACTGAGGGAGACAAAAATCAGGATCAGGCATTGCCACAAGATCAGGAGCAGGAACCTTAACATCTTCAAAAATTCCTAGCGCTTTTAAACCTTCAACAACAGAAACCGAAGTTCCAGCCGCATGTGCCAGACCAGAACGTGTCCATATCTTCTCATTACGCACCAATTCCAAAACCCGTGACCGCGCTGGTGTGAGACGTTCTACATTTCCACCACAATATCGCAAACCCAGCATCTGCGCTTCCGGCTCTAAAGCAGCCGGTACCGACAAAACCAATCGTGCGACAAGACCAAAAGGTGCCATTGTATAGCGACTAACAAAACGCAAAAATGTGATCATTTCTGCTTTTAATGGGGGGCAATCAAAAACATGAAGCAGAGAGCGTAATTTTTCACGCGCCACCGAAGCAGACTTGTGCCCATCGGCTGTCTGCTCTCCAACATCCACAACAAAACCGCAAAGCTCACGCCCCATCAACGGAACCCGAACAAAGGAACCAACGTTCACCTCCATAGAAGATGGAACTTTATAACTATAAGCGTGAGCAACAGGAAGAGGAACCAATACGGATACAATCTTTTCCTCTATCATGCTTGAATTCATCTTGTAAACCAATCTACGACCTATTGAGCATCAACAAGTCTACACCTTATCTTTAAACACTCTTATAAAATTCATTGCAGGATTCAATCCCCCCCGATCACAACACTTTTCTAACAAAAATTCTTTATTAACACGCATTCCCTCACCAAAGTGCCAATATAAAGAACCAATCTCATCGTCTATAACAAAAAACTCTATAGCAAAAAAACAGCACTATTCTTCTGTGTAAATAAAACGCATCACTATTAAGCATTCAACATGCTATCGGTTAAGTGCATCCTTCAACAAAGCTATCCCATAGTATGACCTCTTCCCAACGCACACGTTTATTTTTTTACCGCCTCATATCTCAATTTATCTTCAACAAACTGATTTATAAAGATATAATCATCATTTTACCTATTGTAATAAAAACCCTCAATACGATGATTTTTTTTCATTTCAAACCCATCGAGGAACATTTGTAAATCCTTATTGATGAAAAAGTATCCCATGATTTTAATTATAAGGAGAATAATATTGCAAATGGAGCCGTTACAATATTCACCTTGGCTTTGTGCCAAAAAGTGAAAACACGTGTATACATTTTTCAGCTTGATTGAAAATCAAGCAACAATACAAGCAGCACAAAAGCGTATTTTTGAAGAATGGGGAAAACAGAATAAATCAATGTAATTGACCATAAAAAAACCCTTCATGCGTAAAATTTTACAGGCGTTCTTCAACAGTGTTTTACGACAAAATAAATCCATCCGCTTTCATCAAAAACAAAGTTAAACATACCCCCTAAAAAAGGAAGGTATCTTATGATGCACTCTCAAATATCAAGAGCAATCGCAAATAGGAAATGAGCAAAGTGTTTGATAATGCTAGCTTATTTCCATAAATATAAAAACACCGCTACGCAAAGATGCCAATACGCAAAAATGTTGGTACGCAATGAATTCTATGCCTTATCACGAGCAACACTATGAAATGGGTGTGGAAACGATAAATCATATTTCTTTACCGAAAACGGATACATGATTAACACCATAGCATTCTTGTTCTTTACACAGATATTAATTCTTTCTCTTGCTTTTGCAGTCAACAATAGCGCATAACAAAAAATAGGATAAAGCTAAAAAAAAGAGGTTAGAGATGAAATTTTTTGTGGATAGCGCCAATATTGAAGAAATTCAAGAGTTACAGAATTTAAGCCTTGTTGATGGTGTTACCACCAATCCCTCTCTTATCCTAAAATCAGGACGCAATATTCTTGATGTTACAAAAGAAATTTGTGCTCTCGTTAGCGGACCTGTTTCTGCTGAAGTTGCAGCAACGGAATTTGAAAGCATCATGAAAGAAGCAGCTGTTTTAGCAAAGGTTGCCGACAATATTTGTATCAAGCTTCCTTTAACACTCGATGGATTAAAAGCCTGTAAAGCTCTCACAGCAGCAGGACTAAAAACAAATCTCACACTTTGTTTTTCTGCCAATCAAGCCTTACTTGCCGCCAAAGCAGGCGCAACATTCGTTTCACCTTTTATTGGTAGACTTGATGATTGTGGAAATGATGGAAGTGAACTGCTTCATGAAATTCGCACAATTTATGATAACTATAACTTTGAAACACAAATCTTGGCCGCTTCAATCCGCACCGTTAATCATGTCAAAGAAGCAGCACTAAGCGGTGCTGACGTTGCAACAGTTCCACCAGCAATCTTAAAAGCACTAGTCAAACATCCTCTCACCGACAAAGGGTTGCAAATATTCCTCGACGACTGGAAAAAAACAGGACAAAATATTGCTTAATGTCTAGAAATTTTATTGGAAAGATCTTTTGAAAGTAACAAAAAGATCTGTTCAGCCAACTCTTCCGCAACACGTTTTTTTGCATCTTCTTCTGCTTGCAGCGTTGCATATTCTTGACGAAGTTGCTCAAAAGATGCATTCATCATTGCTGTTCCTTTTGCAACAAGAGTATTTTTCATATCCTGCAAAGTATAAGAAGCTCTGCTCATAACAGTTCCAACAGAAGGTCGTCCCTTTCTCTTTTTCTCGAAATCAACCTCTATCTGCATAGATTCTCTTGTAAAGACGGATATCTGCAATGCTAATTTATAAGTAGGTAGAGAAGGTTTAGCACCATTTCCATACAAAAGAAAAAGCAGATGATTGCGCACCATTTGACCAAAACGATCCGAAGGTTCTTCCACAACAATAGAAGCAAGCTTTTGCGCTAACCCCAAAGAAGCTTGTCCAGAAGGGTATCCAGAAGCAGGATTCCCATAAGAAGCAGAATCCATTGTCATTGCACTCTGCAACTCTTGACGGTAAAGCGGTTCAACTTTGCATCCACACAACAGTGTGAATACACCAGCTAAAATGACAAGAATAGAACTTCTAAAAAACGACATTCACAATCCTTTGTGGAACAACAATGATTTTTTTCACAGGCTTTTCAACCAGTTGCGCCTTTACAAAATCTAACGCCAAAACCGCTTCTTTAATCATCACCTCATCAGCAGTTGCTGCAACGCTCACCTCACCGCGTTTTTTACCATTAATTTGTACTGGCAAAGTATAGCATTCCGCAACGGTTAACGCACGATCATAAACAGGCCAAGCAAGCGCAGACATTAAAGTTTTTCCTCCTAAAGCAGCATGACATTCTTCTGCTAAATGGGGCATCATGGGTGCAATCATGGCAAGAAAAAAATCCATAGCTTGACGTAAAGAAGCTTTCATTTCATCGTCAACACTTTCTATCCTATTTAACAACGGTGCCATAATATTCAAGAATTCATAAAGGCGTGCAATAGCCCGATTAAAAGCGAATTTTTCCAAATCATCTTCTACAGCGCAAAGCGTGCGATGTGCGACCTTTGAGAGTTCCAAAGCCGCCCCCTGATGCCCTGCACAAGGCGCCACATCCTTTAAAATAGAAGCACTCACAGCCACATGGCGCCAAACACGCTGTACAAAGCGATGTGCACCTTCAACACCAGATTCTGTCCAAATGACATCCCGCTCGGGAGGAGAATCTGACAACACAAACCAACGCACAGTATCAGCGCCATAAGATGCAATAATATCATCAGGATCAACGACATTCTTTTTTGATTTTGACATTTTCTCAATCAAACCAATCGTCACTTCACTTTGATCGGTTAATTTATAAGCACACCGCTTTCCATCTTTTTCAACAATCGAAATTTCTGCTGGAGAAACCCACCCTTGATCATCCCGATAGGTTTCATGCACCACCATCCCTTGGGTAAAAAGCCCCTTAAAAGGCTCATCTACCGTCACATGACCGACCAATTTCATAGCACGCATAAAAAAGCGCGCATAAAGAAGATGCAAAATGGCATGCTCAATTCCACCAATATATTGTTGCACAGGCAACCATTCAGCTGTTGCTTGTTTGTCAACAGGTTCCTGTGCAAAAGGAGCCGTAAAGCGTGCATAATACCAAGAAGAGTCAACAAATGTGTCCATGGTATCGGTTTCGCGTTTGGCAGGTTGACCACAGGAAGGACAAGTAACATTCTGCCACCTTTCATGTCGTGCAAGAGGATTTCCTGGTTGATCAAAAGTAACATCATCAGGCAACACAACCGGTAAATTGGCACGTGGAACAGGAACAACCCCACAAGTTGTACAATGGATCATCGGAATGGGACACCCCCAATAACGTTGACGCGAAATCCCCCAATCACGCAAACGAAATTGCACTGTTTTCTTCCCTTGCGGTTGCCCATTGAGCATTTGTTTTTCAAGCTTTTTAGCAGCTTCTTCAAAAGCTTGTTGGGGTGTTAAACCATCCAAAAAACTGGAATTGATCATCACCCCATCACCCGTATAAGCTGTTTCAGTAATAACAAAATCTTCTGCTTGCTCTCCTTTTGGCAAAACCACGGGTTTTATTGGAAGATCATATTTACGCGCAAAATCAAAATCTCTCTGATCATGAGCCGGACAACCAAAAACAACCCCTGTTCCATAATCCATGAGCACAAAATTAGCGATATAAACAGGAATATGTACTGTTGAATCGAAAGGATGAACAGCCAAAAGGGGCGTGAGAAACCCTTGTTTTTCAGCTGTTTCAAGTGCTGCTGTTGTCGTTCCACCACACCGACAATTTTCAATAAAAGCACTCAACGCTTTGTCTTTTTTTGCCAAAGCTTGTGCAATAGGATGATCAACAGACAGAGCCAAAAAGGAAGCGCCAAACAGTGTATCAGGACGTGTTGAATAACAAACAACCTCATCAAATTTATCACAAACATCATCAGCATCACCCGCCGACTTTAAAGCCCAACGAATCAACAAACCTTGTGATTTTCCAATCCAGTTTTTTTGCATGGTGCGAACTTTTTCCGGCCATTGGTTCAGCTCTTCAAGCCCTGCCAAGAGATCTTCACTAAAGTCGCTAATTTTGAAAAACCACTGCGTCAACTCACGTTGTTCCACCAACGCACCAGAACGCCATCCCCGCCCATCAACAACCTGTTCATTGGCCAAAACAGTATGATCAACAGGGTCCCAATTCACCTTAGCCACTTTACGTGCTACCAACCCCTTTTGATAGAAATCAAGGAACAACATTTGTTGGCGGTGGTAATATTCCACATCACAAGTTGCAAATTCACGCGCCCAATCGAGTGAGAGTCCTAATTGTTTTAATTGCCCGCGCATGACCGCAATATTTTGATAGGTCCAAGTTTTAGGATGCACTTTACTTTGCAGAGCAGCATTTTCAGCTGGCATACCAAAAGCATCCCACCCCATGGGATGAAGCACATTAAAACCCTTTGCCCTTTTATAGCGTGCCACCACATCCCCCATGGCATAATTGCGCACATGCCCCATGTGAATACGGCCAGAAGGATAAGGAAACATTTCTAAAACATAATATTTTTCACGAGCATCTTCTTGAAGAGTCTGAAAAATTTTCTTTTCATCCCAAATTTCTTGCCATTTTTTTTCTCTCGCACGTGGATTATAGCGTTCGCCTATATTATAATGTCCAATTGTCATTCCCATTATACTCTTTTAATAAAACAGAACCAAAAACTTGTTTTATTATGCTTGACCATGGATTAACCTCATCGTCAACATTTTCGTGAAATATTTCCCTAAGTATTTTATAAAACTTTAAAAAAAACGACCAACTCTTGAACAAAAAAGGTAAAGCACAAAAATATGAATACACAAACGCCCCTCGATGCCCCTTCCGTTGAAGCATGGCAAAACCTTCAAAAAGACATTGCAGCAATATGCCAAGAGCTACAACGCCCTGTAGAAGAAATTGAACTTATCGCTGTTTCAAAAACTGTTTCTGCTATTGATATACGACCCCTTTTGCAAGCAGGTCAATCTTTGTTTGCAGAAAACCGCGTACAAGAAGCAGCACAAAAATGGCCTGCTTTACGTCAACAATTTGAAAATATTAAACTTCATCTCATCGGTCCCCTACAATCAAATAAAACAGCAGAGGCGATCAAACTTTTTGATGTTATTCAAACGGTTGACCGTGAAAAAATAGCCAAAAGCTTAGCTGAAGAAATGGAAAAACAAAAAAGGCATCTTCCTTGCTATGTTCAGGTTAACATTGGCTTAGAACCGCAAAAAAGTGGTATCGCACCACAAGAAGTGATCCCTTTTGTCAACCAATGCAAAAACAACTATGGACTTGATATCATCGGACTTATGGGCATTCCCCCTGTCGATGAAAACCCCGGCCCCTATTTCGCACTGTTAGCAAAATTAGCAAAACAAGCAGGTCTTCCAAAGCTTTCCATGGGCATGTCCAGTGACTTCAAAACCGCTCTACAGTTTGGCTCTAATGTCCTTCGCATTGGCTCTGCTTTATTTGGAAAACGCCCTGTTTAAAGCAATTTCCTCTCATATAAATTCATTCCCCCTTCATATAAATTCCCATTGAAAATTCTACGAACAAACCAAAAACAGCAGAAATGAGAAAAAATATTTCCTTCAATATCAATAAAAGAGCAATTCTAGCAAAAAAGATTCCAGTCCCTCTTTCATCCTGTTAGCAAAAAAGCTGGTCTTCTCAAATTTCTCATCGGCACATACAATAGCTTCAAGATAGCATTGCAATTTGGCTCTCATATTCTCGCACATTAGCTCTACTTTACTCCCCTCTGACCGCCTCTCCAGCAAAAGCAACGTAAAAAATAAATCCTTATATAAAGGCAAAATGATAAGAGGGGCGTTGCGCATGAATGAAAAAACTGTCGCGAAATAAATAATTACAAAAGAATATTTAATAAGATCATCGCAATGATTTCCATTAAAAACCACGAATTCTCTTAACTTCCCCAACACGCGCACACAATTTCCCCATATGCCAATGGTGTAAAGTAGATAAAAAAAGCTTATGGCTGCATAATACAGTAACAAAACTCTTTCATGTAAGTCACTTGAGCAAAATAAACATCTCAAATACCCAATAGAGCGCCAAGAACCGCGCTAAACAACATGAATAGCAATCTATAAGGTCAACGATAGCATAGAGGCTTTCCATGCTCTACAAAGCGTAAAATACAGTCAATATTCGCCTGAAAAATAAAAGAACTAATCCCAAGCATATGCGCATAATACATGCACGCAAAACAATGGAAATGAGAACGATTTCAATAACGATATTCCTTTATCATTATTCCTTTGTCGATCTCGTAAACAAAGAGAAAAACTTCAACTTTTCATATGCCTAATTTTTCTAATTTTAAACTTTAATTAAGGAAAAACAGGGGATATTTCTTATATTTTAAAATATTGCAAATAATATTATTATCTTCTTAAGAATAAGATTTCATGTATACATAGTATAGATATTATTTATACAGTATTTTTATTGTTATTTTTAAAATTTATCTTTGAAATTTTTCTAAAAATACATGATATACATTTGAAATGTATCATTATGATACTACTTTTAATGTAGATAATTAAGGAGAATTAATATTTTTGGTTCATGCAGCACATTCGGTCATATAGCGACAAAGATATCTCTCTGAAGTTAAATAATTTTGTAAGTATATTTGTAAGAATATACCAAATTAAATATCTACATCTGTGGATAAAATAATTTTCAGAGATATCTATTGTGGATCACATCTTATAATCAGAATTTTTTTATAATGAATATTTGTTATGAAATCGTAAGAATGTTTTGTATTCTCATTGTCTTTATCCCTATTATATGCTATTGGTTTTTAAAAATGGTAGTTACATTTGGAAAGTAACTATAAAATAAACTTTATATACAGTAATTCTTTTCATTATTTTTGATATTTTGGTTTAATTAATTATTAATGAACTTATTCTTATTTGAATAAGGGAATACAAAATAAAAAACATTTAAAGCGATAATCAATAAAGCACCTTCATCTCCCTTTTTATATGATATTTTTTAATGCCTTTGTGCGTTTATAAAAGGCTCTATACCGCAATAGACTTTGCCACATTTAAATATCCTAAAAGCATAAAATACCTTTTTAAGAAAAACGTATCAGATTTAAAAATTGACTATTCTAATCTTTGTCATTTAGTCTAACCTCACAATGAAAAGCTTTTGGGAAAACTCTGCCACAAATATAACCATACAAAAATACAGAGGCAGATTTTCAAAACAATAAAAAGAGGGAAACATGACTGAAAAAATCTATCCAGTATCAGAAGAGATCAAAAAAAATACTTTACTCGATGAGGAAACTTATCAACAATGGTATCGAGAAAGCATCGATGATCCAGAAAGCTTCTGGGCAAAACATGGTCAACGCATTGAATGGTTTAAACCTTTTACAAAAGTAAAAAACACTTCTTTTAACGGAGATGTCTCCATTCAATGGTACGAAGATGGGATAACAAATGTTACCTATAATTGCATTGATCGCCACCTGAAAATCCATGGAGACAAAATCGCGCTCATTTGGGAAGGAGATAATCCTTATCATGATAAAAAAATAACCTATAACGAGCTTTATGAACATGTTTGTCGTTTTGCTAATCTTTTGAAAAGCCGTGGCATTAAGAAAGGCGATAAAGTAACCATTTATCTCCCCATGGTACCCGAAGCAGCCTATGCTATGCTTGCTTGTGCTCGCATTGGAGCTATTCATTCGGTTATTTTTGCTGGCTTTTCTGCTGAGGCAATAGCAGGACGCCTTGTCGATTGTGAATCAACCTTCATTATTACCGCTGATCAAGGCTTGCGTGGCAGCAAACGGATCAACTTAAAAGACAATGTTGATCATGCCATTGAGATAGCCGCGCGCCAAAACGTGCAGGTGGACCAAGTCATGGTTATACGGCGAACTTGTGGACCCATTCAATGGGTAGAGGGGCGTGATTTTTGGTACCACGAAGAGATAGCTCATGCCAAAACAGCTTGTCCACCAGAACCAATGAATGCTGAAGATCCACTTTTTATTCTTTATACTTCAGGCTCAACAGGCAAACCTAAAGGTGTTTTGCATACCACAGCGGGCTATCTTGTTTTTGCCTCGATGACTCACCAATATGTTTTTGATTACCACCCCAATGAAGTTTACTGGTGCACGGCTGACATTGGTTGGATAACCGGTCATTCTTACTTGGTTTATGGACCTTTATGCAATGGTGCGACCACTTTAATGTTTGAAGGCACACCAACCTTTCCTGACAAAGGCAGATTCTGGGAAATTGTCGACAAACACCAAGTCAATACGCTCTATACAGCACCAACAGCTATCCGCGCCTTAATGGGAGCAGGAAATTCGTTTGTTGAACACTCAAACAGAACATCGTTGCGTCTTTTAGGCACGGTAGGAGAACCGATTAATCCAGAAGCATGGGAATGGTTTTATCATATAATTGGAAATGACCGTTGTCCGATTCTCGATACATGGTGGCAAACGGAAACAGGAGGGCATATGATCACGCCCTTGCCCGGTGCAACACCCCTCAAAGCAGGATCGGCCACACGTCCTTTTTTTGGTGTTCAACCCCAAATTGTTGATGCCCAAGGCAATGTTTTAGAAGGTGAAGCAGAAGGCAATCTTTGTATCAGTGATTCATGGCCCGGACAAATGCGCACACTTTATAAGGATCATGAACGCTTTATTCAAACTTATTTTTCCTCCTATAAAGGAAAATATTTTTCAGGCGATAGCTGTAGGCGCGATAGCGACGGTTATTATTGGATCACAGGACGAGTTGATGACATTCTCAATGTCTCGGGGCACAGGTTAGGAACTGCTGAAATTGAATCAGCTCTTGTTTCTCATCCCGCTGTATCAGAAGCAGCTATTGTGGGTTACCCGCATCCCATTAAAGGACAAGGAATTTATAGTTTTGTGACTCTCATGGAAGGAACAGAGCCAAGTGAAGAATTGCAAAAAGACCTTATCAAGCATGTGAGACAAGAAATAGGCTCTATTGCCATATTGGATAAAATTCAGTTTGCTCCGCAGCTTCCCAAAACACGATCAGGGAAAATTATGAGACGTATTTTACGAAAAATCGCTGAAAACGATTTTGATACTCTCGGAGATATTTCAACCCTTGCCGAACCACAAGTTGTTGAAGATCTGATTGCCAACCGACAAAACTAAAAAACACGACGCAATACAACATACGGTGGTTTTTGTTTTTTTTGCTAAAATTATCTCAGCATTATTACGAAAACCACCAAGGAGAATAAAAAACAAAACAATGCATGAGAAGCTCAATCATTCTAACAACAAACGCTTTTTTTCATAACAGGTAAGAAATAATTTAAGCAAAAACCTCAAGATTGGGATGCGAACAAGAATAAGAAAGTAAGATAAAAAGAGCAACATAGCTTTTTAAAATCACCCAATGTCCACTCAATGCAAAAAAAGCCTCTGAGTAAGAAGGAAAAATAGTTCTGATGTTTATGCTAGAATCCCTTTGAAATTCCTGCTAAAATCATAAATAAAGCTAAAAAAAGAAAGTATAAGTGATAATATTCTTGAGCAAAAATATTTATCGATAACGAGGGTGTATAAAAAATATTGAAAACCATGAAATCTAAAATAAACAAGCTTACAACAAAAATCTAAAGCAATGAAAGTAAGAGTTCTTAGAATAAATGATGCAATATAAAATCAGGAGTAATAATAAAAAGTGATTCATTTTGAAAATGTCGGCCTACGCTATGGAATGGGCCCTGAGGTCCTTCGTGATATTAGCTTTCATATTCCTCCTGGATCATTTCAATTTCTCACAGGTGCCTCTGGAGCAGGGAAAACGTCGCTGATGCGTCTTATGTTTTTGGCACTCAAACCCACCCGCGGTCATATTGATCTCTTTGGAACAGACACAGCATTACTCAAACGACAAGAGCTCCCTGCGCTGCGACAACGTATCGGTGTGGTTTTTCAAGATTTTCGTTTACTCGACCACATGACCACTTATGAAAATGTCTCCTTACCTTTACGCATTAAAGGACAAGAAGAAGCAACCTATCGCAGTGAAGTGGAAGATCTTCTCTGTTGGGTAGGTCTTGGAGATCATATTCATGTTTTACCACCGGTTCTTTCCGGTGGGGAAAAACAAAGGGTAGCCATTGCACGCGCACTCATTGATCAACCTGAAATTCTACTTGCCGATGAACCCACTGGAAATGTCGATCCGCCCTTGGCAAAACGCCTCCTCCGTTTGTTTATTGAATTAAACCGTTTTGGAACGGCTGTTATCATTGCCACCCATGATATTGCCTTAATGGAACAAGTTGCAGCACGGCGTATGCTTCTCCATAACGGACGGATGACGATTCATGAATAAGTCTTTCCCCATTTTTACAAGCAATAAAAAAAATACAACAGCGATTATTCCCAGTGGTAATATTTCTGGAAAAGCATTGGTTGCCGTAATTGCTATTATGACATTTCTTTCAAGCCTCACCTTAATCGGTGTTGATTTAGTCCAACATGCTGCCCAAAATTGGAGTAATCAGATTAGCTATGAAGCAACAATACAAATACGTCCCATTGACAATGTTGATATCAACAAAGCACTCCGTGATGCCGTACAATTGGTTAAAACATTTTCTGGTGTACAAGATGCAAAAATTGTTGACCAAAAAGCTACAGAAAAGTTACTGGAGCCATGGCTTGGAACAGGCTTCAATGTCAATGAACTACCCCTTCCCCGCCTCATCATTGTGACCCTGAATGGGGATGAAAAAATCAATTTTGCAGCCATTAATCACGCCATTAAAACCCAAATTCCAGGAGGTCAATTTGATGATCACCGTGTTTGGGTTCATCGTTTTGCGACCATGGCACACACCACTGTTTTCATTGGTTTTTCAATTTTAGCATTGGTTCTAGGTTCTCTTATCCTCACCATCATTTTTGCCACCCGCAATGCATTGGCAGAAAATACACATATTATCAATGTCTTATATTTCCTTGGTACTGAAACTCTTTTCATTGCTCGCCAATTTGACTGGCATTTTTTTAAAACCGCGCTGCGTGGTTCTTTATATGGTGGTCTTACAAGCATATTTCTGTTTTCAGCCTTTTGTCTCTGGACGAATTATAACTTGGGAAGAGTAGAAGCTAGCCAAATAACAGCTTTGTTTGGACATCTTTCCATAAGTTCCATTCCTTACGGAAAAATCATTTTTCTTATTATTTTCGTTTCTTTTCTTACCACCCTTACAAACCGCATGACTATTTTAACACAACTGAAAAAAATCGATCAATGTGAAAACGGTTTATTTTAATTTTATGACTCACAACACTTACAACTCATTGACGCAAAACAATTTAGAACGTCCTCTTCCAAAACGGCTCCACTATAGTTGGTCTCCCCGCTTTTTATTTCGCTATTTTCCACCGACAACCCTTACTCTTTCAATCATTGTTTTCATTTTCTGGAGCGGTTTTATCATTTTTTCTGAAAAAACTGAACGACTTTCTCCCCCACAGCCTCTCCCCAAAGCTGATGCCATCATTGTGCTGACAGGCGGAGAAAACCGAATAGAGACAGGACTTAATCTCTTACAAAGGGGGTTTGGTTCACGTCTCCTCATCAGTGGTGTAAATACCACAACCAACCTGAAAAGTCTCATGCATAACATGCATATTACCCGACGGCTTATCTCCTGTTGTATTGACATCGGGCATCAAGCGATTAACACCAGAGGAAATGCTAAAGAAAGCGCCGATTGGATCAAAAAACACCACTATAAAACCCTTTATATCGTCACCCATGATTACCATGTGTGGCGCTCGATGCGAGAACTTAAATATTTAATGCCTGATATCCATTTCATTGCCTATCCTGTTAAAAAGCACAATGCTGAAAGCGCAATACAACAGATCAATCAAATCCGCATTCTCATATTCCAATATATTAAAACGCTCCAAGTCTATATCAGAACCGCATTCTAATCTTTATCCTTCTGACTTTTTAAAAACCTTGCCATCTTCTGACCTCTTCATACCTTTCTCTCATACTCTTCCACAAGAGGTTGCTTCTATAAAAGCTCGACAGAGCTACCTTCATACAACACAGAACACCCCACAATACATGTATCACTGTATTGCACATTCACCCAAAACATCTCTTACATCCCAAACATATCTCACAGCACGGGATCTGTACATGCCATCTCAATATATAAGCTCTTGTAAATAGAGCCCCCAGACAACTATAAGATCTTCAGACTTGTTATAGAGATCTATTTATACCACCGTCTTTACGCTTCATAAAAATGCAAACCACCCCACCCTATATTTTGCCGCCCCCAAGTATTACGATAGCTCAAGCCTCTTGGGATGATTGGTAAGAGGCATGCATTACGCCTTTCTTAAACACGAACATACCAACCTCGTATGACATGCAAAAAAATACTTTTAATAGATTTAAAATGAGAAAATTTATGATAGTTAGATTTCTCATTCAACAGAGAGAATGTTAAACTATCATTATAAGTCAATATATTAGTAACAATCTCTTATTCTAAAAAGCATCTTCTTAAGAGCATTTTAGATCACAGATAGGAATAAGCTCAAAACGCACACCGCTACAAATACCCCACGTTTTTTATCGCAATCTTTTTTGAAATCATTTCGCTCTCTAAGATCACTTTTTATCTGGTTTCCTCCCAGAAAAAGAACGAAAATTTGTAAACTCTATTGATCTGTAAACAATAATAACTCAGCTTCTTGTCTAACGCGTTCCACCTGCTCACTTCAATATCAGAACACCTCAAAAGACAGATTTCATAAGAATTGTGATTTCCTCTCAACATCTCAAAGGACGATGATTCCTATCAGCAACGATTTGTAAACAGTTCACTTTCTCTGGACAGGTTCCTCTCAGCTTCCCCATTTATATGGTTTACTCACATAAAGCTCGACAAGAAAACCCCTGCCTGAGAATATTCATCACTGCCGCTAAAGCTCATGCGTCATAATTTTAGTGACCTCACTGCCTAAGGTGCTTTATTACATACAACATATTGATTTATAATGAAATTTTATTACGCTACAACTTGAATGAGAGCTCTCAATATCATCAGATTCTCTCATTTCAAATCTGTTCTCTATTGAATCAATCAAAACCACCCGCTTGCACATCACAAGCGGGATGAGTGTGTGGATAAAAACTGTACAAGAAATGACTAAAAATGGCTCTTATGAACCGTCTTAATGCAAGGTCTATCGCAACACCCACGAGCTGGCAAATATAATGATGGTGCCGGCTTGTTACTTCATAAGCGTAAAGATGGAGGTGCTCAATGGATTTACCGTTGTACCATTCACGAGCGCCGTCGTGAAATGGGATTGGGTGCCTTAAGAGATGTCTCTTTAAAACAAGCCCGTGAATGTGCAAACCAATGGCGCTCTGTATCGGACTTGTAGCAGGAGGAAGAATAACCACCATACCAACTAGACATACCATTGCTCATCACTAGCGCCATTATGTTCTTTAGCAGCATAACTGCAGCTTGGTATTACGATGTTCTCTTACTTCATCTCACACCTGCTGAATATGAGCTTATTCTTTTTCAATAAATGAAAGCCCTTTTCATTCATACATCATTCAAAATAAGAAGCTATCCGCCTCTCAAACTTTTTGTCTTCCTCACCAAAACCATTAAATCAAACCCGCGTTTCACGGTATTAGTTCTTAAGATCACGCCCCCTACCGAGTATCTGACGGCATCCTTACCCTAGAAACTCAAATGGCTTGTTTATCCTTCAGCTCCAAAATCATGAGATAAGGCAGAAAAAAGCGATGCCTTAAACAAAATATTCTAAAGAAAGCTAAGTTACTCGCATAAAGGAACAGAAAACGGCTGTATCTTAGGTCACATTTTAAAACCTGAGCATGATCATTATTTATTTGCATAAACCTAAACACCTATAATTTGCACCACCCTCTGCAAAACCAAAAGTGAGAAATACTCATAACCTCTTTTCCGAAAATCTTAAAAATACTAAACGAAACCTCTTAAACTTCTCAGCTATCTCGATACCAGTTCATTTTTTTGGAAGAATGGAAGTTTAAGCTGTTTTTGGCATCAACCTTCTTTTTTGTTCTTTTGTTTGTTAGCAGATATACTATTCACTTCCCCGCCTCTTTTTAAATTAAATCTTAAGAATCGTCGCGCAATATATTTCATTTGTCCTCCTCTTCACATCTCAGAAGACGAAGATTTTTAACAAAATTCAGTCTGCAAGCAATCTCATTCTAACGGGTTCCATTTAACTTCTCCTTAATAGGATTTACTTCCATAAGACTCGACAAGAAAGATTTAAAAATATTCATTATGCATTCTCAAAACATTCAATGCCTCAAGAAGGCTTATATGCCTATCATATCTCACATGATGTGGTGTGCTATAAGAAACGTTCACCTCTAGTGGTATGCTCCACTTAACGAACAAAGCGTTTTCTAAAATAGAGCAGCAAATAATGCTAAACTTTTCCCATTCATGTTTCGCTTCATAAACGCTTCATCCAAGTGGAAAGCATCACGAACAAACATGACCCAATTGATAAAGCTTAATCGCGTGAAAGAGCGACAACAGGGTCAAGCCGTGAAGCTTGCCGCGCTGGAGAAAAGCCAAAACATATTCCAATGAGTGTTGAAAAAGTAAGAGACATAATGATCGATTCAATAGTATAAACCAAATGGATAGGTGCCTTAAACAGAAGAAATAAGCCACCGATAGAAAGCCCAAGCAAGATCCCCAAACCACCACCAATCACACAAACCAAAATCGCTTCAATGAGAAATTGCTGTAAAATATCACTTTGCCGTGCACCAACTGCCATACGCACGCCGATTTCATTGATCCGCTCAGAAACAGTGACCAACATAATATTCATCACCCCAATACCCCCCACAATCAAGGAAATAGCTGCAATTGAAGAAATTAAAAGTGTTAAAATATTTGTACTCTCCATAACACGTTCACGGAAGAATTCAGAATTTCTAATGAAAAAGTCCTCCCCACCATGCCGCATAATGAGAAAACGTTTTATCATGGTCTCCGCTAAATGTGAATCAATATCATCAGCAATTCTAACAGTAATTGCACGAACTTCTGTTGTGCCAAGAAAACGTGTCTGCACTGTTGTATAGGGCAAATAAAGCTGTAACGTATTTGATGTATCTCCACTTGCATTATTTTGCGAATCAACAACACCAATAATACGCGCTGGAACATTCCCCACATGCACCACCTTTCCAAGGGGGCTTTCATAGCTATGGGGGAAAAGAACAGACAATGCTTCTTTCTCGATCACGAGATCAACCGCCCGATCATGGACACTTTTTTGATCAAAAAACTGTCCTTTGAAAACTTTGAGCCCCTGTGTCTGAAAAAATTGTTCTCCCACCCCCGCAATGACGGCATTGACTTCAACTGCACCAAAACGCACTTTCGAGCTTGCTGAAATCTGTGGTGTTACACCAGAAACATAAGGTAATCCAGACAAGGCTTCTGCATCAGCTTCAACCAAACTGGTTATTTTTTCTGCTTGTGGATCAGAAAAACTTTTACCAGGAAAAATGGTTAATGTATTAGTACCCAAACTTTTAAAATTTTCCAGAATTTTCTCTCGTGTACCATTCCCTAAAGCCACCATAGCAATAATCGCCCCAATACCGATAATCACCCCAAGCATTGTTAGAAAAGTCCGCATACGATGTGCATTCATTGCCAACAGAGCCATCACAAACGCCTCACGGAATCGCTCAAAAAAAGAACGAAAAAAGCCCAGTTTTTGTTGGCCTTTTAGATTTTGTTGTTCCTGAAGAGATTTTCTACCAACTTTTGTTTTTGCAACCCTTGACCGCTTATCAGCAATAATTTCCCCATCACTGATTTCGATAATACGCTCTGCTCTTTCAGCCACCTGCATATCATGGGTTACAATGATAATAGTACGCCCTTCTTGATGAAGTTCATCCAAAATATGCAATACTTCTTGCCCACTCTTTTTGTCCAATGCACCAGTTGGTTCATCTGCAAGAATGACCTCCGCATTATTCATGAGCGCCCGAGCAATAGAAACACGTTGTTGCTGACCACCGGAAAGCTGATTTGGACGATGATTTATCCGATCACCCATGCCCAAACGCGTTAAAAGATCCTGTGCACGCTTTTTTCTTGCTTCCACGGCACATCCCGCATAAATAGCCGGAATTTCAACATTACCAAGAGCTGTCAATTCATTCAACAAATGGTAGCGCTGAAAAATAAAACCAAAATGATTACGTCGTAAAGCCGACAATTCATCCGCAGAAAGAGAAGCTGTTTCTTTACCAGAGATCCAATAACGGCCAGAAGTTGGACGATCAAGACAGCCTAAAATATTCATCAAGGTAGATTTACCTGAACCGGAAGCACCTACAATTGCCACCATTTCACCACGTTTAATGGTAAGATTGATGTTTTTCAAAACGGTAACAAACGTTTCGCCCGCAGGAAATTTGCGCACAATATTTTCCAAGACGAAGACAGCATCTGCTTGATTTGTGCTCATGCTTTAACTCTCGTCTTCGCTATGCATGTTAGAAGACTCTGGCATCACTCCATCAGACGAACTGGTGATGACGACATCACCCTCGTTAAGTCCTGAAATAATCTCCGCCATAACCTTATTATTCAACCCAACACTCACCTGTTTAGTAACCACCTTATTTTCCCCCACCAAAACAGAAACCCATGCTTTACGCTCTCTTGTCTCATCGCGTAAAGCATCACTTGGAACCAACAAGACATTCTGCGCGCGCCCTAAGATAATATGAACTTGAGCAGTCATATAGGTTCGCAAAAAATTGTCCGCATTATCAACATGTAGAATTCCATTGTAATAGATAGCCGATGATATTAAAGCACTAGAACCACTCACCATACCAGGATTAATACTCACATCAGCACGAATTGCTTCAGGAGCCGGCTCTACTTTTTCTAAAACGCCTTCATAACGACGCTGTGAATTACCTAAAACTGTAAAATAAAGTGGTTGTCCAGCTCGGACTTTAAGAATATCTGCTTCTGAGATTTGCGCCTTGATCGTCATCTTTGATAAATCACCCAAAATAACAATTGTTGGCGCCGACTGAACCGCATTCACATTCTGCCCTTCTTCCACAACTGTTGCCAAAACCGTTCCCGCTGAAGGGGCAGTGATGCGTGTATAACCTAAATTAACCTCTGCACTCTCCACATCAATTTGTGCTTGCACAATCTGCTGACGAAGTTGTTCAATTTGCGCCTCGCGTATTTTCACCTGTGTCGCAGCCTCATCGAGGTTCGCCCGTGAAATCGCACGTGTTTCGATCATTTTTTTCTGACGCTCTAAATTTTTCTGTGCAAGAGAAAGATAGGCTTCTTGTTCTACCAAATTCGCATAATAATGCGATAATGCCGCTTTTTTTCTTTTTAAATCATTTTCCTGATCTGTAGGATCAATTTCTGCCAAGAGATCGCCTTCTTTCACAACACTCCCAGGGGAAACACGCATTGACACCACACGCCCTGTTGCACGCGCACCAACAGCCACCAACCGGTAAGGACGTACAAGACCAGAAGCTAAAACACTTTCCTCAATATCCCCACGCTTCACCACCGCTGTTATATAAGTTGGAGTAGATGTTCCAAAAAAAACAGAACGTAACCATAACAACAAGAGAATGAGAAATATAGCAGTTAAAAAGAAGGAAAGTTTTTTATGTTTTGTAATGAAATTTTTGAGTAAGTTTTTTTTCATTTCCCTACCTTTGCACGCGAACGAGGTGCATTATCAACGACTTCTGGACGCGATACATCAACAACGCCATCCCAGCCTCCCCCCAATGCTTTCATCAACGTGATATATTGCGTAACCAAAGAAACACGGCTATCTTTAAGCGCCATTTGTGCAGAATAATAAGAGCGATCAGCATTTAACAATTCAAGAAAACTAGTATTTCCATTCTCAAAAAGGCTCCGTGAAAGTTTTAAGGAATGAAGAGAAGCTTTATTCGCAACGATTAGCTTTTCTAAGCGTTGATGTTCCTTCGTTAATCTTACAAGCGCATTTTCTACATCTTCTAAAGCTTCCAACACAGCAGCTCGATAAGTAATAAAAGCTTGATCACGCTGCGCGCGCGCTACCGCAATAGAAGCCTCGACCTGACCTCCATTAAAAAGAGGAAAACGAAGACCAGGTCCAAAAGACCAGCCAATCGTTGAATTTTTCCATAATTGATCAATTGCCGTTGCTGCTGTTGAAATATTACCTGTTAAAGTAAGTGATGGATAACGATCTGCTTCACGTTGACCAATCCGTGCTGTCGCTTGCGCATATTGACGCTCTGCCCGTCGTAAATCCGGACGTGTTAACAAAATATCAGCTGGAATTCCTGCTGGTATCGGCCAGCGTGGTTGTGGAATCTTTGCATGCTTAGCATTTTTTTGTAAAAGATCCTTCAATGCCGTAGGCACACGACCAGTTAAGACAGAGAGGCGATGAACGCTCATTGCTACATTCGCTTCCATCTGTGATATATCTGCCTCTGTATTTGCCATTTGCGCTTGCGCATTTGAAACATCAAGCTCAGAGACATCACCAGCTGTTAATCTAGCGCGCATCAGTTCATAAGTTTTACGTTGTGAGACAGCAATTTGCCGCACAATAAACAACTTTTGTTGCCAACCACGCATTTGCACATAATTTGTTGCCACATCTCCTAGTAATGTCACCATGGTAGCACGCATATCTTCCACAGCCGCATCAAGGCCATAACGCGCTGCTTCAACCGCACGTTTATGCCCACCAAAAAAATCCAGCTCCCAGCTTGCATCAAAACCACTACTATACTGGTTTAACAATGCATCAGACTGTCCAGAACGACTACGGGTTCCTGAAATTGAATTGGACACATTTGGCAAAAGAGTTCCCACAACCTGCCCTAAACCTGCACGCGCCTCACGTACCCGAGCTTTGGCAACAGCAACATTATTATTTCCAGAAATAGCATAATCCATTAACGCATCTAGAACAGGGTCATTCAAATGCCGCCACCATCCGGCAAGCGCAACGGACTGCCCTGCAGTCTGTGCAGATTTTTCTCCCCAAACTGCTGGAACACGAAAAGATGTTTTCTGGTAATTAGGACCAACCATACATCCTGACAAAAGCAAACACAACAAGACACTAGAAAATAATCCACGAGAAGCGCCCCATTTGAGATTTCTGATATACATCCAGTCTCCCGCATTCTTTCAGAATCATTATTTAATATTAATACTTTATTTACCTCTTATTTCAAACTTGACGTGAAAAATCAAATACAGTTTGCACAGGAATATGATCTGAAGGACGTTCCCATCCGCGCGCATCACGAAAAATAGAAAGATCTACAACAAAAGGTGCTAAATCTTGAGAAGACCAAACATGATCAAGCCGCCGCCCATAATCGGTAAATGCCCAATCGCGAGCACGATAACTCCACCATGTATAAAGCTTGGTAGGAACAGGAATATGCAACCGCATCAGATCAACCCATCCACCTTGACAACACAAATCCTGTAAACGCTCGGTTTCAATGGGAGTATGGCTTACAACCTTCAACAATTGCTGATGAGACCAAACATCCTCTGCCAAAGGAGCAATATTTAAATCTCCCACCAAAAGAGAAGAAAGACCATCGCCGTGATCCGCACGAATGGAAGACATTTCTTCTAAAAAATCAAGCTTATGACGAAATTTTTCATTCACATCAGCATCAGGGATATCTCCCCCAGCAGGAACATAAAAATTATGAATCCGCAAGCTTCTCCCATGGGCTTCCACAATAACTGAGATATACCGGCAATCTTGGTTTTGACAAAAAAAACGTTTTTCTACCTTTTTAAAAGGCAAACGAGAAACAATAGCCACCCCGTTATAAGATTTTTGTCCACTCAATGCGATATGCTTATAACCCGCTGCTTCAAAAGCCTCCACTGGAAATAAAGCATCTGGACATTTTGTTTCCTGTAGACACAAAACATCTGCGGAAAAGAGTTCCAAATACTGAAAAACCTGTGCAAGACGCAAACGAATAGAATTAATATTCCAAGTCGCAATACGAAAGAACATTTGTTTTAATCCAAATAACGTAACACTCTTTCTTCATTTCTTCGAAGGAAGCGTGAACATCCCATTAGCGAACCGGACGTCTGTCCGCACATTCATAACCTGCACAGTAGTTTCCAAATTTTGTTGGTCAACAATTGTCCACTGCCGCAAAGCAGAGCCTTTAGAATCAAAAACCATCCTTATTTGCCCTGCCCCAATCGTTTTATCACGCAGAACAATCGTCACAGCCCCTGGATCTTCGCGAAATGCCAACAAGCGCCCAGAAGATACATCAATTTTATCATCCAACAAAAACTTCATTGGCGTTTGCGAAAGTTGTGAAAAGTTCCAAGTATTCAAAGCCCGATTGTTAATACCCACAAATTGGCCATCTGCAATAATTTGTAAAGGCATTTTTTTGTAAATGAAACGAATTTTCCCTGGACGCTCTAAATAAAATGTCCCCTGAGACATTTTTCCCTTTGGACTAAACTGAATAAAATCACCTGTCATTGTTTTGATTGCCGCAAAGTGATTCACAACATTTTGCGCCTTTATCACTTTATTAGATACTTGCGAAAAAACAGGAAAAGTTAAACACCAAAAGATAATAATTCCCACCAACCCAAAGATTCTTCTTTGCGGTAAAAAAGACGTTTTCATAAAAAATGCTCCCAAGCAATACTTAATTAACTTTATAATTCATAACTTAAGTGATCAACGACGAATAAATACCTATCTTTATAAGATAAAGATATTGTTTGAAAAAAATATCAAAAGATTTTCAAAAGTATTCTTCTTCGACAGTCTCCAAAACTTTTTGCTTACCCATATCATTTACTGGACTAATGATGCCTTCTTCTTCCATCCTTTCAATCAATGTTGTAGCACAGTTATAACCAATGCCTAAACGACATTGAATATAAGAAGTCGAAGCCTTACGATCACGAAGCACAATAGCAACAGCTTGACAATAGGAATCATCTGCTAAAGAAACATCCTTCCTTTATTTCTTGCGATCTCTTTCGGTATCGTTTCCAAATAACCAGTCTGCGTTTATGTTTCCGAAATCATCAAAATTTCCTGCTTTTCTGCTGATTTTCTAAACGCATAATATATTCTTTCCCACCCCTAATCTATGAAGCAACATAAATTATAGTCAATACATAATGGATTAAGGACTAAACATATTACTCGCGAACCTGAAAGCTCTTTTAAGTGTCAAAAATGCTTTTTTGACTTCCTTCCCACCCAAAAGAATAAAAATCTTCATCCGAACCACTCTGTAAACAGTTTGGAGTTTAGCAAATTTCACTTAGCTTCCCACCCCATATAATTCATTTATATTAAGACTCGACAGATCAGCCTTGCCCTAAATATTTAGAGCGCACTTAAAAAGACACTTAAATACCAAACCTTACATGCTTTTACCCCCCCTCTACACTCGCAATGACATTATTTTATACCAAGATATTGATTTATAATAATTTATCTTTTTAACTTAAATCATAACGCCAAATACAATAAGATTCTCTCATCACATACTCTCTCATATTGAATCAATTCAAATCATTTGCTTGCACGTTACAAGCAAGGTTGGTGTATGGATAAAAGTTATATAAGATAAAGAATCCCCTTATAAGGAGTCTCAAGTACCAAGGAGCTATCGCAAATTGAGAGCTGGTATATGAAAATGCAGACTTTCTACGATACAATAGGATAAACACTTGTTTTACAAGGTATTATAAAAAACAACTATAAATATTTTTCAAAAGCGTTCTTCTTCAGCCGGCACTAAAATTTCTCGTTTCCCTGCGTGATTTGCTGGACTAATAATACCTTCTTCTTCCATCCTCTCAATCAATGTCGCAGCGCGGTTATAACCAATGCCTAAACGGCGTTGAATATAAGAGGTTGAAGCCTTACGATCACGAAGCACAATAGCAACAGCTTGACTATAGGGATCATCTTCTGAAGGAGAAGACAAAGAAACATCAGCACCATCCTCTTCAACTTCTTGCGTAATTGTTTCTAAATAATCAGGTCGTGCTTGCTCTTTGAGATGCGCAACAACCTGCTCCACTTCATCATCCGCAACAAAAGGCCCATGCACACGCTGAATACGTCCTCCTCCCATCATAAAGAGCATATCTCCTTGTCCCAATAATTGCTCGGCCCCCTGTTCGCCTAAAATTGTTCGGCTATCAATTTTGGAACTCACAGAAAAAGAAATGCGTGTAGGAAAATTGGCTTTGATCGTCCCGGTAATAACATCGACGGAAGGACGCTGTGTCGCCATAATTACATGGATACCGGCAGCACGTGCCATTTGTGCTAAACGTTGAACCGCTCCTTCAATATCTTTCCCAGCAACCATCATCAAATCAGCCATTTCATCAATAATGACAACAATATAGGGCATAGGACTAAAATCAAGTGTTTCCGTTTCATAAAGAGGCTCACCGGTCTCGCGATCAAATCCAACTTGAATTGTCCGCACCATTGTCTCTCCCTGACTTGCAGCTTCCCTAAGACGTGCATTAAACCCATCAATATTACGAACGCCTAGTTTTGACATTTTACTATAGCGCTCTTCCATTTCACGAACAGCCCACTTTAAAGCAATCACGGCTTTTTTAGGATCTGTCACCACGGGTGTTAATAAATGGGGAATGCCATCATAAACCGAAAGCTCAAGCATTTTCGGGTCCACCATAATGAGACGACATTGTTCAGGTGTCATACGATAAAGCAATGATAAAATCATTGTATTGATAGCAACAGACTTTCCTGATCCTGTTGTACCAGCAACCAAAAGATGGGGCATTTTTGCTAAATCTGCAACAACAGCTTCTCCTCCGATTGTCTTACCCAAAGCAAGTCCTAGCTTTGCTTTGCTGTCAATAAATTCTTGCGCCTGCAACATTTCTCGTAAATAAACCATCTCACGCTTTGCATTAGGCAATTCTATTCCAATAACATTACGTCCTGGAACCACCGCAACACGCGCCGAAATCGCACGCATCGAGCGTGCAATATCATCTGCCAAACCAATGATACGGGAAGACTTAATACCTGCAGCCGGTTCAAATTCATACAAAGTTACTACCGGTCCAGGACAAGCATCTATAATTTTTCCTTTGACCCCAAAATCTAACAAAACCCCTTCAAGTTCCTGAGAATTTGCTCTTAAAACAGCAGGAGAAAGTTTTGCATCCCTAACAGACGGTGGTGGAACCGAAAGATAATCTACAAGAGGAAGAACAAAACCACCATTTGAAGAAGCTGTTAAAGACTTTCGATTTTTAACAGGAGAAACATAGGCTTTATTTTGATTTTTCTCACACTTTACTTTTTCACCCAAAAAAGTTGGCTCAATCCGATCAAATGGCTTTCCTTGCCCTTTACTCTGAAAACGCCTTTTGAAACAGAATAAACGAAAAAAACGCGCTTGTAAAAAATAAAAAAGATGCAAAAGAGCGCCACAAGTTGTCGCAAAAAAACCATGATTTTCACGATCCTCCTCTGCGGCATATTCAGTATCTTCTTCCAACTCAAAGACTGGATTAACGATTTCGTCTTTTGGAATGCTTTTTTCTTTTCTTTTCTTTGTTCGACGCCGCCATATCACATTACCAGCAAAAGCAGCGGTGAAAAAACCTAAAAGAATAAAAACAACACTGAAAAACACCGTGTAAGGAGGAGAAAGAAAAAGAGGAAAGACTGAAGAAGCAACACTTAAAACTTTATCTCCTAAAACCCCTCCCAATCCCATTGGCAATGGCCAATAAGTAAAAGAAGCAACAGGTGACATAAGGGCAAAAGCAATTAAAAAACAAATCGTTGATAGCACCCATAAAAAAAAGCGCAAAGTCAAATTGTAGATATTCTTTTGCGCCAACAAGAGAAAAGACCAAAATAACGGTGGCAACAAAACAGAAAGACTTGCCAAGCCAAAAAACTGCATAATAAAATCTGAAAAAATTGCCCCCATCCACCCCATAAGGTTTGTAACCTCATTTGTACTTGCATGGGTTAAAGATGGATCCGCAACATTCCACGTCGCCAAAGCAAACACACAAAAAATAATAAAGCCCAAAAGCCCAAGCCCAATAAATACCCCTATCTGACGTAAAAACATCTCAATAAGACGCGAACCTTGAGAATTTCGCACTTCTAATGAATCATAAGGAGAAGAACTTCGGTGCATCTATCAATTCCAAATACAAAAATTTCATATTTTAAAGAGTTATAACTCCCTCTCTCTCTTAAAAAAGCATGAAGCTTAAACTCTGTGCCGATTTGTAAACAAATAGCCTGTAAACAATCCGACTTCTTATCTAGCGCGTTCTACCTTCTAACCACTTCATATCATTCATATACCACCACCCTAAGAGACAATCCTTCATAAGGCGCACAAAAAGCTCTCCCTGAGATATTTATCACACGATCAACCAAAAAACACCTCATGTGTAAAGTGTTACATGGGTCCTATAGACACCTTCCTAAACAGATGATGTTTTTTACGCTACATCATGATAACGGCAAAATATGAATACTGTTTTAACCATCACGAATGACCACAATTTTTTATCTACCATACTAACGAAATGTCCCCCTTCAGGACAGGCATACTGAAGTAACTCACACAACTTAAAAAATACATGACCATCTTTGTTTATTTTTAGTTTTCTTTTTTATCAACCAAGTGTAAAAAGAATTGAAGAAGATATTCAAAAAAGCTTATCCGATAAATCTGTAAAATGAATCACATAAATGATTAAGCAGAAAAACTCTGAAAAATTAATCTACCATAAGATTGGCACTAAAAAGGAACCTCATTTTTATAAAAAGAGAGAGAGAAAAGTAAAAGTTAAGTTATTTTAGGCAATGTAAAAAAATATTCTTTTTAAAAGAAAGCAAACTGTAAACAATGGAAGAAGTATTGTGTGTTCTAATCGCAATAAAGACGTACAACCCAATAAAAAAATTAAATCTCATAAAACTAAACAATGTGATCTGCTCATTGCCGGAGGGGCAGCTGTCGGTTTAACCTTAGCGATAGCACTCAAGCAAACAGCCCCTAATCTGAAAATAAAAATCGTTGATGCTGCTCCACAAGGAGATCCCCCTGCTTCTAACATACGAACCATTGCCCTTGCTGCTGCTTCTATTCGTATGTTAAAACAATTACAATGTTGGGAACCTATAAAACCCTATGCGCAACCCATTCATTCAATGATCATCACAGATGCAAGCACTAGTGATCCTGTCAAACCCACCCTTTTAACCTTTGAAGGCGACATTACCCCCGGTGAGCCCTTTGCTGCTATGGTAGAGCATAGAGAACTCATCAACACTCTAAAAAAACGTGTCAAAGATCTCAATATCCCTGTTATTACAAACACGCGTGTCATTGATTTTCATCAAGAACACCAACATACAACCGTCACTTTAAATAATGAAGAGGTTTGGCAAACAAAATTGCTTATTGCAGCTGACGGAGCCCATTCGAAATTACGCCAAAAAGCTGGTCTGAAAAATTTTTCTCATCCCTATAAACAAACAGCAATCATCTGCACAGTTGAACATGAAAAACCCCATAATGGTCAAGCAATTCAACATTTTTTACCTGCCGGTCCTTTTGCTCTTCTCCCTCTCAAAGGCAACCGATCCGCCATTGTGTGGAATGAAGATCATAAAACTGCGCAATATTATCTCAAAGCTGATGCACTTATTTTTGAAACAGAACTCGAAAGACGCATTGGCCATCGGTTAGGCAAACTCTCTTGGGATGGCGAACGTCAAGCTTTTCCTTTGAGTCTTTCTTTAACACGTCAATGCGTTAAACCACGTTTTGCTCTCGTTGGCGATGCCGCCCATACCATCCACCCCATTGCAGGACAAGGACTCAATTTAGGATTACGCGATAGCGCTGCCCTCGCTGAAGTGATTATTGAAACAGCACGACTAGGTCTTGACATTGGCTCCCTCACGGCTTTAGAGCGCTATCAAAGCTGGAGACGTTTTGAAATTGTCCGTATGGCTTTAAGCAATGATTGGCTTAATAAACTCTTTTCTAATGATAGCCTTCTTTTACGGATGCTCCGCGATACCGGCCTTGGAATCATTAATCAAGCGCCAAAAATAAAAAAATACTTCATTCAAGAAGCTGCCGGACTCACTCCAAATGCCCCACGTCTTCTACACGGCTTCCCACTTTAAGAAAAAATTCATACTATTTTACAACCTTTGCCTTCCTCCTTCAAAGAACAAAAAATTCCTATCTCATCCAATCTGTTTACAAACCGGATTCCTGTCGAGTAATTTTTTCTTGACTTCCTCCTCCCATATTTCACTCAACATAAGACTCGACAAGCAAGCTACATTATGAGAATATTCACTACGCACTGAAAAAAACGTTTAATGTCTCAAAGAGGTTGTTGCTTTATATCACCACACTTTAAAAGAAGCCATTTCACGGCATAATAAAATAAACAAGACTTTTTAGCACACAACACTTTTATTTATAATAATAAGTTCATTGTTCTCATATTGAGTGAGAAATCTAAAGATCATAAAATACCCTTATTTCAAATCTCTCTACATGTTGAAGCAATCAAAATCATTCGCTTGCACATCACAAGCGAAAGTGTCGTATAAATAAAAACAATTAAACAAAGCGACAAAAGCCTCCCTCTCTCAAGAACTAAGGACTTTAGCAATATTGGAGGCGAGTAAAGTGTATAAGGACGCCGGCTTATACTTTTTATTGAAGTAAAAATGGTGGTGTACAATGAATTTTATATGATCATAAGGGCTTTTACGTTATACTATTCACGAGAAGCGCCATAAAATAAGCTTAGTTGTATTGAAAAATTTTTCTTTTAAAAAAGCGCGTAAATTGGAAACACAAATGCATTCCGTTTGGGGCATTCTGTTTCTCAGACAAACCCTTTAACTTATTGTGGAATACCACACAATTTTAGAAAAAATATTCCGACATATAACAAAGTATTCCGCACTCTATACCATCACACACAATTGTAAACCTGCATACCCCCCCTATTTCACACCATAAAAGAAGATAAACCGCAATAGAAATGATCCAATCCTTTTATTTTCAAATACACTCTTTATTCATTATTCATAAACGCTCAGAAATGAATTTTAATCACAAACGCTCAGAAATATGTCATAAATTCTATAAAACCCATAACAGCCATAGAAATTTTCCATTTTCTACACACTCACTCATCTCAACTAACGATAAATAAAGTAAATGCCTCATATATAATCTTACAGAAAAAAGCCCAAACAAAATCTATAACATCAGGCTTGTTCTACAGAACAGTATTTCAAAAATATAAGTATACTAATTTATTAACATATTAATTGATAAAATTATCATTTTACATATTGAGTTAAAATCCCTATGCAATAAATTATTCTCATTTCGACCATTTTTGTAAATAATCAATAAAACTCTTTATTTACATAGACTAAAAAGAGCAACGTTAATGAAACGATAAAAAGAAGTAAAATACCCCCCTCTCTCAAATGCCAAAAGCAATTACAATATTTCAACCTGGCATCATCATTATGCTTGCCAGATTATGACAACAAGACCTTTGCATTTAAATAAATTGTTCACGCTCCCTATTGTTGTATTTGGTAACTCAATACTTCAATATATTTGTTCAGTATGTTTATACAATCAAATTACCCAAAAGAGCATACTTCTTGCATTTACATTCCTTAGTATTCCCTTATCTTGTAAATATCGCACACGTGTTACGTTACTTCGAGTTCATCAAGTGTATACCCATTCTCCAACCACTCTTTAATCCACTTAGGTCTACGTCCACGCCCATTCCATAATTCCCATTGGTTATTGGGATTTCTATAATGGCGCTCTTTGCTCACAAGATCAGCGATATCAATTCCATGGGCATTAGCAATTTCAAGAATTTTTCGTCGCGCATTTTGCTTTTCCTTTGCTTGCCGTTTTTTTAATTCCACATCGATTTGTGTACGCATCTCTTGTAGTTCATCAAAATTCATATTCTTGAGATCATTCACCTTAATTACTCCCCTTGCAAAAAAGAATTTCTTTTTGCCATATTTTAAACACAATTATAGACAATTTCTGTCCATTTATTATCGAAATTAAAATTACGATACATATATCACTTTGACGGAGATGTGCTTTGAGCCACAAAGAACTGTTTATTGGTATATCAACTACCACCACTGCATCTTTTTTCAGTTCAATTACTGGAACTACTAAATGCAGTGCTCAAACACCATCACACCTCTCTGACTCTCATGAATCAGTAGTCAAAAGTAAATATAAATCGTCACTCTATAAATTATGGCAATACGCAACAAAGAACAAGCCCTCTCTGTATAATGATAGTGTAGTTCATTATAACAGTAAAACCTCCCCTTACACACAACGGCTTTTTACTTCGTATAAATTTTTTTTGAAAAGATTTTTGCAACTAGAGAATTATATAAAACAAGCAGCTTCAATACAGTATCAAAGATTATTATTTTTTAAAAGCAGCGCCTTTTTTCGTGATTCCAATAATATTGGTTGGCGTAATGTGCTCTATTTTATTCAACACTTTTATCTTGTTGGTTGGATATTCGCATATATTAGAAATCTTCTTAGAAGAGAACAAAGCAATAATCACAAGGAATATTCTAAGCTAAACAATCTCATTCTGCAAATTTATACAATCAAAAGACAACGAGAAAAAGCACCACAAAGAATTAGCATTTGTATTAATAAAATTCTTCGTAATAAGGTGTATTGCTAATGATTGTTCCAGATTTCACATTTTTTGCTGCTGCATACATATCCAATACGCCCCCCATAGCATTTTCAGTTGTTGCCGAACAAGAAGCGCGGGACAATATCTATGTAACAGATGATAAAGATAACTTGTTCTATCAATCATCTCAGCTTAAGGAAACAATCGCAACAGCTGAACAGAGTGAACATAATTTTAACATAATTTTAGGGCAAATTGGTGTTGGAAATGTGAAATTGTTTTCTCTTTTTGATGCATTTGATTTTTGCAGAAATCTTACAGCTGCACAAAGCGCTTTAACTTACTGCTATGAACAAACAACATCAAAGTGCGTCTTTGAAAAAGCGACTTTGCAGTCTGTGCTGAATTTTTACAATACAGAAAACTCAAGCCACACCCGTATGCAAAAAATTACTTCATATGTTGGAGTAAAAGCTGCTGTGCGAGGAAATGAAGACTTGCAGGAGCCTGTAAAGCTTAAAAAAGAAGAACCAGAACAGACAACTAAAGTAGATTCTCTTTCTCTCTCTTCAAAAGGAGAAGAAGATGCATTTACACATAAAGAAAGTAGCGCCCGCGATGCTTTTTCAGCTGAAGATTTTTCTTCATCGAGAAGATCGCAGAGTGAAGACTGATATTTTCACGAAACTCCAGAAATTTGATAGGATATTATAATGAAAGGTAGATAAGAAAATGTTAAAGCTCTAATTAGTAAGATTGAACAAAATCTCTTCTAATTGAGGGCAAAGATAATGAAAATGATAGAACAAAACAGCGTTGATATAGCATTTAGTCAAAAAGCAGCACGTGAGATTACAGTCGTGATGCTTTCAGAAAGAGAATGGTATTTCACGTTTATTTCTGACGATCCAATCACCGGAAAGCCAAATAAATATACGTTACTTACACAAAGAGGAAAACTAAGAACTTGGGCTGATCCAAAATATCTTTTTAAGTTTCTTCATGAACGAGGGGTCATTTGTGGGAGTTTTAATCTTAATCAGGATAAAGGACATGAAACAATTAAATATTCTTCACACAACAGCTCGTAATAAAATTGCTGCATTTTCTGCAGCTTTAACCGTATTTTTTATGACCAATCCCGCATATACCCAAGCAGCAGGTTTAGATCCTGCAAAAAAAGCTTTGGAGCTGCTTCAAACAGATTTGAAAGCGATTATCCCTATCGCCGCTGCCGTGATACTTTTGTGCTTAGCAATTGCTTATGCAGGGCGCTATATCGGAAAAGATACATTCGTACGGTGGGCAATTGGTGTCGTTATCGCTGGTTCAGCAGCTGAACTTGCCGATTTATTATTTAAACCAAACTGATAAATATTTTAGACATAAAATGTTTCTTTCAGGAAATAAGAAGATTAGATTTCTGTGTTTTTATTTAGCACAATAAAAACTATATCAAAAAAGAGATTATTTATGTCAACTGTAATCTAAATTGGAATAAACAATATGAAACAATTAAAAACTCTTCAAACAATAATTTGGAATAAAGCTACTAAAACCTCTACAGCTTTAACTGTATTTTTTATGGCCAATCCTGTGTTAGCCCAAGCAGTAGTTTTACAGCCTGCAAACAAAGCTTTAACTGCACTCCAAACAGACTTGAAGACGATTATCCCTATCGCCGCTGCTGTTATACTTTTGTGCTTAGCAATTGGTTATGCAGGGCGCTACATCGGAAAAGACACATTTGTACGGTGGGCAATTGGTGTCGTTATCGCTGGTTCAGCAGCTGAACTTACTGGTTTATTATTTACAAAATGATAATCTTTTGAAACATGAAATGCTTCTTTCGTAAAAAAGAAATTTAGGTTTCAGTGCTTTTATTGCACATCAATAAAATTATTCCTTATTTCATGGAAAAACTACTTACGTCAAATACAATTTGATAAGGTTGAATAATATGAGAAAATTAATAAATTTTCAATTGAAAGATAATAATAAAATTACCGCAGCCTCCGCAGCTTTAACTGTATTTTTTATGAACAATCCCGTATGGGCTCAAGCAGCACAAGGTTTGAAAAACGCAGATACAGCTTTAAAAGCGCTCCAAAAAGACTTGAAAGATATTATCCCCATTGCTGCTGCCGTGATACTTTTGTGCTTAGCAATTGGTTATGCAGGGCGCTACATCGGAAAAGATACATTCGTACGGTGGGCAATTGGTGTTGTTATCGCTGGTTCAGCAGCTGAACTTGCAAATATGTTATTCATAAAAGTGTAATGAGCATGACTATTAAAGTCATGCTGTATAAAATATCTTTTTATTCTAAAGAAAAGTCTAAATTGAGATAAACAATATGAAACAATCAAATACCCTTCAAACAATAATTAGAAATAAAACTACTAAAATCTCTGCAGCTTTAACTGTATTTTTTATGAGCAATCCTGTGTGTGCTCAAGCAAAATTAACAAATGCAAAAACTGCTTTAGAGACACTCCAAAAAGACTTGAAAGTGATTATCCCTATTGCTGCTGCCGTTATCCTCTTGTGCTTAGCAATTGGTTATGCAGGGCGCTACATCGGAAAAGATACATTCGTACGGTGGGCAATTGGTGTTGTTATCGCTGGTTCAGCAACCCAACTTGCAAATATGTTATTCATAAACACGTAATGAGAATGACTATTAAAGTTATGCTGTATAAAATATCTTTTTATTCTAAAGAGAAATCTAAATTGAGATAAACAATATGAAACAATTAAAAATTCTTCAAACAATAATTCGGAATAAAGCTACTAAAACCTCTGCAGCTTTAACTGTGTTTTTTATGGCCAATCCTGTGTATGCTCAAGTAACATTAAAAAATGCAAAAACTGCTTTAGAGTCTTTACGGGACGACCTTATTAAAAACATTATCCCTATTGCTGCTGCCGTGATACTTTTGTGCTTAGCAATTGGTTATGCAGGGCGCTACATCGGAAAGGATACATTTGTACGCTGGGCAATTGGTGTTGTTATCGCTGGTTCAGCAACCCAACTTGCTACAATGCTATTTACAGGTAAACCATGAATACGTATAATACAAAATGTTTTTAATATAAAAGTTCATTCAGTAATTATTAACATGGCAAAATGCTATTCCATTTATAATAGTAAATACAAAGTATTCATAAGAACTTAATAAGGGTAAAATATGCAAAAACCAATTAATCTCCAATCAAAAAATAATAAAAAAATCACCACACTTTCTGCAGCTATGACCGCATTTTTTGTAACAAATCCTGCATATGCAGCGTTAAATAATGCTAAAACAGCTTTAGAAAGTCTCAAAACAGATCTTACTACCAATATTATTCCTATTGCTGCTGCTGTTATACTTTTGTGCTTAGCAATTGGTTATGCAGGACGCTATATCGGAAAAGACACATTTGTACGGTGGGCAATCGGTGTTGTTATCGCTGGCTCAGCAACCCAACTTGCTACAATGTTATTTAAACAATGAATAAATATAACATAAAATGTTTTTAAGATAAAAGTTCATCCAGTAATCATTAACATGGCAAAATGCTATTCCATTTATAATAGTAAATACAAAGCATTCATAAGAACTTAATGAGAGTAAAATATGCAAAAACTAATTAATCTCCAATCAGAAAATAATAAGAAAATCGCTACACTTTCTGCAGCTATAGCTGCATTTTTTATAACACATCCTGCATATGCAGAAATACAGAATGCTAAAAAAGCTTTAGAAGCTCTGAAAACAGATCTTATTGATAATATTATTCCTGTTGCTGCTGCTCTTATACTTTTGTGCTTAGCAATTGGTTATGCGGGACGCTACATTGAAAGAGATACATTTATACGGTGGGCAATCGGTGTTGTCATCGCTGGCTCAGCAAGCCAACTTGCTACAATGCTATTTACAGGTAAATAAATATAATACAAAATGTTTTTAAAATAAAAATTCATCTAATAATTATTAATATATCAAAATGTTATTCCGTTTATAATAGTAAATATAAAGCATTTATAAGAATTTAATAAGAGTGAAATATGCAAAAACTAATCAACCTTCAATCAAAAAATAACAACAGAGTCATTGCGATTTCTGCGACTATAGTTGCATTTTTTATAACGCATCCCGCATATGCAGAAATAAAGAATGCTAAAGACGCTTTAAATGCTCTGAAAAACGATCTTACTACCCATATTATCCCTATTGCTGCTGCCGTTATCCTCTTGTGCTTAGCAATTGGTTACGCAGGGCGCTACATTGAAAGGGATACATTTATACGATGGGCCGTCGGCGTTGTCATCGCTGGCTCAGCAACCCAACTTGCTACAATGCTATTTACAGGTCAAGCATAAATTAGTATAATACAAAATGTTTTTAAAATAAAAATTCATCTAATAATTATTGACATGGCAAAATGCTATTCCGTTTATGATAGAAATACAAAGCATTTATAAGAATTTAATAAGAGTGAAATATGCAAAAACTAATCAACCTTCAATCAAAAAATAACAACAGAGTCATTGCGATTTCTGTGACTATAGTTGCATTTTTTATAACGCATCCCGCATATGCAGAAATAAAGAATGCTAAAGACGCTTTAAATGCTCTGCAAAAAGATCTTATTGATCATATTATTCCTGTTGCTGCTGCTCTTATACTTTTGTGCTTAGCAATTGGTTATGCGGGACGCTACATTGAAAGGGATACATTTATACGATGGGCCGTCGGCGTTGTCATCGCTGGCTCAGCAAGCCAACTTGCTACAATGCTATTTACAGGTAATCCATAAGTAATTATAATACAAAACGTTTTTAATGTAAAAACTCATCTAATAATAAGAGTAAAATATGCAAAAACTAATCAACCTTCAATCAAAAAATAACAACAGAGTCATTGCGATTTCTGCGACTATAACTGCGTTTTTTATAACGTATCCTGCATATGCAGCAATAGATAATGCTAAAAACGCTTTAGAAGCTCTGAAAAACGATCTTATTGGTAATATTATTCCTGTTGCTGCTGCTCTTATACTTTTGTGCTTAGCAATTGGTTATGCGGGACGCTACATTGAAAGAGATACATTTATACGGTGGGCAATCGGTGTTGTCATCGCTGGCTCAGCAAGCCAACTTGCTAAAATGCTATTTACAGGTCAAGCATAAATTAGTATAATACGTAATGTTTTTAATGTTCGTCGATTATAGATTTGCACCAGTAATAATGTCGCTCATACTACGAAAAAAGGAATATTATTTATAGCAACTTTAATTAAAAGGGGATAAAAGATATGAAACAATTAAATACGCTTCAATCAAAAATATGTAAGATTAGTGCTATTTTTATCACTTCGATTATGTTATTAATAACTCAATCTGCATATGCTCAGACGGAAACAAAGAGTTTAGATGTTTTCATAGGGATGCAATATGGATTAAGTATAATTATTCCTATCGTTGCTGCTATCATTCTTTTATTACTTTTGCTTATTTATATATTTCGCATCATCGCAAGAGCTACATTTATGCGATGGGCATTCAGTGTCATTATTGCTGGTGCAGCTTTTTATATTAGCCACATATTATTTCACCTCCAGTGACGAGGACATTCCATGAAATCGCAAGAAAAAAAAGAATTCCCCCTATTCAAGGGAGCAACACGTGTTCCAACGATATGGGGTGTCCCCATGATGCCATTTATCGTTATGGTTATGGGGGTCGCTGTTATTGCCATGACAGTAAGTATCTTTTTATGGATTATAGCACCTCCATTATGGTTCATTATGGTGCAAATTACTAAAAACGATGATAAAGCGTTTCGTATTTGGTGGTTATGGATCGATACTAAGTTTCGCAATCGTAACAAAGGTTTTTGGGGCGCATCAAGTTATAGTCCCTCTGATTATAGTAAAAGGAGATAAACATGACAGCTGTTGAAAGCAGCAAACGCCTTGCATCAGAGACACCTGTAAGCCTGTTTCTGCCTTATTCACATCATATTACAGATACGATTATTTCTACTAAAAATGCGGAATATTTGTCAATTTGGAAAATTGATGGGCGTTCGCATCAAAGCGCTTCAGAAGAAGATATTTTTCAATGGATAAAAGAGCTTAACAATACTCTACGGGGTCTTGCATCAGCCAATTTATCATTTTGGACGCATATTGTGCGCCGTCGTGTTTATGAATATCCCGATTCAACATTTGATCAAATGTTTTGCTATCAACTTGATGAAAAATATCGACAAAGCTTTACTGGTTATAATTTGATGGTCAATGATTTATATCTGACTGTTATTTTTCAACCGATAGCGGATAAAATTATGTCGTTCTTTTCTAAACATGAACGTGAAACGCTTGATCAAAAAAAGATGCGACAAGACACATGTATCAAAGAACTCAATGACATCAACCGTACTTTAGGCCAATCTTTAAACCGTTACGGTGCAGAACTTCTTGGTGCTTATGAAAAAAATGGGCATGTTTATTCTTCTGCACTTGAATTCCTTGGAATGCTTGTCAATGGTGAATATCGCCCTATGCCAATTTGCCATGATCGTTTTTCCGACTATATGTCTATCAATCGACCTTTTTTCTCAAAATGGGGTGCTCTTGGTGAACTGCGAACAACCAGTGGAATGCGTCGATTTGGAATGCTGGAAATTAAAGAATATGATGCAACAACCAAACCAGGACAATTAAATGTTTTGTTGGAAAGTGACTTCGAGTTCGTATTGACGCAGAGCTTTTCAGTACTCTCTCGACATGCTGCTAAAGACTATTTACAACGGCATCAGCGTAATCTTATTGATGCACGAGATGTAGCAACGAGCCAAATTGAACAAATTGACGAAGCACTAAACCAGCTTATCAGTGGGCATTTTGTCATGGGAGAACATCACTGCACATTGACTATCTATGGTGATACAATTCAACAAGTACGCGACCATATGGCCAAAGCGAGTGCAGCATTACTAGACGTTGCGGTACTGCCCAAACCTGTAGACTTAGCGATAGAAGCTGGCTATTGGGCGCAACTTCCTGGCAATTGGAAATGGAGACCACGTCCTGCTCCGATTACATCATTGAACTTTTTATCATTTTCATCTTTTCATAATTTTATGTCAGGAAAACCCACTGGCAACCCATGGGGACCAGCTGTCACAATTCTTAAAACAACCAGTAAAACACCGCTTTATTTCAATTTTCATGCCTCCAAACTTGAAGAGGACTCGACAGATAAACGTTTACTTGGTAATACCGCACTTATCGGACAATCTGGTTCCGGTAAAACTGTGTTACTCGGCTTTTTGTTAGCACAAGCACAAAAATTTAAGCCGACAACTGTTGTTTTTGATAAAGATCGTGGCATGGAAATTGCCATTCGGGCGATGGGTGGAAAATATTTAACATTCAAGCCAGGCAGGAGAAGTGGTTTCAATCCTTTCCAACTCCCCCCCACACAAGAAAATCTTATTTTTCTGAAACAATTTGTTAAAAAATTGGCAGAAGCTGGTGGTGAGGTCACGCATCACGACGAGGAAGAAATTAACAAAGCGGTTATGTCTGTTATGAGCAGTAACATTGACCAATCACTCCGTCGTTTGTCCTTTCTGGTACAATTTTTACCAAATCCGCGTTTAAGTGATTATAATGCTCATCCTTCTGTTCATGCTCGCTTACTAAAATGGTGTGAAGGTGGTGATTATGGATGGTTATTTGATAATCCCCATGATGCTCTTGATCTCTCAACACATCAAATTTACGGCTTTGATATCACGGAATTTTTAGATAATTTTGAAACTCGCACTCCAGTGATGATGTATTTGCTTTACCGCACAGAAGGCATGATTAGCGGACAGCGATTTATGTATATCTTTGATGAGTTTTGGAAGCCTTTGCAAGATCCGTACTTTGAAGATTTAGCAAAAAATAAACAAAAGACTATCCGTAAACAAAATGGTATTTTTGTTTATGCAACACAAGAGCCTAGCGATGCCTTGGAAAGTAATATTGCCAAAACACTCATTCAACAGTGTGCAACTTACATTTTTCTAGCCAACCCCAAAGCAAACTATGAAGATTATACAAAAGGCTTTAAACTAACAGATACCGAATTTGAACTCGTTAAAGGACTTGGTGAGTTTAGTCGCCAATTCCTCATTAAGCAGGGTGATCAATCTGCGCTTGCAGAACTGAATCTTGGTAAATTCCATCTGACACGCGATGGAAGAACCATCGAACACGACTTTAGTGACGAGCTCTTGGTGTTATCAGGTACACCTGATAACGCAGAATTAGCCGAAAGCATTATCGCGGAAGTCGGTGATGATCCAGCAATATGGTTGCCAATTTTCTTACAGCACGCAAAAAATGACAGGAGGGAAACATGAAAAAAAAGGTCATTTCAATAGTAGTTGTAATAACTTTAGGGATTTCAAACCCAGCAATGGCCTGGGTTTTTGGCGCTGGAGCAGCGGATTTGTCTGCATCAATTCCAACGACGTGGCCCAATTTTTTTGGGAGTTCAAAAACATCAAAGAAAACACCTCCACAACAAAAGAAAGCGCCACCTGATGCCCAACTTCTCGATATGCTAAAAAAACAACTTGAGGAAACAAAAAAGATACACGAATCTATAACGGGAAACCAAAAGTTCGACACTAAAAAACTTAAAAGTGCACAAACAGATCACAGCAGTTTTTTTCTCAAAAATCCAGAAACGCTCTACAATAGAAATGAATCTTCAGCGCTATCTACATCACTTAAAAAGATTTTAAAAGAAGAAGAAATTCCTATTTCTATCCATGAATCTAGCAGTTTTATCAACGATCGTATTCAATATGCAGCCATCACTGATAAAGCCGTAAGTTTAAAGACTTTTGAAGAAGCAAACTATCGTTTTCAGCAAATTGAAGAACTATTAAATGAAATCAAGACAACAAAAGATCTAAAAAGTATTGCTGAGTTACAAGCATATATAATTGGAATGCTCGCTAAGCTACAAAATGAAACAGCAAAACTACAAATGGTCGCACATTTACGCAACGCTGAACATGCACTTATCAAACAGCAGAAGGACAAACATAACATAAAAATTTTAAATAGTAAAAACACGAAAATGCCTACCATAAGATTTATTAGATAAAGCTTTTTGTAACAATATTTCGTTGTATTATTTTTCTTGTATGCTCGAAAAAAGAAAAAGTTAATGTATAATATTCAGTCCTTTCTCATAAACTGAAAAGGTCTACGAAATTTAATTCCATCCTAAAAAAATCAACGAAAAATGCTTAAAAATCATATAAAAAGTTGAAAATTCATTAAAGAGGAATTCCATGAACTTTACAGTGTTCACGCAACTTTTCAATAAAATTGATCAGATAACAAAAACATATGTCACG
>NZ_JBHINS010000087.1:0-32058 GCF_042195095.1 Bartonella sp. CL435QHHD
TGTGGCTCTTGTCAATAATCGCGGCAACATTGCCGGCGCTTTGCATGAGCTTGGCTCTTCAAAGAATGTTCTCAGCATTGTTTCGTCGATGTTGACAGCAGGCTTAACCAGCCAAATAACGGAAATGGCAGGTGTTGGACAATCTTTGCCAAAAACCGCTCCTTTTGTCGATCGTATCGCCCTTGAAGCGAAAAAGAACTTGATCAAAGCCGCCATTGGCACAGGCGTGCAAACGGCTCTTGAAGGCGGCTCTCTTGACAAGAACTTTTTTAACAATCTGCGCATCGCCCTGTCTGATACGGTTGGCAAATCGTTGGCAGAAGAAATCGGTACCGCCAAGGCAGAAGGCAAAATAGATACGGTCACACAGATCGTTGCCCACGCTGGTCTTGGCTGCTTAAAAGGCGCTGTTGCGAGCGGTGCTTGCACGGCCGGTGCTGTGGGGGGTGCTGTGGGCGAAGCCACTGCTATGCTCCAGTTTCAATTGTGGGTGCAAGGCATTGTGAAAGAGGAAATGGGGGATCTAAACGGTCGCACCCCAACTCCGGAAGAGGAAGCGCGTATAAACGCAAAGATTGATGCGCAGTTTGCTGACTTTAGAGACCACACCATTGATGTCGCAAGGGCTGCTGGGGGCGTTGCCGCTGCCCTTGCCGGTGGCAATGTTGATGCCGGCGCTGATGCCGCAGGTAATGCCGCTGCAAATAACTTTTTGGGTAGTGCACAACGCGCTCAGATGAAGAAAGAGTTAGAAGAGTGCCCTGATGATCAGTGTCGAAGAGATGTTAACGAAAAATGGTTCGAGATTGATGAAGAGCAAGATAGGATTTTTGAGATAGGTCTTGCGAAGGGTACGATTGTTGGTGCCGTAAAAGCAATAGGAAACGGAATATCTGAGACAGCTCATGACGTTAAAGAATTAGGATCGGCAATAGGAAACGGAATATATGCGACAGTTCATGACGTTAAAGAATTAGGATCGGCAATAGGAAACAGTTCAGTTGATGAGATCTATCAAAATGCCCTTCAAGGCGTTGGAACAGCAAAAGCTTGGGCCACGAGTGGGCATATATTTGATGATGTCTGGGAAGGTGCTGGTCAACTCTGGGAAGGAGTTGGTCAATTCTGGGGAGGTGTTAAGGATTCCTTTAGAGGGCACATAGATCACATACATGAAACAAGGGAGAAAGGGAGGGATGGAGCATTCAGTGCTGGTGCTGAATCTGGCGAAATGGCAGGTGAAGCATTAGGAGATGTGGCTTATATAGTGGGTTCTACAGTGCTTACTGACGGTGCTGTTTCAGCAGCCAAGGGAGGCGTAAAGCTTGCGGGCAAGCTTGTAGAAAAAGATCTCATCAAATTTGCTGCTAAGACTGAAGAAGCAGCTGCAAAAGCAGAAAAGGAAGTTGTTCAATCAGTTGGAAAAATTGGCTCTGAAAACAGTGCCAAGGGCGAAACATCCCCAAAGCCTTCAAAAAGCAATAGCAATCGTGAAACACTCGAAAAAAATAAGGAGCATCATGACGGAAAGCGTACAGAAGAAATGCAAAAATTACAGGAAGCAGGATGTACAACATGTACGCAAGAAGCATCGTTTAAAAAAATAGTTGAGAAACCTGATGGTAAAGGAGGGACAAAGGAAGTTGCAATAAGATCCCGTCCTGATATTCTCTATATAGAGGATGGTGAATTAAAAATTGTTGAGGTAAAAACGGGGAATGCTGGTCTAACCGAAAACCAAAAGATTTTGGAAAAGGAGTATAAAACAGGAGATGCGCAACCCACAGGAGATGTTGTTTTAAAATTCCTTGAGAAAAACAAAGAAAAGCTAAATAAATATCAACAGGAACTCAGCGATTTTAAGAGAGATTATAAAGGAAGTGCAGAAAAATTTGAGGAAGCATTAGATGATTTTAAGAAAAATTGGCCTAAAGAACAACTGGGCAAGGGTTGGGGGAGACCGATAAAATACGAAGTTATTCGTCATCCGAGCCGTTTAACAGAGCTTCTTGCACAAGGAAAGTGATTCATGATGCAAACTAAAGATGTCACAGAGATTTTAAAAAGACTGGGCTGGGAGCCTTATCGTGATAACGTGGGGGATACTTTTGCGCATTATCATCTTCCCGATCGCATTGTCGGTATTGGCTATGGTGTAAAAAATTATGGAGAGAGTGGCAAAGAGTTTTTGCTTTCGGCTGATCTCACCACCGCTGCTTATTGTCTTGCTCGGGAATATTCTAGAGGTGAAAAATCACAGCGTAAATATGGAGATGTGCTGTTTTACGCGAAGGAGGATTTTAATGTTAAAGCTCCGGATCTTTCCGAAAGCCATATTAAGGACGCTCTAAATAGAGTGATTGCATGGGCGCAAGCACAGGATATTGAAAAAAAGTTGTGCGAGGAAGCTACTAATCATTCTGCCGTTGCACAAGCATTACTTGGTGATATGGAGGCTTTAAGGAGTGATAGATCTACCCCAAAACTATCTGTGCCAGAATTTGCTGATTATAAAACAATGACATCGGATGATCGCCTGCTTTTTTTTGCACAGGCCTATAAAAATGGGGAATTAGACGATATTCTAACGCGCAAGAAGCCAAAACAGCGCTCGATAAGTCTCACAGCAGCAATGCGCGTTCTTAAAACACAAGGGTGGTTTTCAACGGAACCTGGAAAAATGTGGTTGATTTTGCCCGACCGCTTTATTCAATTTGATTTTGGTTTTATACGTCTTCATGATAATTACAATGTCCGTATTGAAGCTGAAATATCTAATGAAATGATTTCTGTCGCTTGCAATTGTATTCACTATAGTAAGGAATATTGGTGTGTTTCTCCTAAAAATATTTATAATTCTTTTAATACGATTGGGGGGGGGTTTTTTAGTGGTTTTGGTAAAGGCATTGATATTTGTGTAGAGACATTAGATGAGCAAGAGCTTATCAAAATCTCTGAGCGGATAATACAGTGGGCACATGCCCAAGATTTACAAGCATCAATAGAAAGCAAAACACGTGTTCAAAAGTATAGCTACAATATACGTATAGTCTGGCATTTGGCTTGTTTAGCATTGACAGGTCAAATTGATGTTCTGAAATCTTATCAAAATTTTTTAGAAGCAGGTACGATTTCTGAAATTTTGGATGACCGTGAAGTAGAGAGATATATTAACCAGGCCGTTCAATTTGCTGAAGAATATCTGAAAATCCTTAATGAGCGAAAAGCTATAGATGATCGTCTTAGTTTACAAGATTTGTCTTTTCTTAATACAGTTTCTGAAGACTTAAAAAGGATGGACTGGACAGTCTATCGTGATAAAAATTACAATTGCAATGCTTATTTTATAAAGAAAGATCGTATCATTAATATAGTGTACAACCTTGATAAAAACGGAGAGACACCATTTGTTACCTTCAAGGTTTCTCTTTCAACACTTGGTTTTTCTACAGCTTATCGATCTATTTTCATCAATACTCCCCAATATACCGTTCTTAAAGAATCAGAAGAAGTTTATGCAGTTTCTAGTACTGAATTGGATGAAGGCAAGCTGAAACAGATCAGTGCGGATATTTTGTGCTGGGCTGATCGACAAAATGTGAATCAAATCATCTATGATTATGCGGCTTTGTCCCCAGACAGTGAATATGATTTTGCGAAGTTGCACCTTATTGCACTTATTCTTATTGGGGATGTTGAAAAACTCAAATTTTATAAGGAAAGTTTGAAGGATAAAAACTTTTCAGCTTTGATAAGGGAAAACATAGCACATATTATTGATAACGTCCTTGCTCTTGCACGCCGTTATCGGACTGGTTTTCCTAAAAACGCTCCGATTTTGAGCTTGGATCCGCAAACAGCATCTGTTGCTTCTAAAACAACTGCTGTTGAAGCGGCAGAGGAAGTGGATGAAGCGGATGACACTGATGATCGTCTCACCATGGAAAGTGCTCATGCACTTTTAAAAAGCCTAGGCTGGTCAACTGAGAAAATCAATGAGAATGACCATATGGCAAGCTATCAATTGGCTGATCGTGAAGTAGACATTCTTTATAACGACGAAATTGCCAAAGATTACCCACAATTTGATAGCGCTTTTATGATTAGTACTGGCATTCTTTCCACCGCTTGTAAATTCATTGATCCTACCCACACGGAAGATATTCCAGATATACAGCTTAATTTTGAAGCAAAGGGGTTAGAAATCTTTGAACCAGAAGTTACTGCGGATCGCTTAAAGCAAGCACTTGATGACGCGCTAAAATGGGCGGTAACAGACATTGACCTTTCTGAAAGACTTCGCTCTGATTATGGCGCTGCTCCTTGGGAAAAAAGCACCACGTCTGAAGCAAACGATGCACATTATGCTTTACTTCATCTTGGCGCTCTTGCTTTGTTGGGTGATGCTGAAACCTTACAATCTTATCAGCAAAGCTTTACGGCAGGTGATCACCTAGGTTTTGACGAGAGCATCAACAAAACCCACCTTGAACGTGCATTAGCTTTAGCCAAAGAAGTAGCAAAGGTGAAGCAAGTGAGTTACGCTTTGATTAAACAGGTGGCAGAAAAGCTTGATGATCCACAAGAGGTTACCAGCAAGGAGCAACCCCGCTCGTGGAAAGAGAAAATAGTCAATTTTATCGGAAAAAAAGACAAGAAATAGCACCTAAAAAATATCGAAAAGATTTCAGAAATTTAGAAAATAAGACGCGCTCCAAAGCCTTGATCACTAGTTGAGAAACTCAACAGTAGTGTGGCTCTGATCATGGTTTTGGTGCAAGATTTTAATGAAACAGCCTATTATTTCATAGATTATTAAAATTACTTTTTATGGGCTTTTGTCTATTTTATCGGTTATGTCAGTTTATTTAACAGACGAATCTTATGATTTTAGTGAATGATTAAAATGTGCTTTATGAAAAGCATATGATCCTTTAAGCCTTTCAAAAGAAAGGGATTATAATCATAATAGATGCTATCAAGACCATTATGGTTATGAGTTTTGGAGGTTTAGGGGGTTTTGGAGGTGCTTTTTACGCTCCCCCCTTTACATATTTTTCAATAAAAAATAAAAGTCATTATATTTCAATAAGTTAATCTTTCAAATAAACAACCTATATTAAACACAAAACATAAATACAATCTTTAATATATATTTAAGAGGGTTTTGTAGGTGTTTTGGGGGTTTGAGAAACATTCAAAACCTATAAGTAATATAAGAAAATGAATATACATAACTCTCTTTAAACAAAGCTTCTGATAACAATAAAGCTATCATTTTAGATTACGGTATAATCTTTTAAAGGCAATGTAAAAGAAGCGTATTCACTTTAAGATGGGATTTCTTAAAAGTCTTAAAGCAATTCAAATAAGAGTATTTAAAAGTGCAAATGATTTCTTTTTAGAATAACGCATACAAACACTCCTTTTAAAGATTGTATGTAAGCAATTTATAAAGAGGGTATAGAACCTATAGGTTATAAGACCTTATACCCCTTTGTGAGGTTAACATGCCTATCATCTGAGCAAGCCAAGTCTATTCAGTTTCTCTAATTTCTAATTTTGGTAAGTTCTTAATGATTTTTATTGTTTCTAAACTTACGGTAATAACCTTTTGAAACAACTCTAGAGGATAAGCAGAGTTGCCAACGGTTTCAACAGCATAGCGATTGGCATCATTCACAATACCACTCTTTTTATCAGTCTTTACACATTGACGCTCCATAACCCATTCAAGAGCGGGTTTACCATTAACGATATACTCATAAGCTTCAAGAGGAATATCTGTCATGATGATATTGCTGTTATAAAAAACAGTCGATTTATCCTTTTCCTTACTATTCCCAGAAAATTTCATTTCAGTCACGTAATAGAATTTTTCGGGATTAGAGATCTCTGTAACTTTTGGATTACCCTTTTTAAAGGTCACTGGATAAGGCTCTACAGTTTCATAATTCACGTGCAAATGACCGAGTTCACGCCCTGCTGTTACGAACTTCCAAAAGTCATCAGCACTCTTTACACACGGGATACGAGGCAGTTCTTTAGAGAGGTTATCAGCATAACGAGAGCGATAATCTTCCGAATGAAGTAGACCGTAAACATAATAGAATAAATCATCTTTCGTGATAGTTTCATTCGGATAAGCAGCTTTAAAATGTGCTAATCCTTCATCCGTAATGGCATCACGCCTCTGTAAACCAACTGTTTTACTTTCTTCTGTAGAATCCGTAAATAAATGGGATTGTTTCTCTCTTTTACTTTTTGGGACCGTACTATCTTCATAAATATAGCGTGGAAAGCATTGTCCATTTTCTATCACCTGAACATCGGGCAGAGCCGTAGTCATAAGCACAGAAAAGCCTCCCATTGCTCCTATGCCTGTAACTTGTATGATTTTATTTTCAACCGCTTTCTCCATTGGGAATATACGCGGCGTTTGGTAAACTCTCTCATTGAAAGTACGATTATAATAAAGCCACTGTCGTGTAAAAGGGCGATATAAACTTTGCATGAGGCATGCATCTTCGAATTTAAGAATTTTTCCTCTTACCAATTCTTGTTTAACATTATGGCTCCAGCTAATCTTGCTCTCATCTGCATTGATGAAATTGTTTACAGCATTTGCACGTATTTTATGATCAGCATGTGGATAGGCATCATTAAAACGTTCTACTTCGCTATTATAGAAAGTAATCATATTATGCATATTATTTTCTAAAATCTTATAGCTTGAGTTATATGCCCAAGCATCACGGTTTGTTTTTAGACCACAGGAATAAATTTTAAAGAGCTTTTTATCATGTCCTTTTTTAACACCTATAGCTAAAAATTTTTTAAAACTGTCATCACGTTGCTTTATCCAATCCCCATGCTTATCCGGTGTAATTATTTGCCAACCTTGTTTACTCCGTGTAATACCATTAATGCTTCCAAGGGATTCAATCATTGTAAGCTTTTCTTGCCTCGTGAGATAGTCTCCAATATCACGAAAATATATCTTACCACGCTGTTGTGCATTTGGATTTTTTACGAGAATGGAAATCGCTATAGGGGCTCGAGATCCAGAACCAAAAATTTTACCACCTTCTTTTCGAGAAAGTTCTCCAGAAGTTCGTTGGTTACCCCGTAAATGGAAAATATAAAGGCTGCTAAATTCCTCAACGAGGCACTTTCGTAGACTGTCCGTAGAACTTCCATTAATAAAACCGGCATTTGTAACAAAACCAATAATACCACGGTCTTTTATACGGTCACTTGCCCAGCGAATAGCACGAATATAGCTATCATAAATTGCTTGCATATTGGTTGCTTTTGAATGAGCAGCATAAGTTTCACTAATACGTTTATCTAAAATCGGATAGGGTGTGTTTTTTGCATTATCATTTTCGTTTTTTTGCTTTGTTGAATAAGGAGGATTGCCGAAGATAACTTCAATATTGAGGTTTTTCTGAAGTTCTAAATATTCACTGTTTTTCTCTAGTAAACCTCTCATCAGATCTTGTTTTTCAAGCATCCGGAATGTATCGGTTAAACCAATATGTTTGAAAGGAATATACTCTCCTTTCTTCAAACTATGATAAGTCGATTCAATGTTAATGGCTGCTATGTAATAAGCCAGTAAAACAATCTCATCGGCATGGATATCATGACGGAACTTATATTCCATATCCTCTGGTTTTATGAGATTTGATTGTAAAAGCCTTGTGATAAAGGTACCCGTTCCCGTGAAAGGGTCAAGAATAGAAACTCCACGTGACCCTAAGCTTTTTCCAAACTCATTACGCAACACATCATCAACAGAATGAATGATAAAATCCACAACTTCAACGGGGGTATAAACAATGCCAAGCCTATCCGTGGTTTTCTTAAATGCCTTGGTAAAAAAATCTTCGTAAAGCTTGATAATAAGATTTTGTCTTGCCTGTGGTTCTGTAATGCCAGAGGCACGGAACTTTACGCTGTCATAAAACTCTTGTAATTCCTTGGATTCTTCCTCAATATTTGTTTTATCAAGTTCTGTTAAGATTTTTTCCATTGCTTGCGAAATGGCATTGTTTTGTACAAATTCATTGCCCTCAAACAAGGCTTCAAACACGGGACGCGTCACAAGATGTTGCGCTAACATCTCAATCGCTTCTTCTTGCTTTATCTCACTGTTTAAGTTGTTTTTTAATTCGTTATAAAACGCATCAAAGGCATGATAAGCTTCGCTTGTTTGATCAGAAAGCATAGTTTGAAGGCGTGTGATATGGTTTTGTGCAATCTCAGCAACATTGCCAGCCCAAATGCCCCAATAATCACTCATAGTAGATTTTTTAACAATCAGTGTTTTGAGAGCATTGGGAAACTCAACAAAAAAGGGCAATCTTCCTTGTCCTTCATATGTTTGGTGCGGTTCATGAGCTTGTGTCCCAATACGAAGTCCGGATTGTTCCGATTTTTCGTGGAGCGTGATTTCGTCAATAACCGTGGTGACATTCTCTAATTCGGTCTTTTTAGAAACTGTAACAATGTCGATGATAGAGCTTACGTCTTGCCCTAAGACCATCTGGTTAAGGGTTTTACTAAAATTCTCATCATGGGCAAGCAAAGCATTGAGAACTTGCCAGACAACACTGTATCTCTTATTGTTTTTTAATGCCTCTTCTGGTGAAACACCAGCAGGAACACCAACCGGCAAAATGATATAGCCCATCTTTTTGCCTTTTGCACGACGCATCACACGTCCTACCGCCTGTATCACATCCACTTGGCTTTTACGCGGGTGTAAAAACATAACCGCATCAAGGGAAGGAACATCAACACCTTCTGAAAGGCAGCGTACATTGGTTAATATACGGCAGACATTCTCACCCGCATCTTCTTTCAACCAATCAAGTTTTATCGTACGGTTTTTGGCACCAGATTTTCCATTAATATGATCTACTTGACAGTTAAGAGGGGGAATATTTTTATGGTTTTCATGAAGATTACGTAAATCTTTCTTAACTTCTTCATCGTTGAATGTTCTACATATGCGTTCAGAAGTATCAATATCTCTACAAAAAGCCAAAGCCCGGTGCATGGGTCTTGTATCATCCCCAAGATCAATTTTCAGATCCATTTTGGTAAGAGCTTGATAACAACCCATGATCTTTGTTCTATCATCAAGAATAAGTTCATAATTCTCATCTGTCATCAGATGCTGGATAGATTTACTCACTTCTCCTTCATCAACACCTAAAACGATAATCTTGTAAGGCGTTAAAAGTCCATTTTTTACAGCATGGGAGAAACTATAAGAATAAAGGATTTTTCCATAAAGCTCTTCATCATCCATAGAAGCCAGAACAGCATCAATCTCATTAGCTTGTTTTTTGGCATTATCACTAAAGATACGAGGGGTTGCTGTCATATACAGACGTTTCTTGCCCCGAATAAGGCTATTATTATGAACCTTGATAAACTCAGATTCACTCTTGTCTGTTCCTAACACAGCTCCAGTGGTACGGTGTGCTTCATCACAAATGATCAGATCAAATTCCGGTAAAGCATATTTCTTTTGCGCATCCGAAATCACTTGTATCGAATGGTAGGTAGCAAAGACCACTGTCATGGCATCAGGAGAAACCTTATTGGCTTTTTCTCCAAGCTTTTGAGAATCTGTTGTTGCTGGTAGAGCGAGATCCGAGACATCGAGTTCGGCAGCATCATCTTGGGCTTTACGACGTTTGCCAACTTGTGTATCAGAACACACGGCAAAGGAACGCAAGGGTATTGCTGTATCTGCTGTCCATTCTCTTATTGTTTGTGACATTAAAGAAAGAGAGGGGACAAGGAATAAAACACGTTTACCTTGACCAGCAAGAGCTTCTGCTATCTTCAGACTGGTAAAGGTCTTTCCCGTTCCACACGCCATAATCAGCTTGCCGCGGTCTGCTTCTTTTAACCCTTCACAAACAGCTTTAAGCGCTTCTTGTTGATGATCTAAAAGCTTTTTCGGTTCTTTTTTCTTAAGAGTAGCTTCCCCTTTGCTTTCAAAGGTTGCCCAATCTATTTGACTGTTTTCCAGATCAAAAAGATTAATCCGTTGAATGCGGACTCCTTGTCCTTCACAGGTGAGATCGGCATTGTTACTCCAATTACCTTCGGTGCTATCAACCAGAATACGGCGTGTGAATATTTTCTTGCCAGACGCTGCTATAAAGCTATCAATATCTTCTTTCTTGATCTGATGATTTGCACTATAAAACTTACATTGAATAGCGGCATATCCTTCTTCATCACGAATTTTAGCAACCAGATCAATGCCAATATCACGTCCATCTTCCCCATGCTCTTTTGCCCATTCACAATAGGTTTGAACCTTTTCATATTCTTGGCATTGCAGAGGGTCTTGCGTCAAATAAGCAATTACAAACTTTTCAAAAGAAGTTCCTCTATCGCGCGCATTTTCTGTATGATCACGGTAGGATTGTAACAGAGAGCGTAATGTCAGTGGTTTGTTATGAGATTGAAGCATTTATAATAAAACCCCACCGCTATATAAGCGTTGATCTATCGATGTCAAAAAACTTTAAATAGAATCTGCTAGATCTATTTAAAACAAATAGCAATAATAAAATAAAAAAAGGGTGCTAAAGACCCACGACCTGCTTAAAAAGAAATTTTATTAAAGGCTACTTATCCACAGCCTATGACATGAGGTAAAATCAGCAAAATAGTGAAATTTGCTGTTCGTTTTATGGAAAAAAGACAAATTTGATATGTGCTTTTAAGATATCAGAATGTATGTTTTGATAGGCTTTTATTGCTTGCTTTGTAAGAAAGATAAAAAGCATATACCCCCCCTATACCCCCAAAACCCCTACAAAACCTATGCTATAAGTTGAATTTACAGGTTGTAATGTTGATATAGATTGTTTTTTGAAAAGTTGATAAAAATTAACATATTGAAATATAGTGACTTTTATTTTGATTTTTAAAATATATAAAGAGGGGAATAAAAAGCACCTCCAAAACCCCCAAAACCTCCAAAACCAATAGATGGGAAGTGTTTTGAAGGTTTCATTTTATGAATACATAAGTTATATGTTTTATTGGAATTTAAAATTCATTCATTGAAATGTTTTATGACTTTTCACTAAAGGATGCCATTCATAGCGTATGGTAGGTCGACCGCCTTGGGAGTTATTGTCTCCAGAGATTTCACGAATATAATTGCAACGGCATAAAAGCTCTAAAGCTTGCTTCACAGCTTCATTGTCTTTTAAACATTTCCAATCACGTTTATAAACATCCCGTGCAGTAAAAACATTAGGTAAACAATCACAGCGCTTGACAAGCAAGTTTGCACTTTCTGTTGCTAATGTATCATGCGCCGCATAAAGACGTTTGGCATGACTTAACAGATATTTTTCCCAATACAAGGCTCTCTCAAGAGCATTTCTATTGATTTCAAAACGACCCCCTTCGGTCAATTCAAAAATCAACGCAAGTGTTGGTATGGTTTTATCCATTTTCAAAAGATACGATTGTAAATTTGTAGAGAAATGACCACTATTTATTTTTTTCTGAAAATCTTCCCACCATACACGAAAGATCTCTTGGGCATCAGTAGAAAAGTGTATGGTTATCGGATGCTTTGGTGAGCCTAACGGTTTATCATAAAGAGAACGAAAGACCCCTTGATAGCTTTCCCATGCCTTTTGATTGGGAGGTCTATCAACCCATAACCGCTCTTTTCGTTCATCGGGCCATACAATCATTTGAAATCGTTGCATGAAACCATCATCATTTATTCCATGGCACATGGCTTGAATAATGGGAATAATGCGTGAGGGTTGAATGCCCCCAATAATGGAAATGGTTGCATTGGGAATATGAATGGTTCCACGTTCAATACGGTCATAGGTGTATGACGTATTGCCATTAAAAGCTGTTAGATAAAAGGCACGGTCTGTTTGGTATTCCTTTCTTTCCATATTAGCTAAAAACCCAGCCAATTCATCTCGTACCATCAAGAGACCACGGGGGTTTTCTTTTAAGAGTTCCCCAAGCTTTTCGACAGTCACATCGTTGACAATAAGACGTCGTTTATCAAGAGTGTTATCATCACTTTCTTTGTGTTCAATAGATTGTGAAAGAAGGGCAAGGGCTTGTTCCTCATCTTGATCTTTGAGTGCTTTATAGGCTTGTTTTTTCTTTTCTCGTTTATCTAATTCAATAAGAATATCTTTCTTTTCTTGCTGTTCTTTCTTCTTTAACCATTCTTGATGCCATTCCTCTTGAAAGGCATAGAGAGGAGTTAAAGCGGCTTGCATGGTAGGTGTTTTGAGTGTTGAAGGTTGCCCCACAAGAGCACCCCAGAGATTAGGAACAATTTTCCAATTATTATCATGTTTTTTGGGAGCAATCCGCACGCCATTGCCAATCACAGCAGCCAAGCCACATAAAGCAGAGATAGCAATAAAATCGATAGAAGATTGTTGAAGATCGGCAACCTCATAAATATAGTCCATTAATGGCATTGGAAGCTGTAATAAGCTAAAAGGCTCGACAGGTAAGAGAGCCGTAGCAATCGGTTTTAATTGCCCCCAACCATTTTGTTGCAAGGCTTGTTCATAAGGAATGGCTTTTAAACAAGTATTTTCGTTTAAAGAGACATTATCGTTATCATTGACGGGAGTATTTTCATTATTGTTTTGTAAATTACTATCTTTCATAGTTTCCCTCTTTTAAGAAAGTAATACGTTATTAAAATCCGTTCCTTTTGGAGCTTGCATCATAAAGACCTCAAAGCCATGGTTATAGGCACGCGCAGCGAGGGTAAAACCTGCTTTACGACCCGCATCATCGCCGTCCATTGCAATGGTGAGACGCCCTTTTGTAGGGGGTAAATTCACACGCATCATGCCACTGGTTGAAAGAGACGCCCATAAATTCACAGGCTCAGATAACAACCCAGACAAAAGAGCCAGACCCGTTTCAATGCCCTCACAAATGACCAAATGTTTTGGATTGGCTTGGCTTAAATGCACCCCACCACCCGTTACAGATCCCAACATGGCTTTTGCTGGTTTTTGGTCTGTTTTGCAGCCATTGGCTTGTAAAAAGGTTCTATGAATGGCGAAAGAGCCAGCGCCCTTAACAAGAGCCACCAACGCGGGCAGTGTACCCCCAGAGGGGTATAGACACTTGTCGTGAAAACGTAAATCAGCAGGCAAATCACATGTAATACCCCGCATGCGTAAATAGGTTTCTGCTAAAGTATTTTTGATTGGTTGGCTTTGTTGCCAAATTGCTTTTGCTCTCTCTGCTTTCTGTTTTGCTCGTTTGAGATCAGCACAAAACTGTTTGGAGAAAGAGAGCGTCTGATCATAAGCTTGTTTTCCAAGCAATCCAATTCTAATGAGTGCTTGTATGATCTCTCTAAAAGAGCAGCCAGCATAACAATAGAGTAAGAGACGCCCATCATGTCCATTGGCAAGGGATAAGCTAGGCAGCCTATCATCATGAGCAGGGCAACGGGCTATTCCATAACGCCCATGCCAAACTCCACGTAATGCACAAGTAATTTTTTGAGCTGTTGTATGCAATGCATAAGCATTGCTTGTTGTAGCATTTGTAAAATGCATAAAATCCCTTCCTGCTACTTGCATTACAGGACAGATTCTGTTATTTCGGGATTTGCGAAAGTCGAAATACTTTGTCTGTCCTATAAGGCGAAGTTTTCTTTAGGCGGCGTCGTTGCCACGTTGGTTTTTTGCCTTTTCGATTACATCGCAAAGGTCAGATTGTAACCAGCGCGCTAAGGAACCAATCTTTAAAGGCTTTGGTACCGAGCCATCAGCGACCCGCCGCCAAAGTGTTGAAACGCTTATATTAAGTAGTTTTGCACTCTCACGTACTGTGAGGAGTGGTCCGTTTGGAATCATGGAATCCCCTTTATATTAAATGATAGAATCACTGTTTATTAACTATATATAAATAGCAATTCGTAGCAAACTTTTCCAGCAAAAAAACAATATCTTGTGATTTTTTATCAAGAGAAGCAATAATTTGTGATTGTATCATCCGTTATGGATAAAATAAGGAAAATGGAGACATAGAGCTATCCACAACTTTTATTGTTTTGATCAGTAACATAAGAAGCCCATCTATCCATAAAAATACGACGCTGTTCTAAATAGTCAGTCCGACGATAGGCACGCTCCACTTTTCCCCCAACCGTATGACCTAGAATGGTTTCAGCAACCTCATAAGGGGCATTGGTTGTTTCTGCGAGCCAATCACGTAAACTAGAGCGAAAACCATGCGGACAGGCTTCAAGTCCTGTTTTTTTCATGTATTGTAACATGCTGTTCTGTGCAAGGGGACCACGACCGGTTGCAGAAAAAAGAAACCCATTACGAGATAAAAGGCGTGCTTGTTTAATCACTTTTAGTGCTTCTGATGATAAAGGAACGCGGAATTCTTCTGTAGCATCGCGTCGTCCTTTCATACTTTCAGCAGGAATGGTCCATATATCCCCATCAATCTGATCTTCATGCATATAGCGCAAAGGACGTGTACGAACGCCTGTAAGAATAAGAAAACGCAAAGCCAGTTGTGTCATTGTTGTTGTTTTGCAGAGTGACTGATAAAAGGCAGGAACATCTTTCCAGTCCATTGCTGGTAAATTTTGTGCTTTATGGCGTTGTTTCCCTAAGAGAGCCCGTGCTTTTATCGTTGCTTGTAAATCAACATCCAGCCCCAAAGCAGCAGCATGTTTGAGACAAATATTAAGACGATTTATTGCTTTCTCTGCGGTTGCAGCTTTTGCATGCCAGATGGGAGCAAGAACATTGCGTATCTCTGTTTGTGTAATTTCTGAAATAGGAATACAGCCTAATTTGGGGAGAATATAAAGTTGTAAAGGTAGAAACCAATTCCCAGCCTTGCCATCTCCTTTTAATTCAGCTTTACGACTTTCAAAAGCATCTAAGGCAATGTCTTTTAAATAATGGAGATTACTTATTGCCTCACGCTTTTGTTTCTCACGTTCTTTAATGGGATCACGCCCCTCATGCAAAACAGAACGCCATTGATTTGCTAATTCACGGGCTTTTTTTAAAGAAACATTTCGCAACGCACCCAAGCCCATTTCGCGGCGCCGACCATGAATGGTATAACGATAAAGCCATTGAGCACCACCATCTTTACGCTTATGGAGAAGCAAGCCGGCACCATCATTATATTTGCCAGCCCCCAATGTTGCGACAGCCCTTGCATTAAGACGATTCATAAGAGGCATTTTTACTCCTTTCTTTCCTCATTTTTACCCACACACCAGCCCCGCTTTTGACGTGCAAGCAAGTGATATTAATTGATTCAATCTGAGAGGGTTTGTGATGAGAAAATCTTACTATATTCGGAGTTATGATTCAAGTTGAAAAAGGATGATTTATTATTATAAATCAATGTGTTGCCAGACCCCGGAATACTAATGCGAGGGCGCTCGCAACCGGTGGGGACATCAAGTGAAAGCCAAAAATCTACATTTTTACGATATTTCTTTAGGCCAAAAATTCGCTTCAGAAGAAACGTCATGGGTTTTTCTCAAAAACAATTAGGAAGTCATTTAGGCGTAACATTCCAACAAATCCAAAAGTATGAAAAAGGCTTAAATCGCGTAAGTGCAAGACGTTTACAGGAAATTGCTCATATATTAGATGTTCCCGTTTCCTTCTTTTATGCTGATAGCGCAAAAAAAGAAGAGAGCCCCTATCATTGTGATGACAGAATAGCAAGCAAAGCAGAATATTTACTTTTAAAAAATTTCAGAATACTGACCCGCAAAAAACAAAGAGCAATTTTGCAGTTGATTTCTGATGAAAAAATGACCCCTTATTTTCATAAATTCACTGAAAGGACAATCAACGTCCTTAATAATCTTGACAAGAATTGTGACTGTCTCCCCACACCTCATGAGAATGAAAATTCTTAATCTAATCTGATTTGTAAATAATCCGAATTCTAACGAGTTTAACTTAGAAATAGCACGTTGATTTATAATGATAATCTAACGTTATTGATATTGAATAAGTGTTTCGAATATCGTAAAATTCTTTCATTTCAAACGTGTTCTATATTGTATCAATCAAAATCTCTTGTTTGCACAACACAAGCAAAGTTGGCGTGTGAGTAAAAATGTACAAAAAGGCATACCTCTTATTGAATCGTCTCACATACCAAGAGCTGTAACGACATTGGGTGCTAAAAAAATGTATGATGGTGCTAACTTGCTCTTTTATTAAACGTAAATATGGGAGTGTTCAACGGCTTTCCACTCATATGAATCACTTAAACAAAAGGCTCTCCAAACAAGCCTAAGAATATTCCCACACACTAAAAAAACACTTAAATATATCGAGAAAGATTAAAGATCTTATACCACCATACTACAAAGATTGATATTTATAGCAAAATAGGATTAAAGTAAAAATAAGAAATATAAAGTAAAAAATAGACACGAAAAAAATATATGTATAACTTTCATAAGAATTTATCTATATATGGATACTTAAGTTTATTCTGTTGTGCCATAAATTCTATCATTTAAGGTATGAGGGCATGAAGCACGCATACCTCCTTAAAAAATTCAAAAGTGTGAAGGTAAACAATTGACAGAAGATAAGGAATTCACTTAATTAAAGTGTTTTCTAAAGAGATAATAGCTTAGCGTAAAATATTCAATTTTTTCAATTCTGAAAGATTAAAAAAGACGTATCATTTGAAATAAAACAATTTATTGTGCTAACGATGATGATTGCTGTGCACAAAATTGAGTTGTTGAAAATCAAAAATATAATTTAATGATGTTCCTTGACCAACTCACTCTCTCCTGAGTATAGCACGGGGAATAAATGTGGAGAGACATGAGGAGTATATAGAAAATGAGTTTTAAAGTTGCAATTGTCGGCGCGACCGGAAATGTTGGTCGTGAAATGCTTACAATTTTAGAAGAACGTGGTTTTCCTGCGCATGAAATTGTCCCTCTAGCATCACGACGCTCATTAGGACAAGAAGTTTCTTATGGAGATAAAACTTTAAAAGTAAAAGCACTGGATACTTACGATTTTTCTGACACAGACTTTTGTCTTATGTCTGCGGGAGGAAGCATTTCCAAAGAATACGCCCCTAAAATCGCTGCTGCCGGCTGTGTCGTCATCGATAATTCCTCCACGTGGCGCTATGATGCCAATGTTCCGTTAATAGTCCCTGAAGTCAATGGCGAAGCTATAAATGCCTTTTCTAAGCGTAATATTATAGCAAATCCTAATTGTTCAACAATTCAACTGGTCTTAGCTTTAAAACCTCTCCATGATGCTGCAATCATTAAACGTGTTGTTGTCTCTACATATCAATCGGTTTCTGGAGCTGGTAAAGAAGGAATGGACGAACTTTTCGAACAATCACGTGCAGTTTTTGTTGCAGACCCAATTACATCAAAAAAATTCACTAAACGTATTGCCTTTAATGTCATTCCTCATATCGATGTTTTCATGGAAGATGGTTATACAAAAGAAGAATGGAAAATGACGGTTGAGACGAAGAAAATTCTCGATCCGAAAATTAAATTAACGGCCACTGCTGTTCGGGTCCCTGTCTTTATCGGTCATGCCGAAGCCGTCCATGTTGAATTTGAAAAACCACTAAGCGCATCTGAAGCACAAGCGCTCCTCCGCGATGCACCAGGCTGTCAGCTTATCGATAAACACGAAGATGGTGGTTATACCACACCTTATGAAGGTACCGGAGAAGATGATACCTTTATTAGTCGTGTTCGTGAAGATATCACCGTTGAAAATGGTTTAGCTTTCTGGGTTGTCGCCGATAATTTAAGAAAAGGAGCAGCATTGAATGCCGTTCAAATTGCTGAATTGCTCATTTCTCGTAATTTGATAAAGCCTAAGTCCGCAAATTAATGCCCTGTCCGAAAAGATGAAGAGCCCTAACCGGTCTGTCAAAAGTCCGGCTTCTCTTCAGTATAATCTTTTCCAGCTGAGGATTCATATCACCATCCTAAAGAACCGTAATTCGAGGTATTGACAAATTTTACTCTGAATATCCTTGAATGCCTCACCACCTTAAGTTAAGCATTGCCGCCTTAATACCATTTTACGGTACAATAGGATCAGCAGCATAAGCATTTTTTGCTTTATGCTGCTGATCCTATTTGTCATTCCGGTTGTGAAATTAACTTTACCCTTATCGAGCAGGATAGGTCACGACACGGTAACGCGTTTCATTACGTTCAAAATTTTTGTAATTGACATTATTAGGAAAGGAGGGATTATAAGCACTCACGTGCTTTACAGAAACGCCTTGTGCTTTTTGCGACGGATTTAAAATTGTTCGTTCATCCCTTTTTTTAACACCTGTAGAATCGATAATCACATCTGTTCTGTATAGTTTTTGCATATTTTTCCGTGTTTTTTGAATCGCCGGAAGAGCTTTAAAGTCGGAAACAGCCTGTTTTACTTTTTCTTTTGGCGATTTTACCATGGCTTTTGATTTTACAGGCATCCTTTTAAAAGCAATGGTAGGAACATTGTTAACATTGACGTAACGTGCAGATGCCCAACCAACTTTTCCGTGATAACCAAGAGAACACCAAGTTTTATTGGATAGGCAGCCATAAATTTGCACTTTTGCTCCCATTGGAACCATTGCGATAACTTTATAAGCTGTCGCAGGACCTGTGCGTAAAGATACCTGACCTGATGCAACACGAGCAACTGTTCCTGTAATGGTTCCAGCTTCTGCGTGAAAAGCAGTCACAGCCACCTCTGACGCTCCCAAAGCCCATAAAATCATTGTTGTTGATAAAAATTTCTTTCTTAACATTATTTTTCTTCCTCTCTAAAACATGTGAAGGGCAAAATTTCGCCTTTACAAAAATTTGCCGCGTTTAAATCCAATGATCAGCAACCTTTATCCCCCCAAAGACCCCACAACATTGCAACAAAATCTCTCTTTATCGCCTACACGAACACGGCCTTTTGATCTTGATTGCGCAGTATGTTCTTCATGAATTTACGGCTAAAGCATCATCTGATTGTCCGGTTCTTCAACCAATCGTCCCTTAAAGAAGTTTTTTAAGTGTCATTGGTTCCCTCAACAAATGATTGCAATAGAAGAATTGATTGCCCGAATTTCAGAGCATTTCTGAGAATGAATGATGATCAGCCCTCAAAACAACTAAAATAGAAGGAAAAATAATACTCTTTGAAAAATAAAAGTGATTGAATATTCTCTAAAGCTTGTATAACTTTAAATCTCCCTAAAAAAATACAGAGCATATTGACACTTCCCTCAAAAAATCTCCTGGAAAAGAAAGTTAAAAGTACATGACATTAAAATTTTTTTCTCGTAGTCGGATTATAGGATTATTCCTCTCTCTCTTTGCTCTTTTTTTATCTACGGTCTTTGTCATGGCTACAGACAAATCAAAAATCAAACTTGGTATTATGGAAGGGCGGGATGCGATTATTTGGAAAACTGCTGCTGAACAGGCTAAAAAAGACGGTTTAGATATTGAACTCGTTTATTTTTCTGATTACGCTTTGCCTAATGACGCTGTTAACGCAGGAGAGATCGATGCGAATGCTTTTCAGCACGCCCCTTATCTTAATGAACAAATGAAACAACGTGGCTATAAACTTTCAATTGTCGGCTATACATTTATTGCTCCAATCGGTGTTTATTCACACAAAATAAAAGACTTAAAAGATCTTCGTGATGGTGCACATGTTGGTATTCCGAACGACCCATCTAATGGTGGAAGAGCCTTACTTCTTCTCAATTCTTTAGGTCTCATTAAATTAAAAGATCCTCATAATATTCTTGCATCTCCGCTTGATATTATCGAAAATCCTAAAAACCTGCAAATTCGTGAGCTCGATGCCGGTATGTTAGGGCGAGCTATTGACGATTTTGATCTTGCAATTATAAACACAAATTGGGCTATTGTTTCCGGATTAAACTTCGAAAAAGATGTAGTCGCATGGGAGAGCGCAAAAAATAATCCTTATGATAATATCATCGTTGTACGCACGAGCGAAAAAGATGAGCCATGGGTTAAAAAATTAGTTGCCGCTTACAATAACGATCTTATCCGTGCAAAAATCAAAGAGATTTTTGGCAAAACCGCCCAAACATCTTGGTAATTGTGCCAAATATCCGAGTAATTGTGCCAAATATCCGAGTAATTGTGCCAAATGTCCGAGTAATTGTGAATGGAAAAACCTACTCTTATCTCCTTAAAAAACATCAGCCGTTGTTTTAACAAAACGGCTGGTATTCCGGTAATTAATAATCTCTCTTTAAATATCCATGCTGGTGAAATCCTTGGCATTATTGGGCGCAGTGGAGCAGGAAAATCAACACTTATCCGCTGTTTAAATGGGTTAGAGAAGATTGATGCAGGGTCCATTTTTTTTGAAGGTGTTGATATTTCCAATCTATCAGAGATAGAATGGGCGCCTTACCGTCAACGAATTGGGATGATTTTTCAACATTTCAATCTTCTCTCATCGCAAAATATTCTTGATAACATTGCATTGCCGCTTAAATTAAGTGGTGTAAGTAAAAAACAACGCCACAAACGTGCCCTTGAACTGATTGAATTGGTTGGGTTATCTGGGAAAGAATATTGCTATCCGGCACAATTGTCAGGGGGGCAAAAACAACGCGTTGGCATTGCTCGTGCGCTCGCTGCTAATCCTAAAATATTGTTATCAGATGAAGCTACCTCTGCTCTTGACCCTGAAACAACACAATCTATTCTAGAGCTCCTTGCTGATATTAATAAACACCTCAATCTCACGATTGTGCTCATCACCCATGAAATGGAAGTTGTGCGCACCATAGCGCATCGCGTTGTTGTTCTTAATCAGGGGAACATTGTAGAAGAAGGACGTGTGAAAGACATCTTTACATCACCGCAAGACGATACAACCATAGCCATGCTCAAGCTTGTCACCCCGCAACTTCCTGAAAAATTTGCGAAAAATCTCAAACCAATCGGACGAGAAGCTGTCATTGAAATTAATATTGCCGGTGAAATTGCCCAGCAGCCTTTTCTTCATCTTCTAGAAAATGAGAGTGGTTTAAAAGCACGTATTTTGCATGGTGGCATTGATACAGTTCAAGATGAAACCATCGGGAGACTCTTCTTGGCTCTTCCTGGAGAAGATAAAGAAGCTTTAGAAAAAGCTGTTCAATGGTTAACGAAAAAAGGACGATATTGTGAGGTCTTAGGCTATGTTTAATGTTCTGTCTCATGAACTTCCCCAAGCTGTTATTGATACAATATTGATGACACTTAGTGCTTCTTTTATGGCATTTATTATAGGGCTTCCCCTTGGTCTTCTTCTTCACACAACAGCACGCGGGGGGATTTTTTCCTCATCTCTCATCAATCGCCCTTTAAGCATGATCATTGACAGTATTCGTGCCATTCCCTTTATTATTCTTGCATTTTATCTTCTTCCCGTTACGCGTATCGTTGTAGGAAGAGGGATAGGAATGCCTGCTGTAATTTTTATACTGACCATTTCAGCTATCCCTTTTTATGCACGCATGGCGGAACTCTCTTTTAAAACCGTTGAAAACGGTCTTATTGAAGCGATCCGCTCTATGGGGGCAAGCCGTCTTCAAATTATCAGACATGTTCTTATTCCTGAAGCTCTCCCTAGCCTGATTACAGGTTTTACAGTCATGGTCATTTCTCTCATAGGAGCCACCTCACTTGCTGGATATCTTGGTGGAGGCGGTTTAGGGGATATGGCAATCCGCTATGGCTATCAACGCTATAATACCTTCATCATGACCATCGTCATCATCCTTTTGATCATGCTCAATATTATAACCCAATGGACTTCTGATAAAATCGTACAAAAACTTGATAAAACAAAACATTAAAAGACTTAGAATTTCACATGCCAATACCATCATCCTCTTTGCCACTTCCAAAGTGCTTCCCCCTTGCCTATCGAAAACGCTCATAAGAGATTAGAAACTTTTTTCTTAAACAGTTTTTATCTCTTCCCATCCGTTTGTAAAATGAAAGAAAATAGTTTTAATTGATTGAATATAAAAGGGGATAAAATAAGAGATCTCACAGTATGTGAGACTCTCTCTTAACATAAAAATGATAAATTATCATGTCAAATTAAGACATTGGTCACGACCTTTCCCAACCTTAGAGAACATATTGAACTTATATAGAATCAACCAAAACCTCTCGCTTGCACGTTACAAGCGGGAAGAGCTGGGTGAGTAAAAACTATATAAGAAAAGAAGGCAGGCATGCCTCTTATGAATTATCTCAAGCGCCAAGACCTGTCTTAACATTGGCGGTTAGCATATAATATGATGGTGTCGGCTTTCTTCTTTACAAAGCATAAAGATAGGGGTGCTCAATGGCTTTATCATTATACCATTCACAGGCGCCATTGCGAAATGGGTGTAACAAGCGTTGAGAGATGTTTCTTTAAAATAAGCCCGTGAATTGACAACGCAAGTATATTCCATTTGAAGCGTTCTGTTTTACGTGATGGGTATGATCCCATTAAAGAACGCTATAAACAAAAGCGTGAAGCAATGCACTATCTTCATTAAGAAACTCCTCTTCAAAACAATCTAGGAAAATAGCAACCTGCTATGGCTATCAACGCTATGATAGCTCCACTATATCTATCATCCTATAGATTATTCTCAATATTATCATTGAAGAAACTTCTAATAGAATTGTATAAAAATTTTATAAAATAAAGCACTCAAATAATCTAGATATTGGAAGGTTTTTCTTCCAAAATAGCAACAATAAGCCATTGAGCTGTAAGAGCTGGTTTTTTTAACTTTTCAATTTCCACCGTAACCCCATAATGGAAAACCACTCGACCAGAAGGGCGAATTTCTGCGTCGTCTAACACAAAACGCGCACGTATCCGTACCCCTGTTTTCACAGGACTCATGAAGCGTACTTTATCGAAACCATAATTAATCCCCATTGTGCTCCCTTCTAACTCTGGAAGCGCCTCATAAGCGAGCGTAGACAAAAGCGATAATGTTAAAAAACCATGAGCAATCGTGCCGCCAAAAGGTGTCTTTTTAGCCTTTTCCTCATCAACGTGTATCCATTGATGATCATCTGTAGCACATGCAAACTGATTAATCATATCCTGTGTAACAAGACGCCACTCCGATAATCCCATTTCTTTCCCAATAAAACTGGTGACATCTTGTACTGCTATTTTTTGCTGCATAACGCTATTCCTATTTTATTTGATAAAAGCAACCACCCCTCTTGCTTTTATAAAATCCATTGATTAGAGCATCAAGAATAAAAGATTAATTGTCTTAAAAACAAATGCACTTTATGAATGAGAAAAGTTCTTTAGCAGAATAGTTTTCAAATGGGAAAAAAGAATGGCAAGCAATGTGAACCTAACAGGTTTAGCGCATGATTTAAAACAACGTGCAGAAAAGCATCCTCCCATCCGTATTGGACTGATTGGTTGTGGTGAAATGGGCACAGATTTATTATCAAGTATTGCACATATGGATGGTATAACAGTCGCAGCTGTAGCCACTAGAACGCCGTCACGTATTTTTGATGCCGCTACACTAGCCTATGGCGAGGGTGGACATGTCTGTGAAGTTGAAAATACTTATGCTCTCACGCAAAACATTGAAAAAGGTTTGATTGCAGCAACAGATGATATTAACCTTGTTTTACGTCATGAACAAATTGATATTATCGTTGATGCAACAGGCTATCCCGAAGCAGGAGCAGAAATTGGTATCAAAGCGCTTGAGAATAACAAACATCTTGTCATGATGAATGTTGAAGCAGATGTTACAATTGGTGCTTATCTCAAACATGAAGCAGAAAAACGAGGGCTCATTTATACACTTGGTGCCGGCGATGAACCAACTGCTTGTATGGAACTCATAGAATTTGTTTCAGCCCTTGGACATAAGATTGTTGCAGCGGGTAAAGGAAAAAATAATCCTCTGCGCTTTGATGCTACACCTGACGCTTACGAAGAAGAAGCATACCGGCGTAATATGAATGTGCGCATGTTGGTCGAATTTATTGATGGTTCCAAAACGATGGTTGAAATGGCAGCCATTGCCAATGCCACCGGACTTCTCCCCGATTGCCCAGGAATGCATGGACCACGAGCAGCGCTACAAGATTTAAACAAAGTGCTTATTCCAAAACAAGATGGGGGTATTTTACAGCAATATGGTGTTGTAGATTATTCAATAGGTCCAGGTGTTTCACCTGGTGTCTTTGTCATTGCCGAAATAGCACACCCGCGTTTACGCGAACGTATGGAAGATTTAAAAATTGGTCAGGGGCCTTACTTCACCTTTCATCGCCCCTATCATTTAACAGCAATGGAAGTTCCCCTCACCTGCGCACGTATTATGCTTTATGGCAAAAAAGATATGGTTCCTCTTAGCCATCCCGTAGTAGAAGTCTGTGCTGTTGCTAAAAAAGATTTACATCCAGGTGATCAGCTAGACTTTATCGGTCTTTATACTTATCGTGCTTGGATAATGAACATTGCAGAAGCACGCGCTCACCACGCCATTCCTTGTGGTCTTTTGGAAAAAGCAACAGTAACAGCCGCAATTAAAAAAAACGAACTCATTACAGTACATAATACTGCTATTCGTGAAGATCAATGGATTGCACGTCTTCGTGCTAAACAAGACCTTTTACTTCATTGCCCTTCTTCCGCTAAGCTATAAACACTCCTAAATTACTTTACTTAACAGTATCCTTCCCTTACGCAACAGAACAACCCAGAATACACTTGTATCAAAAATTCAGGCTTCTGTTTTAATAAAAGCATTTTCCAACGACGCACATCACCACTTCGCTCTCACAATATGTCCCGTAAATGCGACAGTATAAACCACCCCATGAGATGGCATAAGGTTCATTGTGTATCACTATCTTTGCTCTATAAAGCTACAAACTGGCATCATCATTTTATTTGCCAATATTACAACAGCGCATAGCACTTGAGATGATTAATGAGAAGAATTTTTACTCTTTTTTTCTTTAATAATTTTGTCCATACACGAACACAACTTGTTATACGTAAAAAATACTTTTGATGGATTTAACATCAAACAAATTTGAAATGATAAATAATAATTTCTCATTTTTCTTATTGCATGAGAGCCATGAATACAGGGATATTTTTTATTTTATCCCCTTATGAAAGATAAAAAATTTAAAAAGGATAAAATATACCTTTGATGAATAATCTTCATATGAGAGAAGGTAGACAATATTAAAAGGCTGTTAAAGAGAGTGAGTATACTAGCCTTATTACTAGGATAATAACCATAGACTATAAAAAATCAGGTTACACTACTTTGTAAAAAAAATATAAATGTAAAACATTGAACTTTAATAATGTTAATAAAAGCTACATTTATTATTAAGAATAGTAATTTTATTATCAAATACAGTATAAATGATTTCAAGTATGTATTTTTTTCAACATAATGAAATGAACAAAAAAGTCATCGACTTTATCGATGATCTTTCTATTAAAGTGTAACGAATATTCCCCAAAGAGATAAAACAGTACCTAATACATCCCCAATACATAAAGAAGCAAGAAGTGATAAAATACCTACCCCCCCCCAAAAAGCTGAACCTGAAAAGGCAGCAGCTTTTTCAGCTTTCCCCAAAGCAATACCATCTTGTTCCTCAACGCCTTGAATAACTGCTCTATTCACAGTTTTAATAGCTACATTTTTTTCTAATGTAGAAATAGTAATTGCCATTCTCTCTTGAAATTGATTTTTTAAAAAACTTGCATTTCCCGCTATAGTTTGTACAAAAAAAAGAATAAATAGTGTAAAAGTGAATGAACATACACGATTTTTAAATATTTTAAACATAGCTTTCTTTGCTCCTCTTTTTCTTCACTGAAAAAATGAAGTAATCTTCACATATATAAAAAACAAAACTTATATTTAATCATTTATATAATCAGACATAATAAAATATTATATGTAATTTTGTTATTACAATATAACACATTATGTATTACATGTAAATACACAAAAAACAATAAATGATAAAAACGATTTATTCCTTTTACATTATAATAACTTAAGATACTAACAGTAATATTTTGTCATTTTTTATTTCTATTCTTCAAAGTAATAATAATTTATAAAATTTCTCATTATAATAAATATTAAAAAACAAATTCATTTAAAAAGTTAAATAATAGAGATTTTATAAATAATTTAAAATGAAGTTTTAAAGAACTATATCATTTAAAACTGTCAATATAATGATAATACTTATATATTATTTAAATAAAAACAAAAATAGAATATTGTTAGTGAATCTTTTATTATATAACTCATAAGTAATATTGAAACATAAAATTGGTATCGAATAAAAACCTTGATCTAAAACAAGTTTATCCTAATAAATAAACCTTAAAATAGTGTACTCTTTTTCTATAAAACAGGTATAAATTATAAAAAGCAATTAAGATCTCTATTTTCAAATGGAAGAGACGTTAATAAAATGATTCTCAACTTTTACTGATATATAAAAAGAAAAAAATACTGCTAGCATCTTAAAAAAGGTAATTCAGCCCCCTTTATCCCATACAGCATAAAGAACACAAAATATTGACTTTCAAACCTAATAAAACAAACGCATGAAATAAGTAAATCTATCAGATTTACAAAAAAATTATAAGCAATACTAGAACACCAACAAACTACCTAAAACCAGATAAAAAGAGAGTCATGAAAAATGAGATGATCCCCAAAATACTAAAAAAACTTTCTTTCTTAATTTTCATAAAAGTTATTCCATATTTTTCGTCAATATTGTAGATCACAACCATATTTATATTTTAAGTAATTATATTTACTCTATATTAGTAACAAATAATTCTCTTTGAACGAAATTTTTAGCAATATTCACATAACTGTCTTCAATTTGTGCAAAATAAATAATAATAATAAAGAATTAATCAAATTCTTGAAAGAAAAGGAATAGAGAAACTTACTAAAAAATTGCATTTTTAAAATACCAACTTAAGTAAGCACATTGAAAAAATAACGCCATGAAAACTGATATTGAATGATAAATTCATCAACCGATCACTTTAATCGCAAAATATTAATCTATAATAATAATTTATTGTTTTGCATGTTGAATGAGAAAGCTGACGATTATAAAAATCTCTTAATTTTAACTCTGTTTATATTGAATCAATCAAATTTCTTCACTTGCAAATCACAAACGAGATCGGTGTGTGTGTGTAAACACACTTGAAGAAAGGAAAATATCACTTATGAGGTATTTTAACTAACAAGCGCTGTTAACACAGTATTGAAAACTAGCAAAGTGAATGATGATACCCATTTTTACTTTAAAAGTGTAAATATGGTGGAACACAATAGATTTTATATTATAAGGCTTTACCGTTATACTATTCACGGGCGCCGTTGCAAAATAGGCTTGGATACCTTGAGAAATGTTTCTTTAAAACAAAAGCGTCAATGTGCAACACAATGGCGTTCTGTTTATTATGTATCCAACGGTGTTTCTTACTGAATCATCTTATAAACTGCTCTATGAGATTACAAATTCATCTTACGTGAATTCTTCCCTTTATATTTATTTTTTCTCATGAACACTAAAATCTGTTAAGACACTATCCAAAGTAAAATCAATCAACAAATATTTCTATTCTTTTGTAATATACAGATAATTTAATAGAGTTCCTGATTGCAACAAAAGTCTGTACTATTGCAATAATAGAAATACTTTGATTATCCTCGCTCTATAATAAAAAAGAATATGTAATTTACAGAAAAAATTACATTTTTAATAAATAATGAAAAATAATTTTTCATTATTTATGTGAAGTATTTAATATGCATAAATATTTATTTATTAAAAAATGATAATATACATCAGAAATACTTACAAAAGACAACTATCTTGAGAAAGATTGCCTAATATTACAGAAAAGTTGCGTTGGCATTGCTCAATAAAAGCTTCTCTATTTTTAACAAAGCTCTCATTTTTATGCATCCATATGTGATGTAAAAAGACGCCTATTTGCGTTTCTCTTATAGATAGATTAAATAGTGACAGCACCTTCGATCACTTTGTCTATGTTAACTTCTCTTTTAGGCAATAATTTATGGTATCTAACAAGCCTTTTCTCGCTCTTTTACCTTTGGGCGCACACGAATATCACGGAGAGCACCTTCCTTTCGAAACCGACTGGATTATTGCTGAAGCTTTTGCAAAAGCCCTCACTTTACAAACAAAAGAGCAGTTTCATATCGCACTTTTACCGGTTGAAAAGATTGGCTATTCTATAGAACATATGGATGTTACAGGTACACAAACTCTTACCTTTTCCGATGCGATTAAGCGATGGATAAAGATTGGTGAAAACTGTTATCACAAAGGGATCAACCGTCTTCTTCTTCTCAATGCTCACGGAGGCAATTCACCTTTAATGAGCATCGTTATCACCGAATTACGAAGGCGCCTTTCCATGCTCGCTGTAGCAACAAGCTGGAGCCGTTTTGGTTTACCACAAGGTCTCATAGAGCCGTCTCAACAACATCTTGATATCCATGGAGGCTTTATCGAAACCTCTCTCATGCTCTATTTAGCACCAGAAAAAGTCCATATGGAAAAGGCAAAAAATTTTCATAATAAACAAGCGGATATGATTGCCAATTATCGATATTTACGTGCTTATGGTCCTCATGCCTTTGGTTGGACAATGCGAGATCTGAACACGCAAGGTGCGGCAGGAAACGCAAGCAAAGCAACACCACAAGCCGGTGAAGCAATCTTTTCTCATGTTCTGTCTCAGCTTCGTGATTTACTTGATGATATCAATCGATTTAACATAAACACATGGCAATAAAGAACAATAAAGGGTCTCTCCATGGAAACGACACACCCAAAAAAACTTCCCGTTACGGTTCTCACAGGCTATCTTGGTGCTGGAAAAACCACCCTTCTCAACCGCATTCTCAGTGAAAATCATGGCAAACGTTATGCCGTCATTGTCAATGAATTTGGTGAAATTGGTATTGATAATGACCTGATCATTGAATCAGACGAAGAAATTTATGAAATGAATAATGGCTGTGTTTGCTGCACCGTACGTGGTGATCTCATTCGCATTCTGGAAAGTCTGATGCAACGTTCTCATCGATTTGATGCGATCATTATAGAAACGACAGGGCTTGCTGATCCCGTTCCTGTAGCACAGACCTTTTTCATGGATGATACTATCCATGAAAAAACAGCTCTCGACAGTGTCATAGCGGTCGTTGATGCAAAGCATTTTCCCTCTCAACTGAAAACAAGTCGTGAAGCTGAAGATCAAATTGCCTTCGCGGATATTATTCTTTTAAATAAGATTGATCTTGTCACCCAACAAGAACGCAGCCATGCTGAATCCCTTATTCTCGCCATTAATCCCAGAGCCATAATTTACACAACAGAGCGCGTTAACATCCCTGTTGATAAACTCCTCGATCGTGGCTTCTTTGATCTCCAACGCACTTTAGATAATGATCCCCATTTTCTTGACCATCATCACGCAGATCATGTATGTGGTCCCGATTGTAATCATGATCATGACCATCATCACGCATCCCCCATTCATGATATTACCATCACTTCTGTAAGTTTAAAAACAGATGTTCTGCAACCAGAAAAGTTTTTCCCTTGGATCCAGCAGGTTACACAGCAACAAGGACCTGATATATTGCGCCTTAAAGGCATTATCGCCTTTCAAGGAGACGATGATCGTTACGTCATTCAAGGAATACATATGCTTCTTGAGGGACAACATCAACGCCCATGGCGTGAAGATGAAAAACGAGAAAGTCGCCTTGTTTTTATAGGACGCTCTCTTGATGCTGAAAAATTAAAAACTGGTTTTGAAAATTGCGCATAAGTGAGTGATAATGCCAAACATTACCCATTATGATCTCAAAAGTTACTGCCTTTCCTGCGGTTTTATAGGCAATAAACCAGCCTTTGTTTCCGTAGAAGGTTTCATTGTTTTTTTTAATCCAGCCCCACAAATCGTTGAAGTTCACCAAGGAATAATTTCAAGCCATTTTTCCCATGACAATACCGCGATCATCACCGGTGGAGAAGATGGAAAAGTCTGTCAAACAACCGCAGCAGATCACACGGAAGTGTTAAGCCAAAAAGAACGCAAATGGATAAACAACGTTGCTTTTGGTCCACAAAAAGCTTTTGCTTTTTCCTCCTCACGTCTCGCATTTGCGCATGTTGGAAAAGAACAACAAGAGCTCACACATGAACGTAGTGTAGAAGGACTCGCTTTTGCCCCAAAGGGTTTACGACTTGCCGTTGCCCATTACAATGGCGTCACTCTTCATTGGTTATCAACGCAAATATCTCCCACCACATTGGTATGGAAAGGAGCTCATTGTGGCGTCACCTTTTCACCAGACAACCGCTATGTCATTTCCACGATGCAAGAAAACGCCTTACACGGTTGGCGTCTCACTGATAATCAACATTTACGGATGAGTGGCTACCCAAGCAAAGTCAAAAGCTGGTCTTGGAGCGCAAAAGGAAAATGGCTAGCAACATCAGGTGCCTCTGCCGCAATTGTTTGGCCCTTTCATACAAAAGACGGCCCCATGGGAAAAACACCTCTAGAACTAGGCACACGAGCAAATGCGCTTGTTAGCACCGTTTCATGCCACCCAAACAAAGAAATTGTAGCAATAGGCTTCAATGATGGAATGATTTTAGCGGCACATTTTCATGATGGAAAAGAAGTCCTTCTAAAAGGTTATGGGAAAAGCGCTATCTCAGCACTTAACTGGGATCAAGAAGGGCAAAACCTCTCCTTCGGTAGCGAAAATGGTGAATGTGGTATAATCAAGATCACTGATTAAATTAAGCACCCAAAAGCGCAATCATCGCCGATAAAGAATGCCCACACAATCCTCCAGAAATCTTATCCCCTTGCATCTCTAGAGCTCTCAGAAATCCTATCTCCCTAATCTCCCCCCCAAAGTCTCCTAAAATCTTCGTAATCATTAAATCTTCCCTTTTCCTTTCCTTCCCCCCTTTAGACAAGAAAATACCTTAGACATGTTTTTTGACCTTTTAACATTGCTACCCCCATACAAGAATAAAAACATCACCCCTAAGACCGAAAACCCACTCCCTATCAACATCTATATAGGCTACATACTTCCACAAAAGCATTTTTCTTAAAAATTCGGCAAAAAATAGCTGATATCATCATTAAAACAACGATTTATTCCTACGATCAGAAGAATGGAATTCAACACTATTTTTCTAAATAAAATTTTTTTGATTTCCCTCTCTAAAGAGCAAGGTTGCCTACTAGCAGCCTTCTAAACTGCAGTTTTTTTCCTAGAAAATTCCATCTAATAATCATTTCATAGAGTTTCTATCACCGTCTTCTGTTCCGGTATCTCCTTCATCTCCAGATTCTGTCCCCACTCCTTCTGCCCCTGTTGAACCTGTACGTCCTTCTGTACCAACTGTTCCAGAGGACCATTCTTTTGTGCAACCTATGCCTGCACCGTTTGTTCCAGTTGAAGATTCTACTGATGAGGTTCGTCCATCTGAGCTCTCTGTTCCGGAGGACACTTCATCTCCAGATTCTGTTCCTCCTCCTTCTGCCCCTGTTGAACCAAAGCCTTCTGGGTCTTCTGACCCTTTGGATTCCTCGTCTAATCTCCAAATTAGAGCTGTTGTTCCACAGGTTCCAACTTACCTTCTTTTGCCAAATGCCTTATTTCATGCTGGTTTAGTGGATATGACCACGCAAAATAAGACATTAGAGACAATGCGGAATGCTTTTCATTCCTTTGGGAAGGATAATGAAAAGACAGCCTTTTTTCTGCATGCTTATGGTGGTAGCCATCATTATGCTTCCAACTTATCTGCTTTTGAATATGGCT